>DAIPHL010000140.1:0-5623 GCA_036771375.1 Synergistaceae bacterium | reverse complement strand
GGTCGGCGCGAAGCCCACGGCGATCTCCCCGTTCCCTCTGTTCTTTTCCACGACGACCATCTTGAGAACGTCCCGGGCCGGGTCGGAGACGACGGCACCGTCCCGCTCCGTCGGTTCCTCGATCGTCTGTTCCGTCAACACCTTGCCCGGCAAGAGCCGAATGATCCGGATCCTTCTCCCGGGACGAGCCGGCACCCGGAAAGCATCCTCCGTGACCGTGGCGGAGAAAGGAGTCCCGCCCGGGAGCGCCGACGAAGCGACGGCGGGAACGTCGAAGAGCGCGCGTCCTTCCTCTGCGACGAGCCGGCCTCTCTTCCACACCTTTTTCGCCCGACATGCCTCCAGCGACTCCACCATGACGATGTCCGCGATCTTTCCCGGCGCAATGGCACCCCTGTCCCACATCCGGAAGTACTGCGCCGGGTTTATGGTCACCAGCGCCGCGGCGACGAGAGGACGAACCCCTTTTCGAATCAGTATGCGAAGTTTGTGGTCCATATGGCCGTTGCGCAGGACATGCCCCACGGTCAGGTCGTCGCTCACCGCCATGCAACGGGCGAAGCGCGCCTCGTCCCGCACGACGATCGTCGCCAACTCCTCCAGGTTGTTCTCGGTCGCGCCCTCGCGCATCATCACCCACGCACCCCGACGAAGTTTCTCCATCGCCTCGCCGACGAAATTGCTCTCGTGGTCGCCGTCACACCCGGACAGAAGATACGAGCAGAGGTCGCGACCGGTCACACTTGGAAGATGTGCGGTCCTGACCCTGTCCCGGGAGACCGCGATCTTGCCCCAGACCTCCGGATCCCCGCTCACGACCCCCGGAACGTTCATCATCTCACCGAGGTGGGTACACCATCCCCTGTCGTAACAGTCCGCCACCCCCTGCGCATCCATCTCCCGGAAGGGGGTTTCGTAACCCGACGCCGGGACACAGGACGGCGCCCCGAAGAAGACGTCGAGCGGCGTCCCCAGGGAGTCGCGCCACATGAACTCGAGTCCGGGAAGGCCGCACGTGTTCGCGATCTCGTGGGGATCGGGCATGATCGTGGTGGTCCCGAGCGGAAGGACCATGGACGCGAACATCGCCGGCGTGAGCATGGTGCTCTCGATGTGCAGATGCCCGTCGATCATTCCCGGCATGAGGACGCAGCCGGAGGCGTCGACCGTCTCTCTGCCCTCGTATCCTCCACCCACGCCGACGATCACGCCGTCGTGCACCGCGATGTCCGCGGACTCGTACTCCATGGAGAGGACGTTCGCGACACGGCCTCCGCGTATCAGAAGATCGCAGGGACGCTCCCCCCTCGACGCGGCGAGAAGCTCCTTCACGCTCTGCATGAGACGAGCTCCGAGAAAAACCTGTGCGTCAGGTTCACGATCATGGTCTTTCGATACAGCGGCGTCTTGCGCGGGTTCACGTCGTCGTAGGCGATGCGGGCCGCCTCGTCCGGAAGCCGGGGACAGAGGCGGGCTCCCGGAATCGCGGCGTTGAGGTTTTTCAACCGGATCGGAACGGGAGACATGCTCCCCGCCGCCGCTGCGAACTCCACGATCCGGTCCTCCTCGCAGTACGCGTAAAACGCAAGCGACGCACGGGAGAGGGTCAGGGCCTTCCGGGAGCCCCTTTTGTAAAAGACCTGACGGGAGCCGTCTTTTGGCACCGGTATGCGGATTTCCTCGAGCAGCTCGCCCCGTCGCAGCGAGTTTTTGCGGTATCCGACGATGAACTCCTCCAGATCGAGCTCTCGTTCACCCGAGTCGCTCGCGGCCACGGCCTTCGCCCCCAACGCGAGCAACACCACCGGCAGGTCTCCGGCGCCCGACGCGGTGCAGAGGTTGCCCCCAATGGTCGCCCGGTTCTGCATGGCAAGCGCTCCGCTGCGCAGCGAGGCGGTCACGAGCGCGGGCAGATGTTTTCGCGTGACGGGGCTTCCCGTTATATCCGTATTCGTCGAGCAGGCTCCGACGCGTATATACGAAGAACCTCCTCTTTCGACGATCTCGATGCCCTTCAACTCGGGGACGGAGAAGACGTCCATCACCTTCGCCGGAACGAGCCGCCCCCCCTTCATGTCGGGGCCGATGTCGGTGCCTCCCGCAAGGACCGTCACTTCTCCGTCGCCGGAGGTCTGCAGGACGTCGAACGCCTCGGCAAGAGACGAGGGGGAGAAGAATCGTTCCCGCTCCTCCCCGGAAAAGACGGGCCTCTTCCGGTCGCCGTGCCGGACCGCCCGGGACTTGATCCGTTCGCCGTAGCCGCGCTCGGCCGCCGCCGCGACGGCGCGGCAGATCTTCTCGTATCCGGTGCATCGGCATATGTTTCCGGCGAGGGCGACGCGAATCTCCTCCTCGCTCGGGTGGGGATCGTGCGACAAAAGCGCGTACGCGGCCATGATCATCCCGGGCGTACAAAAACCGCAGTGCACCGCTCCCTCGTCCAGGAAGGCGTTCTGAAGATCGTCCAGGTCATCGGGGGACCCCAGTCCCTCGATGGTGAGGATATCGCTTCCGGCCATCTGCATGGCCGGCACGAGGCACGAGTCGACGAGTTTTTCGTCCATCAGGACGGCACAGGCGCCACACTCTCCCTCGCCGCACCCCTCCTTGGCGCCGACCAGCCCGAGGTCTTCCCGAAGGACGTCCAGCATCCTTTTCATCGGGGGAACGTCAAGCGCTTTTGACGCGCCATTGATCGTCATCTCGATCTTCAACGCTCTCCCCTCCCCTCTTTTCGTCTCCTTCGGATTCCAGCTTCTCCAGCGCCATCCACAGCTTCTCTCCGGTAAGGGGGATGCTGTCCGCAAACACACCCGTCGCGTTCTCCACCGCGGCGAGAAATGCCGGCGCACCGCCGTTGGCGGGCAGCTCGCCGAGTCCCTTCGCCCCGAAGGGACCGACGTCGCAGGGGACCTCCATCATCTCGACGTTCCACTTCGGGGCATCGAGGGTCGTCGGGACGAGATACTCGCTCATGTGCCCGGCGTTGTATCTCCCCTTGTCGTCTATTTCGAGCGACTCGATGTGGCTCCACCCACACCCCTGCAAAACGCCCCCCTCCACCTGGCCGGAGGCCAGTTGAGGGTTGATGGCGCGCCCTACCTCCGCGACGACGGTCCCGAGGGTCGGGGTCACCTCGTAGGTGTCCATGTCCACCTCGACCTCGATCGCCTGTGCGATCCAGGCGTATCCCTTGTAGGCGTCCCCCTCGAACTTCTCGGGATCCCATGGATTCGCCGTCTTCGGTGCCTCGAACGTGCAGGTCTCCTCGAGCGCGCCTCTTTCCCTCACATAGAGATCCGCCGCCTCCGCCGTCGTGAAGGAGCCGCCGGAAGCGGTCTGGAAACGGTCTCCGGTGAAGGTCGTCCCCGAGGCCTCCCGCTCCCCGATGAAAACACGGAGCCTTTCAACGATGGCAAGACAGGTCTTTTTCACCACGTTTCCGATGAACATCGTGCTCCGCGAAGCGACGGTCGGACCGCTGTCCGGGCACGTCCAGGTATCGGGAAGAGGATGCCTCACCAGGTCGATGGGAACCCCGAGGCACTCGGCCGCAATCTGCGGGAGTACGGTGACGGAGCCCTGCCCCATATCCACGCTGCTGGTATATACCAAAAAGCGACCGTCTTTGTATGCCACCCGTGTGGTGGTCCCCATGACGTCCTCGCCTCTGCCCGTGAAGCCTCCCCCATGGAGAGCCACGGATATTCCGATGCCGCGTCGATAGCGCTCGCCGCGCTCGGCAGCGTCCGCCGATTCCTTCGCGTAGCGCTCCCTCTTTGCCCGATAATCCGAGAGCTCCGCGACGCGCACGAGGACGTCGTGTCCGCTCACACCCGTATCGAGGACCTGCTTGAACGGAAACGCCATCCCGTTTCTCAGCGTGTTCGCGAGCCGCAGGTCGAGCGGATTCATCCCGAGCTCCCGGGCGATCCGATCCATCTGCCGCTCTATGGCGAACAGGGACTGCGGCGCGCCGAACCCACGAAAGGCGCCCGTGGGAGGGGTGTTCGTCGCCATGGCCCTGCCCCTTACATCGACGTTGGAACAGTGGTACGCTCCGAGGGCATGGAGGACCGAGCGCTGCAGGACGACCATCGTCAGGGTCGTGTAGGCGCCGGCGTCCATCAGGAGGTCGATCTCGACCGCCGTCAGCTTCCCCTCTTTGCTCACGCCGGTCCTGTGCCGAACGATCGATGGATGCCGCTTCGGAGACACGTGCAGGTCCTCCGTCCTGTCGTAGATCATCACAACGGGTCTGCCGGCCTTCGACGCGAGCAGGGCCGCATGAGCCCCCAGGATGGACGGGTAATCCTCCTTGCCCCCGAAACCGCCCCCCGTCTCGGTCTGCCTTACCCGGACCTTGGAGCGATCGATTCCCAGCACGGTCGCCACCGCACCCAGGACATAATACGGACACTGCACGGAGCCGATGAGCTCCATGCAGCCGTCGTCCCCCGGTATCGCGGCCATCCCCTGCGTCTCCAGGTACATCTGCTCCTGCAAACCGGTCGAATAGGTACCCTCCACGATGAAATCCGCCTTCGCGAACCCCTCGTCGAGATCGCCGGAGTGGACGCGGTATTCGTCGACCACGTTGTCGGTTCCCCAGATTACGGTCTTGCCCGCCAGGGACTCCTCTATGGTCTTCACCGGTTCCATCGGTTCCACGTCGACCGTCATGTGCGTGAGCGCCTCCCGCAGCGTCCGCTTATCGGGCGCGGCGACGAGTGCGATCGGCTGCGTGACGTAGTTCACGGTCTTTTCCGCCAGTACCGGGTATTCGTCCCTCACGATATGCACGAAGTTCCTGGCCGGAAGATCCTGCGCCGTCACGACGACGACCTTCGACCAGTCGAAACCGGGCGACTTCGTCACGGACTTCAACCGGCCGTAAGGGACCTCCGAGCGAAGCGTTCCTCCCACCCACGCTCCCGGTATGACGCAATCCGCGAGAAACATCGCTCTCCCTGCGACCTTCTCCGGTCCGTCGAGTCTCGGAATGGACTTGCCCACCACCTTGAATTCGGACATGACGTTTCCCCCCTCCTCACCGAAACACGTTCGTCCTCTCCACCATGGAAACGGACCCCCTCTTCTTCGTATAATCATTTTAGCATTAAACATGGAAGAAACCGGTCGATCGCGTAATTGTTCCTCCACCGTCCGGCGGCGACGGTAGGCGTTAGGCCGTCGACACTCAGGACAAGGCACCCTGCGATACGGATGCGCGGCTCCCGATACGGGGCCGCACATCCACCAGGGGGCAAACGCGCATGGCGTTTGTTATACGGGTCGCAACTGGGGTGAAGGGGTACAAAAATGTAAAACTTCTTTCCTTAAAGCACGAAACACACGAAAGGACAAACGCAAAAGCAATTTTTCGTGCCTCTCGTGTGTTTCGTGGTTCATGAAATCAACCCTACCCCGTCGGGACGGGGTTTTGTCTGTTTACAGGACGCTGGTCCCGTTATTCTCTGGTGGAGGCGCGGAGAATCGAAAATATTGGAATAATGCTGCTTTATGATACTGATTTTGCTTTAAGGTACCGAATAAGATACCAAGGGGGCGCTTCTAGAAGCGCCCCCTATATTCACCGTCCGAACAGCGCGTCCATGATTCC
>DAIPHL010000139.1:0-5695 GCA_036771375.1 Synergistaceae bacterium | reverse complement strand
GGTCGGCGTTCCTTTTGAACGCCTGCGGCGTCTGGGTGCGAAAGACGCGCTCGCGGCAAACCACCGAAACGGCGTTTCCCTCCACCCGCTTCAACGAGTCCGTCGACGGAAGGAGCGGGACGACGCCGCACCCCGCCTCCGTCCGCGCCATCAGCGCGCGGCAGAGCGCAAGGGAGAGAAAGGGACGCGCCGCGTCATGCACCAGGACGAAGGAGGACCGCGACGCGATCAGGCCGTTTACGACCGATTCGGTCCGCACGGCCCCCCCCTCGACGAAGACGCCCCAAAACCCCTCCGGGGCCCGGAAGCCCTTCGGAAAGACGACGACCGCTTCGTCGATCTCCCCGGCCTCGTACAGCGCCCGCGCGACGGAAGCGCTCCACATCCACATCGGCTTCGTCCCGAGCGTGCGAAACTGCTTGGGCGTCCCCCCGATGCGGCTCCCGGAGCCACCCGCCACGATGACGAAGGCCCAGCTCCCGTTCGGTCCGGTCATCGCTTCAGCTTGCCGAAAACCATTCGTCCGGCCGACGTCTGCAGCATCGACGTGATCGTCACGTCGGAGGTCTCGCCGATGTCGCTCTCTCCGTCCTCCACGACCAACATCGTCCCGTCCTCCAGGTAGCCCACCCCCTGCCCGGCCTCCTTGCCGGGGCGTATGATGTCGATCCGCACCTGTTCACCCGGAAGGAACTGCGGCCTCAGGGAGTTCGCGAGGTCGTTCACGTTGAGGACCTCCACCCCCTCGATGCGGGAGATCTGGTTGAGGTTGTAGTCGGTGGTGACGATCCGGGCTCCGGTCCGCTTGCAAAGCTCGACCAGCGCCTCGTCGACCTTGTCCCTCTTCAACTCCTTCATCGTGACGTCCTGTATCTCGACCCGCATTCGCTTCATACTCTGAAGCTCCGAGACGACGGACAGCCCCTTTCTCCCCCGCGCCCTGCGCGACGGGTCGGACGAGTCCGCAACCCCCTGCAACTCCGTCAGGACAAACCGGGGGAGGAGCAGATCGCCCTCCAGAAAACCGGTCTCGGCGATCTCCAGAATCCTTCCGTCGATGAGCGCGCTGGTGTCCAGAACCTTCCTGGACGATCCGGGAGAAGAGGAAAAGGCGCCCTCCCCCCGAACGGGGGAGCGCGCCTTGCCGTCCCTCTCCGCCTTCGCCTTCTCCCTTCTCGCAAAGCGGGCTCCCAGGCCGAGCACCCCCATGAACAGATGCCGGATGTCGTCCCGTCTCTTGAGGAACGCGCGTATCCCCACGTATGCGCATATGACGTTGAGCGCGATGGCGACGTAGAAACCGATCCCCGGAATCCCGACGAAGGGCAGCGCGATCAGGTTGGCGAGCACAAGGCCCACGATCAACCCCAGGACCGCGACCGCGACGTCGGAGGCGCCCACGTTCTGCAGCATGTTCTCGAAGAGAAATCCGATGTATTTCAAAATCCGCCAGACCACGGCGGTGAACAGATAACCGAGAGCAGCAAAGAAAAATATGCAAAAAGCCGTCCAGACATTCGGGTGCAACAGCTCGTCTATCCCGAGAAACCGTGCCTCGAGCAAGAGCTGGGCCGTCTGATACCCCGCGATCCCCGACACCAGCGTCAACAACAATCTAAGGATACTCCTCATGACGGCGTTGATTCCCGTCTCCGCCATACGACCCTCTCCTTTCTTCTCCTCTCTCCCTCGACCCTCTCCTCCGACGGCAAAAAAGCTCGACCCAAGTCCCCCGAGACGACGCGCGAGGGGCCCTCAATCCGCGCTTTCCATCCGGCGCCTCGACTCGAACGCGACGTGAAGCGTCATCCTGTCGGCATAGCCGATGCTTCCCCCGACCGGGAGACCGTACGAAAGCCGCGAAAGCACGACCGGCAAACCGGCAAGGGCCTCCTGCACCGCAAAGGCCGTCAGGTCCCCCTCGATGCGCGGATTCAGGGCGAGGATCACCTCCCGAACGGAGAACGCCTCGATACGCGCCCTGAGACGCCGGAGGCTCTCCTCCGGAACCTCTCTGTCCTCCAGTGGCGAACAGCGCCCCCCCAGAACGTGATAGAGCCCGTCGTAAACGCCCGCACGTTCCATCGCCACGCAGTCCTCCTGCGTCTCCACCACACAGATCCTGGTGCGATTTCTCCGTCCGTCCGCACAGACGCGACAGAGCTCCGCTTCGCTGAGCGCCCCGCACTCACGACAGGTTCGAACCTGGTCGTGCAGGTTCATGAGGGCCCGCGCAAGCGACCGGGTCCACTCGGGCTCCTGTTCCAGCATGAAAAAGACCATGCGCCGCGCCGTCTTCTCCCCCACACCGGGGAAGCGGCTCCAGAGGTCGATCAGCTGTTCGAAAGAATCCGGCAGGCTCACCCGTCGTCCTCTGACGCCGGCTCAAAAGAGCCCGGGGATGCCGAGCCCTCCGGTGACGCTTCCCATCCGTCTTTCCGCGAGTTCCCTGCTCATGCGTATGGACTCTCTCACCGCCGACAGAACCAGATCCTCCAGCATCTCGACGTCCTCCGGGTCCACCACGTCCTTCGCGATGGAAAGGGAGACCACGTCCCCGTGTCCGTTCGCCTTTACCTTGACCATTCCCCCTCCGCTCATCGCCTCGACCGTCTCGTTGGCGAGCTCCTCCTGCATCAACGACATCTGGGCCTGCATCTTCTGAACCTGTTTCAACATTTTGTCCATCTTCATCGCGAACATCGTCCTCTCCGTTGTCTCTCCTTCGATCGCTCCCGCGATCGCCTTCCGCCGACGCCCTCCCGAAACGAACGCGCGAGTTCATTCGCGGACGATCGGCGTCCAGGTATCCAGCCGCAGTTTTTTCAAAAACACCAACAGCACGAACAGAGGGAGCCTCGCGACACGCCTCCATCGCGACGGCTCCTGTATGGCCCTGTAAAGCCACTCGAGCTTCCTCTTCCTCCAACGGAGCGGAGCCCTCTTCAGAAGGCCCGCGTGGACGTCGAAGCTCCCCCCCACGCCCATCCCGACCACCGAGCCCAGGCTCTCCAGGAACTCGTCCAGCCAGTACTCCTGCTTGGGGACCCCGAGCGCCACAAAGAGGATTCGCGCCCCCGAAGCCCTGATCTCTTCGCAGATCTCCTCGCTCTCCCCGGATTTGAAGTATCCGTTCCGGCACCCGGCGACCTCGAGCTCGGGATATCGCCCTTTCAGCTTTTTGGCCGCTTCGTCCGCGACGCCCGGCCTTCCTCCGAAAAAGAAGACCGGCCATCCGTAGCAGGCCGCCTGCCGGCAGAGGTGCTCCATGAAGTCGACGCCCGAGATCTGCTCCTGCACGTGGAAACCGAGAAAGCGCAGCGCCCAGACCAGGCCGGTGCCGTCGGGCAGCACCAGATCGGCCCGACGGATCGCGCGGCAGTACGCCTCATCGCTTCTGCTACGCAGAGCCGCCAGGGCGTCCGGCGTCACGATCAGATGCGGGCCGTCCGCCGCCGAAAGCCACCCCCCCACCCTTCCCAGGGCATAATCGAGGGAGAAGTTGTCGACGGAGACACCCCAGAGCGAGGGACGGGCAAACGCCTCCTCGTCCCGAACACCACACCGGGAAAGCGCGACGTAAAACCCCGCTCCGACGAGCACGAGCGTCAGCACGAGCGACGGCAGATTCATCAGCTCCATCTGCAGAATCGCCATCGAAACCCCACAGAGGGCGCAGGTCGAACAGACGGCGAAGACAGCGCCGGGATGGCTCATCCCTCCGCTGACAAAGCGTCTGTAAAAGAGCATGTTCCCGAGCGGCTTGGGGGAAAACGCCGCGCTCAGGACGCTGAGAGACGTCTCGATGATCGGTATGGCGAAAAGGCCCAGCGGCAGGACCATGACCGTGGCAAAGGCCACCCCCTTGCTCGCCCCGAGCATCGACGTCCCGGCGAGAAGCACGCCCCAGAGCGCGGCAAGAGGCGCACCGAGCCTCCTGTAGACGTTGACGTGCCGGCTCCAGAAGACGAGGATCAGGGCAAGCCCGCAGAGAGACATCATAAACGCGTCGGACGGTCCCCTGGAGGAGAGCGCCGTGACCACGACCATGAGGACCCAACTCACCAGCAGAAGTCCCCCTCCCATTCCGGGGATCTCGTCCAGCTCCTGGAAAAGAATGGGGAAAAACCCCATCCAAAGGGTGCTCAGGACCATGATCGTAGGGAAGCTCGACAGGTAGTAGAATTCGCCCCCCGGACGTCCGACGAACGTGATGCGCGGACCCAGAAGCGCGACCCCGAACCCGATCGCAAGAAAACAGAAACGCAGGTCCCAACCCTTGACGACCTTCTGACAGAAACCGACCAGCCCGGCGATGACCCCGGCCGTGATCATGAGCTTCATCGGCACGCTCCCGGTCCATATCCCGCAGATGGCCCAAGCCGCGATCAGGCTGACGTCCCTGAGATAATAATACTGGTCGCGCTCGAGCTCCCGGCGAAACACCCGCTGGATAAACGCACAGGAGACCACCACGAGGACCACGACCACGATCATCAGCAGGGAATTCGAGTCGAAACCCAAAGAAGAGACGAACGCGTTCAAGGAAAAATCCTCCCGATGCCCTCTACCCGGCCTGGATGCGGTCGAGACCTCCCATGTAAGGCCTCAGAGCATCGGGAATCGATATGGAACCGTCCTCGCACTGGCAGTTCTCCATGATCGCGACGAGACACCGCCCCACGGCGATTCCCGAACCGTTCAGGGTGTGGACGAAAGCGGTCTTTCCCCCATCCCCGCGGCGATACCGCGTGTTCATCCGACGTGCCTGGTAATCCTCACAGTTGCTGCACGAGCTGATTTCGCGGTAACAGTTCTGGGACGGAAGCCAGACTTCGATGTCGTAGGTCTTCGCGGCGGCGTTGCCGATGTCTCCCGTCGAGAGGACCACGACCCGGTAAGGAAGCGCCAGAAGCTGGAGGACCCTCTCGGCGGCACCGAGCAGAAGCTCCAGCTCCTCGTAGCTCTTCTCCGGGACGCAGAGCTTCACCAGCTCGACCTTGTCGAACTGGTGCTGCCGGAGCATCCCCCTCATGTCGCGCCCGTACGTGCCCGCCTCCCGGCGAAAACAGGACGTGTACGCGACGTAATGGAGCGGAAGATCGCTCTCCTTCAGGATCTCGCCGGCGTGCAGATTGGTCAGCGGGACCTCCGCGGTCGGGATCAGCCACAGATCGTCCGTCGCACACCGGTACTGATCCTCGGCGAATTTCGGAAGCTGCCCCGTCCCCCGCATGGTGGCACTGTTGACCAGCATCGGAGGCATGATCTCCCGGTAGCCGTGCTCCGTCGTGTGCAGATCGAGCATGAAGTTGATGAGAGCCCGTTCGAGTCTCGCTCCCGGCCCCTTCAAAACGGTGAAACGGCTCTCCGCAAGCTTCGTCCCCCGCTCGAAATCCATGATGTCCAAAGCTTCCCCCAGCTCCCAATGCGGCCTGGGAGAAAACGAAAACGCCTTGGGTTCACCCCATCGTCCGACCTCGACATTGTCGCTTTCGTCCTTGCCAACCGGAACGCTCTCGTGCAGCCGGTTGGGCATGAGAAGAAGCTTTTCGGCGAACGTCTCCTCCATAACGGAGAGCTCCCGATCCAGCTCCTTGATCCGCTCCCCCGCAAGACGCATCTCCTCCATCAGAGCGGAGGCGTCCTCTCCCTTTCGTTTCATCTCCCCCACGGCGCGGGAGCCTCGCCGACC
>DAIPHL010000138.1:0-5720 GCA_036771375.1 Synergistaceae bacterium | reverse complement strand
ATAACAGATGAATGCAAAGAGCGTTGAGTTATGGTCTGGACTGGCTTTGCATGATATTAAATGATAACAAAATAATAAAAATGGTGGAGGCGCGGAGAATCGAACTCCGGTCCAACAGGGGCCCATTTGGCAGCGCTACGAGCGTAGTCCTTGTTTTGATTTCAGGGCGGAGGCTCCCAAGGACAGGATCCTCTTTCCCCATTCTCCCCTGAAGTCTCGAAGCGCGATCGGGAGACGTTATCGCGATTCCAGTCGTCTTTGTGACGCCCTTTTGGGTTCCGACGACCGAGCCCCCAAAGAGCGTGGTCGCTTAATTAAGCAGCCAGTGCGAAATCTTTGTTGGCAATTGTTTTTTTGGAGTCTGATTTACGAGGTTACCCCAGCCTCGGCTCGCTCTTCCAAACCTTCCATCCTGCCGTCGAAACCTGTCGCCCCCTTGTCGTTCCGAGCGCTTCAGTCGTACCCTCTTCTGCCGCGCTCCTTCATGCTCCTGCCGATTTCGCGTTCGGCGTCCCTCGCCGCGATCGAATCCCGTTTATCGTGCTGCTGCTTGCCCTTGGCAATCGCAAGCTCCACCTTCGCCCGTTTCCCCTCCTTGAGGTACATGGAGAGGGGAACCAACGTCAGCCCCTTCTCGCGGACCTTCATCCCTAGCTTCAGAATCTGCCCCTTGTGGGCGAGAAGCTTCCTCGGACGAAGAGGGTCTTTGTTGTAGTGCGTGCCCTTGTCGTACGGCGATATATGCACGTTGTAAAGCCAAAGCTCGCCGTTTTCGACCCGGGCGAAACCGTCCTTCAGGTTCACATGCCCCGCGCGTACCGACTTGATCTCGGTTCCCGAGAGGACGATGCCCGTCTCCATCGACTCGAGTATGAAGTACTCGTGCCGGGCCTTTCTGTTCCGTGAGACGGTCCTGTCTTCCCTTTCCTGTTCACGTGCGTCCATGCAAACCCCCTCGTCGCTTATTATATCCATTTGGTAAGAATTAGTCAATATACATTGGAGCGCCCGGCCGTCCCGGTCTCAAAACAAAAGACCCCGGCAGAAACCGGGATCTTTTCTCCAAAATGGTCGGGGCGAGAAGATTTGAACTTCCGACCTCCTGGTCCCGAACCAGGCGCGCTAACCAGGCTGCGCTACGCCCCGAATGCGAGCCATTGTAACACCGACCCTCGACCTTCGTCAACGATTTTGCCTCGATTCCTCTATTATTTCGTCCCACGAAAGCACTCCGTGGGGGGGCACCTCAATCCTTTTTCGGAGGCAGCAGCCGTCCCGTGTAAACGGTGATCTCCTTCCGCCAATTCCCCTGCGGGTATCTCTTTCGGTTGACCCCGTCCGGAATGACCTTCCAGAGCGACGTGCCCCCCTTACCGGAGCCGTCTATCTTCAAGACGAAATTCTTCCCGATCCGAAACGGAAAGACGACATGCAGGTCCCCGGGACGGGTCCGCCCGTCTGAGACCTCGGCGTCGTTTCCACCGGCCTCCGGCAGGGCTTTCCACGAGCCGACCCCGCTCTTCGTCAGGACCAGCACCCCGTAGCCATCGTATCCGACGAGAAAGTTCCTCATGTAGGACGTCATGTCGTCCACCCTCGCGTCGTAGGCAAGCAACGCGAGGACATAGTCGCCCAAAAACGTGGCCGGGTTCGCGCCCGACAGGCTCTTCATGTAGACGCCCAGACGGGACGCCGCCATCTCCTCTCCGCCGTCGCGCATCGCCCCTTCGATTTCACCAAGGGCAGCGCCATACACGTCCGGGGCCAAATGGGAGATGATGCGCAGCGTCGAGCCCACGACACCGGGAAGAGAAACCGTCCCGACGGCGGGTCCCGCTCCCGGGCCGGAAAGAGCGAACGAGTCCGAGCGAACCCCCTTGACGACCGTGCCGCCGGCGTTCGATTTCAGACGAACGAAGAGATGGAACTTTTCCGGCGACGAGAGGGTGATCGACGGAGCGCGTCCCTCCATGTCGCGCCAGACAAAGCGGCCGTCGTCGCCTCTTTGCAATTTCCCGGGCACGAACTCCCCCGGGTACACCAAAGCGGATTCGACGGGCGAAAAATCCCCGAAAAAGCGTTTCAGCATCGCGTCTTCGCTCGCCGTCGACCTTCCGGCCACCTCCTCCGGCACCGGCGACAGGCTCAGCTCCGGTGTGACGCCAAGGCCGGCGAGAAGCTCCGCAAGAGGCGCGTCGGGATGAAAAGCGTCGCGCAGCGTGATCTCGACCTGGGTTGCGACGCCGGAGAGAAGCTCCTGCGGTATGCCTATGCCGCCCACCCGGAGATCCATGCCGACGGAAAATGTGGCGAAAGCAGAGAGTGAACGTTCCGGAACGAGGACATTCACCCGCTCGACAACCGCGTGCTCCGTGGGGACCGGCCCGGCCCACCGGTACGCGATCGTCGCCGTCTCCCCCGCCCGGCAGCGAATCCGGCCGGCTCCCGCCGGCCCTCCGTCGAGCATCAGGACACCCAGGCCGGACTCCGTCGAGATCTCCACCTCGTACGTCTTTCCCGCAGAAAGAGGGGGAGCGGGCAACTCGATCCCGATGCTCTGCGTGACGCCATGGACGACCGGCAGGACGGGATGGACCGCAAAGACACGAAGAGCCCCCTCCCCCGCCTGCGCAGGAGCAAGCGCGAACAGAAGGAGAAAAGCGGCGGAACAAAACAGCGTACGCCATCCGTACACGGTCTTTATCGCCCCTTCCAACGTGGGCACGGCAAACATCTCGACACGATCGGCCCGCCGTTATTTTTGGGAAAGTGCCTCTATCCTGGAGAGGACTTCCTCGAGCTTTTTCAGCTCCGATCCGTAATCCGCCCACTTTCCGCCCCTTGCGGCGCTCTCGGCGGCATCGTAATGGCGGCGTGCCTCCTTCGCCAGCTCCCGGAGAGAAGCGCTCGAAGCCTCTGTCGGCTGCCGCGGGGTTTCAGGCGGCCCCGCCGACCCGCTCTTTTCGCCCGGTTCGGAGGGTCTGGGAGCCTTCGCCCCGCTCCTCGACCCCATCAACTCCGCGAGCGCCCGGTCGAAGGTCTCCCCCCAGGCGACCCGTCCGCCCGTCGAGAGAATGATCCGCTTGAGCTCCGGCAGATCGCTTCGGTCGGCCTTCATGTAGAGAGGCTGGACGTACAGAAGGGATTTACCGATCGGGATGACGAGCAGATCCCCGCGGATCACGTCCGACCCCCTCTGGCTCCAGAGAGAGAGCTGAGAGGAGATGGTCGTGTTCTGGTCGATCAGCGCCTCGATCTGCGGAGGACCGAACACGAGCTCCTGCTTGGGAAAGCGGTACACGACCAGCTCACCGTAGTGGTCCCCGTCACACCGTCCCGCCATCCAGCCGATCAGGTTGTTGCGTCCGAACGGCATGAACGGAGCGATCAGGGTGAACTCGGGGCGTTTTTCGTCCATCAGCTCCATCGTGACGTAATTCGGCCTGATGCGGCGCTCCTGTCCCTGGGGCGTCGTCATCCAGACGTCCTCCCGGTTGTAGTAGGTGTTCGTGTCGGTCATGTGATATACCCGGTACATCTCGCTCTGCACCTCGAAGAACTCCTCGGGATACCGGAAGTGCTCCCTGAGGTAGGGAGGGGTCTTTTCCTGCGGGACGAAAAGCCCCGGGAAGATCGCCGCCCAGTTCTTCACGATCGGGTCCTTCGAATCCGCGATGTAGAAGGTCATGTTCCCGTCGTAGGCGTCGACCGTGATCTTCACGCTGTTGCGGATATAATTCACGCCGACGTAGGGATGAAGGCCCGCCTGGGTCGCCGCGGCGGGCGAAAGAGGACGCGAGTACGGATACCGGTCGCTTGCCGTATAGGCATCCTGCAGCCAGAGGATTCGGCCGTCGCAGACGACGGGGTACGCGTCCTCCTCGAGGATCAGAAACGGAGCGACCCGCCCGATCGCCTCCCTGATGTTCCGGTTGTAGAGGATCCGGCTCTCCGGCTTGAGGGAGCCGGTGAAAAGAATCTCGGAGTCACGGAACTTCAGGGCGAAGAGCAGCCGCCGGAAGAGCGACCCGATCGCCACGCCGCCCTTTCCTTCGTAGACACCCCGCACGTTGGCGTCGCCCATCGGATAATCGAACTCCTTGACCTCGGTTTTGACCAGCGCATAGATGCTCGGCTTCTCCCCGTAGTATATCTGGGGGCGATCGATTCGAATCGGGACGGTCGACTTCGGAGGCAGGTCCTTCATGTAAAAGACGGGAAGTCCTCCCTCCTCCATCTCGTTGACCGGGTTCATCACGACGCCGAATCCATGGGTGAATTCGAGGTGCGCGTTGACCCAGGTCTTGCTTTGAAGCTGCGACTGATCCAGCTCACGAACCGAAAGCATGACCTGGCGCTTCCGTCCGTCGATTTCGTATTTACCGATGTCGATGTCCCCGAAGTCGTAGTACGTCCTTATCTCCTGGAGCTGCTTGTAGGTGCGAAGCAGCGGACCGTAGTCCCAGAGGCGGATGTTCTGCACGGTCTCCGAATCCGCGTCCATCTCCTCCGGCGTGACCTCCGGCCGTGGAGTCATCTGAAATATCTTCACGTCGTCGATGGCGAACGCCCGGCGCGTCGCCCTGATGTGATTTTCGAGGAATCGACGCTCCAACTCGTATTCGTTGGGCTTGACGACGTAGTTCTGGACAAGGGAGGGAAGGAGCGTCTGCGCGAAGAAACCGGCTCCGACGAGAAGCCCGATCAGGATCACGGAGGCCTTCCACACTCCTCTGACAAGAGTGGTCACGATCAAAAGAAGCGCGGCCACGAGCGCTGCGATGGAGAAGATGGTGACGGCGGTAAGTCGCACGTTGTAATCGGTGTACCCCATCCCGAAGACGATGCCGGACGGCGAGTAGAGCAGCTCGTAGCGCGACAGCCAGAGGCCCGCCCCGATCCAAACCGAAAAGACGGCACAGAGCGAGGTTACGTGGAGCCTTGCGCGTCGGACGAGGACGATGTTCCCTTCCTCGGAGCGCAGGCTCCGGCAGAGAAGATACAGGATCACGCTGCCGGCGAGCGAAAAGAGGGTCATGCTGGAGAACCACGATTGGAGCATCTTCAGGAACGGAAGGGAGAAAACGTAAAAACCGATGTCCCTGCCGAAGATCGGCTCGCTGTCGCCGAACGGGACGCGGTGCAGAAACTGCATGACGACGGGCCACTCGGAGAGCATCCCGAATCCCGCCAGCAGGGAGAGGAAGAGCGCGCATACCGTGACGTAAAGGGGCGGGACGAGAACGGCTCCGTCGTCCCCCGTCGCGGCACGAAACTCGTTCGTCCCGATCTTCAGGGCAAGCCTCCAGTTGAAGAGATAGACGACGGCCGTCACGACGGAACAGACCGCGAAGATGACGACCTGTGGGACGATCCTTCTCCAGAAGACGGAGGAAAGACCCTGCGATTCGTACCAAAGAAGGTCGGTGTAAAAATCGACGATTCGCGAAAGCCCGAGGAACAAAAGAAAAACGGCCGCGGCGACCAGAAGCGTAAACCTGGGAAGACGAATCCTGCCGGGCTTGCGCGGTCTTCTGTCTCCTTCGTTCCAGTTCTCTCCCTCGCCCTGGGTCCATTCGGCTCCGTTTCCTCCCCGCGCGAGTTTCCGAATCAACTCCTCAAGCGTCATCGCCGGCCCCCTCCTTCACGCCTCGTCCCGTATGGCACGATTCACCCGATTTTACCACAAGGATTCGGAAGGTTGAAACGATTCGCCGACC
>DAIPHL010000137.1:0-5726 GCA_036771375.1 Synergistaceae bacterium | reverse complement strand
GGTCGGCGGCTTCGTCGAATTTGTCTCCTCCCACCCGAAGCGACTCGGAGACGACGATTCCCCCCAGGGAGATCACGGCCACATCGGTCGTTCCCCCACCGACATCGAGTATCAGGTTGCCTCTCGGTTCGGCGATCTCCAGCCCGGCACCGATCGCGGCCGACATGGGTTCCTCGATCAGATAGGCATCTTTCGCGCCGGCTTCGAGAGCCGCCTCCAGGACAGCCCTTCGCTCGACATCCGTAGCGCCGGAAGGAACACAGATCATCACTCTGTGATGTATGATCCTCTCAAAACCGGAGGTGACCTTTTTGATGAAGAGACGAAGCATGACCTCGGTCATGGTGTAATCGGCGATCACGCCATCCTTGAGCGGGCGGACCGCCACGACGTTACCCGGTGTGCGTCCGAGCATCAGCTTGGCGTCTTCGCCCACGGCAAGAATTTTGCCGCTGTTCTGATCCATCGCGACGACCGAAGGCTCCCGCAGCACAACCCCCTTATCCTTCACGAAGATGAGGGCCGTGGCGGTCCCAAGATCGATACCTATATCCTTTCCCCACACAGGACAACACCTCTCTCATTACCGTTCAAGGACGTCCGTCCAACGGACCGGACACATCGCGGCCGCCATCCTCGTCTTCGATCTTCTCGGATCCTTCGCCCGCTTGTTTCGCACTCTCGGCCGGGGTATCCTCCTCCGACGCCTCCGGGTTTTCACCCTCTTTTGCGTTCGAATCGGGCACTTCGAGGGAGGAGGAATTTCCATCCCCCTCCTCGGGAAAGCCGAGGAGACGATTGAATTCGGCCCCCTCCAGAACTTCCTTCTCGAGCAAGATCGCAGTGATCTCCTCGAGTTTGTCCATATTGTCGTTTATGATCTTCGTAACGCGCTCGAAACATTCATCGAGGATCCTCCGGACTTCCTGGTCGATCGCGTAAGCGATCTCCTCACTGTAGTTCCGGTCTTCCACGATATCGCGGCCAAGGAAGACCTCGTGATGCTTTCTCCCCAGGGTGACGGGACCGAGGCGTTCGCTCATACCAAGTTGCGTGACCATCTGGCGGGCCGTCTGCGTGGCCCGTTCAAGATCGTTTTGCGCACCGCTCGTCACATCCTTGAACTTTATGCTCTCCGTGGCACGCCCCCCGAGAAGCACGCAAATCCTGTTGAGAAGCTCCTGTTTCGAAACGAGGAAACGATCCTCCTCCGGAACCTGAAGCGTATAGCCAAGCGCCATATGTCCTCGAGGAATGATCGAAATTTTATGCACCGGATCGGAGCCGGGAATCATCCTGGCGACAATCGCATGCCCCACTTCGTGATAGGCGATGATCTCCCGTTCTTTTTTGCTGATGACCCGGCTTTTGCGTTCCGGCCCGGCCATGACCCTGTCGATCGCCTCCTCGAACTCGGGCATACCGAGCGCTTCTTTGGAGCGTCGCCCTGCAAGCAGAGCAGCCTCGTTGACCAGATTCGCGAGATCCGCTCCCACAAAACCGGGGGTCCTGCGCGCCAGGACGTCCAGGTTGACCGAATCGTCAAGTTTCTTGTCCTTTACGTGTACCTTGAGTATCGCAAGCCGGCCGTTCACGTCCGGTCTGTCCACCACGATCTGGCGATCGAAACGGCCTGGCCTGAGCAGCGCGGGATCGAGGATATCGGGCCGGTTGGTCGCCGCGATGAGGATGATGCCCGCTCCGACCTCAAAACCATCCATCTCGACAAGAAGCTGGTTCAACGTCTGCTCCCGTTCGTCATGGCCTCCTCCGAGGCCCGCTCCCCGCTGCCGCCCGACGGCGTCGATCTCGTCGATGAAAACGATGCAGGGTTGATATCTCCTCGCCTGTTCAAAGAGATCCCTGACCCTCGCGGCGCCCACACCCACAAACATCTCGACGAAATCGGAGCCGCTTATGCTGAAAAAAGGGACATCGGCTTCACCCGCGACCGCACGAGAAAGCAAGGTTTTGCCGGTGCCAGGAGAGCCAAGCAGCAAAACGCCCCTGGGAACTTTCGCTCCCAACTTCGCAAAGCGGCCGGGATCGCGCAGAAACTCCACGACCTCCTGCAGCTCCTCTTTCGACTCGTCGCAACCCGCAACGTCCTCGAAGGTGACCTTGGGCCTGTTATCCAGAAAGAGCTTGGCTTTGCTCTTCGAAAAATTCATGACCTTCCCGCCGCCACCCTGCATGTTGTACAGGATGAATATCCACGCTCCAATCAAAAGAAGGGTTGGGAAGAGCGAGGTCATCAGGGTCGACCACCACGGCGTTTTCTGTGGCGGCATAATCTCCACGTCGACGCCTTTTGCCGCAAGGCGGGAAGCGAGTTCGCCGACGCCCACCGCGTAGGAGCGGAATTTCTTTTCGTCCACAAAGACGCCCCGGATCTCATCCCCTTCGATGAAAACCTTGGAGATCTTACCCGTTTCCGCCTCGTTCAATAGTTCGCTGTATGAAAGTGGCTTTGCCTGCTCCTTGTTTTGAGACGGGGAGAGAAAAACGTTGACGAGGCTGACCACCAATACGATCAAAATCAGATATATGCCCAGATTCTTAGCCAGTTTGCCCAAATGCTTCCGTCCCTTCTTTCCGATAGAGTTTTACTGAACATCATTTATTTTAATTATTATCTCGGATGGCTCAAACTACTCCGATTCAACACACCAGATATCCGGCAGATGACGCCACTTTCCCGCGTAATCGAGCCCGTAGCCGACCACGAATTTATCGGGAATCGTGAAACCCTTGTAGTCGATCTCCGAATCGATCTTCTTTCTCTCGGGCTTTTCCAAAAGAACACAGGTTCGAAACGTCAGCGGGTTGCGCGCCATGATGATGTCTCTCAGGTAATAAAGCGTCAGACCGCTGTCCATGATGTCCTCGACCAAAACGACGTTTTTCCCCTCGGCATAGGAATCCATATCCTTGACGATCTTCACGATTCCGCTCGATGTGGACGAATCTCCGTAGGACGACACGGCCATGAAGTCCATTCTCACGTCGACCGTACTCCCGATCGCGCGGACCAGATCGGCCATGAAGATGGAAGCTCCTTTGAGGATTCCGGTAACGATCAGCTCTTGTCCCCTGTATTCCCGCTCTATTCTTGTCGCGAGTTCCGAAACGCGCGCCGCGATCGAATCTTTTGTCAGCAATATCGAAGCAAGCTTCAATTTTTCCAATATCGGATAACGCTCCTTCCGTCGATGGGTATACACAATATGAGGGACGAGTAAAAATCTCTCCCCTCAGCCGCGATTGAAAACCCTTGCAATGATAGCATATGTGCCGGTTTCCTGCACTCTGTAAAATCTGCCGGGCGTCCAACAACCACTGGATTTCGCGCCTCGCCATACGACAGAGGGCCAGGCGGCGCGACTCCACCACGGCAGCGCGAAGGAGCCAAGCGAGTTCGTAAGGGAGAGCACTCCGTCGGGGTCATAAGGAAGAATGGCTCTCCACGCTCCTTCGCGTGGCAGTCCCGAAGAACGCTTCCGGACGGATATCGCCACACGCCAGTCACCATACGGGATGAGACGTTCACAACCCGGTGCCAGGCGTCCCAGAGGGAGCTCGGCAAGAGGGACGAGAGACGCTCTTTTTATCCATCCGATCAACGGGCCACCACAGACCTCGACATCTTTCGCCCATTGAAACCGCCAGCGTCCCCTGGTGCGAAGGAATCCACACAGATCGATCAGCCGCCTTCGATCCAGAGAAGGAAGGTCGAGACTCCTTCCCTGTTCTCTGAGCAAATCCGCGAGCGTCGCTTCCCGTAGTCGGCGAACGATGTCGAAATCCCATGCGGCAAGAGCGAACGGATGGGATCGACTCACATAGGGGAGCAGATGCGACGCGTTTTTTTCCCTTCTTCGGCTCTCCTTTGCACACTCCATAGACAGCCCGAGAAGCACCCTCTCCGCCGAATCGTTCAGGTTGGTCCTGATCCACGGGAGCAACTGATTACGAATCTTGTTCCTCCGATAGACGTTTTTCTCGTTCGTCTCGTCGTCCCGCCAGGGGACACCCGATTCGAGCAGAAACGCCCGTAACTCGTCACGTTTGCAGCAAAGAAGCGGCCGGACCACCCCGCCCGCGCAGGAGGGAATTCCGACCAGGCCTTTGATTCCCGTTCCCCTGAAGAGATTGAGCAAAAGGGTCTCCACCACATCGTCGGAGGTGTGTCCGGTCGCAACGAAAGGAATCTGTTCTTTTCTCATGAGTTCAAGGAAAAAATCGTACCGGATTCTTCGCCCCGCCATTTCCAGCGATTCGCCCTGCCTTCTGTTTCCCGGAACATCTCCGTGGCGGACAAAACAGGGAACGCCAAGCGCTCGGCAGTTCGCTTCGACAAATCTGGCGTCGTCAAGGGAACGCTCCTTTCGCAATCCGTGTTCCAGGTGAGCGACGACGAGTTTTCCTTCATAGAGGCGATGGAGAAGGTGCAACATCGCCATGGAATCACCCCCGCCGGACACGGCAGCCAGCAGAGAGGGAGCGCACCACCACCCCTGTTCTCCGCCCGCTTCTCTGACCTTCCGATAAAGCCTGCTCTCGATCTCGGAGGACATTTACACACCGTCGGGGGCGGCTCTCCCTCGCCGCACCTCGTCGATACCCCTGTTTGAGAGCGAATCGGCCCGTTTGTTATGATCCCGGGGAACCCAGGCCAGTCGTACCGTCATCCCCTCCATGATCTTCCAAACGCGTTCCGCGAGTTCTTTCAGATGCGGCAGATTGATCTTCCACTCCTTGCGAACCTGGCAGATCACGAGTTTGCTGTCCCCATAAATTTCCAACTCGGGGATGCCTCTTGCTTTCGCCTCCGCGAGGAGCAGAAGGAGTCCCATATACTCCGCTTCGTTGTTCGTCTTCTTGCCAAGGTACTGCGAACGCTCCCAGACGACGTTGTCGTCTTCGTCG
Source organism: Synergistaceae bacterium (assembly GCA_036771375.1). Taxonomy (GTDB): domain Bacteria; phylum Synergistota; class Synergistia; order Synergistales; family Synergistaceae; genus DAIPHL01. The sequence goes on along the minus strand of DAIPHL010000137.1, from coordinate 797 downwards.
ACCAGGCAGGCGCCCGCTCCGGCTTCCCCGGGGTTCCCCCTGGATGCTCCGTCGAAATAGCCCTTCATACCCGCGACCTCCCCCCGCCGTTTCACAGGCCGAATTTCCTTCGCGCCATGACGGTTTAGGTAAAATTCCGCTGTGTAATTCTGCCGTTCAAGTATTATAGTATACGCATCGTTCCGGATTTCGCGAAGGCAACATTTCGGGACAAAAAACACCGAGGAGGAATGAGAGCATGAAATTGTGCGACTATGTGCAGAGTGGCGATTGGAAGGGCGAAAAACACGTCCCCGTTGTGGAAGCACCGGAGAAGGTCTCTTCAGGGGAGGCTTTCAAGGTAGAAGTAAGCATCGGAAAAGAGATCGCACATCCGAATACCGCACAGCATCATATCAAGTGGATCAAGCTTCTCTTCGTCCCCGAGGGAGGCAAGTTCATCATCGAACTCGCAAATCTGTCGTTCGACGTACATGGAGATTCCATGGATCCCGAAAAACCCGGTCCGGCTTTCTGCGAGCCGTTTGCCTCGGCTCTGGTAAAGCTTTCTTCGAGCGGCACTCTCGTCGTTCAGTCCTACTGCAATTTGCACGGGCTGTGGGAGAACTCCTGCAATCGCAACACGACGCTTTTGACCTCCGGACAGTTCAAACGGTGACTTGTCTTTAAGTGCTTCATAATTCAGACCTACCATTTGCATTGCCTCTTTCACTCGTTTCGTAATTTCTTCCGCAGATAAGTTTAATTTGGAAGGACCGAATGCGATATCCTTCTCAATCGTTTCTTCAAACAACTGA
>DAIPHL010000136.1:0-5742 GCA_036771375.1 Synergistaceae bacterium | reverse complement strand
GGTCGGCGATAATTTTATTTCTATTATTATTGGGGGAACACTAGTTTATATGGCCTTCTCTCAGTTTGAATCAATATTTCCACTCTTTCTTAATGAATACTTTGACAATGCAGTTGAAATCTTCTCGGCACTCCTTATCCTGAATTGTGTTTTTAGCGCGGTCTTCCAAATGCTCTATATGTTTATTTCCAGTAAAAGCAAAAAGCGACTCAGCAACAAAACGATTGTATTACTAGGTAATATTGCTTTCGTGATAGCGTATGCCCTCTTTACATATGGAAAATCAAGCCTTTATATATATGTAATTGCAATTTGCATTTATAGCATTGGAGAAGTTCTCGTTATTCCTGCAACTGATGTTGCTGTTGATGAAATTTCACCAGAAAACCAGAAATCTTTATATTATGGTGTTGCAGAGATTCGCTCTATTGGTTTTACCGTAGGACCAATCTTAGCTAGCGCCATTTTGCAAAATGGTTCTCCTTCAAACATGTGTATCACAACAATGGTTATTTTTGCGGTCTCGACAATATTCTTTTTCTTAAATTCTCAAACTTCGCACCCTAAAAGGGTGTCTCTCACCTTGAAAAATCAATAACAACCGGCAGAAAAGAATCGGCATGGACACATCCTTGGTAAAATTGAATCGTCGAACCCAACCACCAAGGAGGCCCATGCCATGGTAAGAGTAACACAGACCGAATGTTTTGAGAATGAACTCACCCCCCATGATCGGCGCGTTTTTTAGAACGTTCAATATCGTTTCACTCTTGCGCGTCAACGGCGCGTATAAGCAATCAGGAATACCCGTTGTTGTGGTCTTTCAGAGACTGTTCACGCTGGCGTTTCCCGGGAGAACGCTTTTCATGTTGCTGAAAACCGCTTCTTGCCATGCCGGAAAAGACACGTTCTATCGGTTTATTAATTCTTGCCATATTAACTGGTTCCGGTTTACCACGATGCTCTCGGCGACTGTGATTAACGGGCTGATCGTCTGTGACGACAGCGCCAAAAAATTGCGCAACACTTACACCCAACTGAGAAGCGAGAACTTCCACCACATCCAAAGTAACGTTTCTTTTGGCGCATTCTATTTGGCTTAGGTATGGCTGATCGATGCCACAAAGGTAGGCAAAAGCCTCTTGCGTCATGCCTTTTGATAGCGAAAACATCTTACGTTTTCCGCAAGGATAACACGAAGCGATTTTCTTCTTCTTTAAGCGCGTCGAACAGCGCCTTATGCACGCGCGGCAACTCGCCCGCCATATAATTCTTTCGGATCCTCGGTCCGATTTTCGCAAAGACATTCGCGTATAATTTTTCTCCATCGTCGGTAAAAAAAACCGGAATCTCCTCCACGGGCTCGCTTTTCGCCACAATCGGCGGCGTAGACAACGTCATAGTGGTTTCTTCCGCCCTTTCCCTTTCCCGCCTTTCCATCACTTTGGCGAAATTCCCTAACCCCTGTGCTCTGGTTTTCGGACTTCCCTTCATGTTTCTCTTCAGGTTCGGCATGTGGTTTCACCCTTTCTTTCTATGCCCATGCGTTTTCGAATTTGCCTTCGAGCATCCTTTCATATGCCAGGAGAACTTTTTTGAAAAGATCGTTGTACGCCCCTCTCGAAGGGTACGGCATACCGGCATTCCAAACCCGCGCGTTCGCCAGATTGTAGGGGATCAATCGATTCACCGGGATGTCGCCCGCCACGCAATACTGACGCTCCTTGAGCGTTAATTGTGCCATTTCGGTGAGCGCGCGGCGATCGAAGCCTACCTTGACGATGGCCGTCTGTTCCGGTGCCTTTTCCTGCCGCTGCGCGAACTCGTACACAAGGCCGAGATTCGATAATGAAAACAAATCGGGAAGGACCGGCACCAAAGTGATATCCGCATAGTCAATCGCCGCTGCCGTCGCATCACCCAAGGCTGGCGGACAGTCGAGAATGATCACGTCTCCCTGACGGGAGATTTCGTCCGCTTCAGCAATTCCTCTGGCGAAACGAAGCCCGTCATATCGGTCCTGGACAAACGACAGCGCGTCGGTAAAATTCCGCTGCGGATCTAGATCCACTGCGACGACATCGATGCCCTTTCCCAATGCAATTTCACCGATGATCACGGCCAACGTCGTCTTGCCGACGCCTTCCATATGATGTTCCTTGTTCGGGCCGATCGGTGGCTATTTGATTCGTGGCGCCGATATCACTTCGATGCCGGCAGCCCTGTGCGGCACCAGAGCTTGCGCAGGAGTAGACCAATCCGTCACGAGTGTCGAGAGCCGGCCGATCGGACAACAACAGTTCATCGCCGTTACACCGAACTTGCTGTAGTCGGCAACGGCAATGACTTCATCGGCACGATCGATCATGATTCTCCGCGTCTTGCTTTCCTCCAGATGATAATCCGTCACTCCGTGCTCGGGGGAAATACCGCCAACGCCAAGCATCAGTTTATTCGCGTAAAAGAACTGCAGCTGTTCAGCCGCCATCGAACCCGAGGTCGCCAGCTCTCCGCTTCTGAGCTCTCCTCCCAACACGATCACCCGGCAATTTCCGTGCGACATCATCTCCAGGGCAATAGGCATGGCATTTGTGATCACGGTCAGATTCTTTTTCCGCAGGAGTCCCTTCGCTACTTCAAGACAGGTCGTTCCGACGTCGATGATCACGGTATCGCCGTCGTTGACCAGCTCGGCCGCTTTTACACCGATCGCACGCTTTTCATCGAAATTAATGATCTCGCGACGTTCATAACTCGGCTCTTCCCCATACAGTCCATGAACGACGGCTCCACCGTAAACTCTCTTCAGATATCCACGCTCTTCGAGGTCGTGAAGGTCCCTTCGAATGGTTTCCATTGAAACACGAAAGTCCTTCATCAAATCGGTGACCTTGACCATTCTTTCGTCCGTGATTTTATCTATGATTTTACTCCGGCGAATTTCTAACATCGACGTTCTCCTTCGTTCGAGTCCATTTGTTCTTTCTCCCCGGACCCGGAACGGGGAAATCCGGCAGGATATCCCCCGTTTCAAACTTCCTTATCATAGCATACTCGAAAAACGGGGAAGCCGTACCTTTTGTGCGTTCTTTCCACTTTTTGTGTTTTTCGATGTTTTTCAAAGGACAAAATCAAAGAAACCGGTTGAGTTTGAACGAGCTAGGCATCGAAGAACAGGGCCAAGGATCGTATGAACACGGTGGAGATGCCCCCTTGACTTCTATGGGATTCCTGATACCATATCGATAAACACAATAAAACCAGCTATAAATCCACAAAATATTCGCATTTCTTATCAACTCGACGCCGATTCTCGCCTTGGCGGGTCAAAAAACACAAACAAAAAGAGGAGGTAATGCAAATGTCGTTTAACACCATCATCATGTGGATTATGGCAGTAGGCGCTATCGTCGGTGGGCTCGACAGACTTTTCGGCAACAAGTTCGGGCTTGGCGAAAAGTTCGAAGAGGGCTTTAACGCGATGGGGCCTTTGGCGTTGGGAATGGTTGGAATTGTGTGTCTTTCTCCTGTCATCTCCAAACACCTCGGACCGATCATCATCCCCGCTCTCACCGGTATCGGAGCCGACCCGGCCATCTTTGGCTCGATCCTACCCAACGACACGGGCGGTTACCCTCTTGCCATGAGCCTCGCCATCAATCGGCAGGCAGGTTTGTTTTCCGGGCTGATCGTCGCATCGATGCTCGGCTGTACCGTTGTCTTTTCGATACCGGTCGGCCTCAGTCTGATCGAAAGGAAAGACCAACCATACTTCGCAAAGGGCCTATTGATCGGGCTGATTACCGTCCCGATCGGCTCGCTCATCGGTGGAGCCATTGCAGGGTACGATATGGGAATGGTCCTCATCAACTCCGTCCCGGTTATCGCGATATCCGTTCTCCTGGCGCTCGGCCTGAAATTCATTCCCGATCAAATGATCAAAGGATGCATCTGGTTCGGGAATTTCATCGTCTGGGTCATAACGGTGGGACTGGCCGCAGCGGCTTTTGAAGCGATGACCGGGGTCGTGATTATCCCCGGAATGTCCCCCATCTCGGAGGCGCTGGCGATCATTGGCAGCATCGGTGTGGTTCTCCTCGGCACCTTCCCCGTGCTCTCCATTCTCACGAAAGTGTTGGACAAACCTTTGAACTCCGTGGGGAGTCGGCTCGGTATGGACGCCACCTCTACGGCCGGGATCGTTTTCACCCTCGCAAATTCCATTCCCGTCTACAAAATGATGAAAGACATGAACGCCCGTGGCAAGATCATCAACACCGCCTGGCTTGTTCCAGCGACGGCGGCGCTTGGAGATCATCTCGGCTTTACGGCGGGAGTTTACCCCGATGCGATTACCGCCGTCGTCATCTCAAAGATCGTCGCAGGCGTGCTGGCGATCGCCCTGGCGATGCTATTGACCAAAAACACCGAGGCGGAGGATCGTCAGAGTGAAGAACTCTCGAGAAAAGAGACATTGGCGAATACTTAATCGGAAAAATGAAACGACACGAATAAAAACAAAGGGGGAGATGAAATGGCACGGAGGCTCTATGTAGGTCTCGATCAAGGGACGACGGGAACGACCGTTTTGATTTTCGATGAGAAGTGGAATCAGATTGCCCGCAGCTACAAAGAACATACGCAATACTATCCCAATCCGGGCTGGGTTGAACATGATCCCATGGAAATATGGGAGTCCATCCTATGGACCGTGGACGACACCCTCAAACAAGCCGACGCGGACCCACACGAACTGGCCTGCATTGGGCTGGACAATCAAGGAGAGACCTGTCTGGTCTGGGACAAAAACAGCGGACAACCGATCTATCATGCGATCGTATGGCAAGACAGGCGCACCGCTCGCTTTGCCGACAAGATTTCGGAGCGGGCCGGAGACGCGATCCGTGAGAAGACCGGGTTGACGATCGATGCCTACTTCTCGGCGACAAAAATAAAGTGGATCCTCGACAACGTGGAGGGTGCCATGGCAAGAGCCAAGGCCGGAGAACTCCTCGCTGGAACCCTCGACACGTGGATGATATGGAAATTGACCCACGGCAAGGTGCATGTCACGGATTATTCCACGGCCTCCCGTACCATGTTGCTCAATATCCACACCGGACAATGGGACGACGAGATTCTGGCTGTCATGGACATACCAAAGTGTATTTTGCCCGAAATCTGCGACAGCGCGATGGTATACGGGCACACCGATCCGCTGGACTTTTTCGGCGTCGAATGTCCCATATCCGGGTCGGTCGTGGATCAACAGGCCGCCCTCTTCGGACAAGCCTGCTACAATTCGGGTGACGTCAAAACGACGTATGGAACCGGTTGTTTTATGTTAATGAATACAGGAGACAAACCGGTCTACTCTCAGAACGGGCTCCTCACCACGGTAGCCTGGGGCTTTGACAAAAAAATGACTTTTGCCCTTGACGGCGGGGTTTATATAACCGGAGCGGCGGTTCAGTGGTTACGGGATAAATTACACGTCATCTCCAGCTCCGCCGAAACAGAGTCCATGGCCATAGCCGCCGGCGACAACGGTGGAGTCTACTTTGTCCCGGCCTTCGTCGGACTGGCGGCTCCACACTGGGATCAGTACGCCAGGGGAACGATCGTCGGCATAACGGGAGGCACGACAAAGGAAAATCTGGTTCGCGCCACGCTCGAGAGTGTCGCTTACCAAGTAAAAGACAACCTGGACGTAATGAACAGGGACTCTCATATCCGCCGACC
>DAIPHL010000135.1:0-5777 GCA_036771375.1 Synergistaceae bacterium | reverse complement strand
GGTCGGCGCGTACGGAATGATGGGAAGAGCCTCCTTCTCCGAAGATGCGAAGGAAGCGGAGGCGTTCTTTTCCCGGATTGTCTGCGATCGTCTGGAGGCCTGAACGTATCGCGACGTTGATTTGAAAAGCATCCCGGGAAATTCGGGCGTTTGTATCTCGATATTATCCGCGTGTTCGGCAGGAGGCCACGAACTCGTACCCATTGGGTGGACAGGTGGACACGGAAGTTTGTCCCTGCAATGTGGTTTGTTTCGTCCGGATGCCGTAAAAACACGCTCGATTTTTACCGGTATTCGTAGACTCCCGTCTTCACGGCACGCATTCACACTCGGCGGGCGAAATCGCGGAGTGATGTTGTGGTTTTATATCGTCTAAATCAAGAACGTGGGTGCCTTAACGGGGGACCGTGTCGGTGGCGCCGCGGTCGGTTCGAGGATCGCGTACCTCTGTCGTTTCGCCCGAGGAGGTCGGGAGCCCCCGAGATTTTTCGCGGGGGCGCGCGAAAGGACAAGGGAAAACATCGGGCGCGAATCCCCCCTTCCGCCTCGATTTTGGGTTTTCACGCAGCCTTATGTTCGCTCTTCATTTCGTCTTGTGTTTCTTCGGACAGCTCACGATCCCGATGTTCTGATCTCCGCTCATGTACACCGAAAAACTGCCTCGATACAGCCGAACGGCCTTGTGGACGCCGTATTCGAAGGGAGTGCACTCGAACCACTCCTCATTGTAGAGGTTGTTCGCTTCTCCGTCGAAGACGGGCATGTAGAGGACTTCATCCGTTTCGAGATCGGAAAAAAAGTGTGTGCCGTAGGAGAGTTCGGGCATCTGCCCCGTTTTCGATATGCCCACCTCCACGATGCAGGCTGTTCCCGTGATCTCGTCGTACCGTACCGGCACGCCGAGCTCCGGGTTGCTGGAACCCACTCGTCCGGGAGCGACCAGAATGTATTTTTCAGGGGAAAGATCTTCGTTCATTTGACCGATCGCACGCGCGATCTCCTTGAATTCGTTCGTCGACGCATACATTTGGGGGTCGATATAAACGAGATAGGAAATATCCTCCTTCTCTCCGTCCGTGACCATCCGGTCGGCCTGAAGGATGGTCTCGCATTTTTCGAACGAGGGACAGCTCTGGACGTTTTTGGCGTCGTTGATCCAAAGCGGCCTTGCCTGCAGGAGCTCCAAGCTGTCCTCCAACGGTTCGTACGAGAACTCGATATCGACATAGGTGCCCATCTTCTCCTGCAACAACGGCATCAAAAGGGACATGCGGTCGAAAAACTTTTTGTGTACGCGCGGGAATGACTCAAAGGGCATACAGACCTTGCCCTCGGCCGGGAAGAAGATGCTGGTCTTGTCCAACGAGCCGAAATAACCTCGGTGTTCGTCGTAGAGATAGAGGTTGGCATAGGTCGAAAAATCGGGATGCCATCGAAACGAGTCGCGCCAGACCTCCTTCATGTCCACCGTGGCGAGCTCTCCACTTTCCTTGTCGATCGCGTTGAAGTGTTCCTGGGAGTGTTTCATGATCTTGTACGAGTCCGAGCCCTCCGGACGCAGGAAGGGATTCGTCAGAGAATAGGTCCGGGCATATCCCCGCTTGGTGCTCATCGTCCCGAGTCCGAAGACCATTCGAACGAGTCCGTCCTCTCGTTTGATGCGGGTCGTCCACCGCCTTCCGTTGAAGGAGAAAGCCACACCGGCGGTCGTCGGATAGTAATAGCGTCCTCTCCATCGTCCGGATATTCGCATGATCGCGATTCCCATGAGGTCGTCACCCATATGGTGTTTTCGCCTGTAGCTCTCGCCCGCCGGAAAATATACCCTGGCGTAGACCCTTTTGATCTCCCTTTCGACGGCTCGTACCCGCGAATCCAGCGAGTCTTCGGAGTTCATGAGAAAAGGGGAGAGATATTTGCCCGCGAACGAATATTTGAGGGAATCCTCGAGCATGGAGCTGCTCCATATGGCGATGGGATCCCTCATTTCGGCGAGAAAACCCGCCAGCGATTTGGTTACGAATTCAGGAAGAGAGATCTTTTGAAATTCGGCTTCCAGCTCCTCCGGCGTCGCGGTTTTGCGCAGGGATTCGAGATCCGGAACTCTTTGCAGAAATTCTTTGAAAACATCCGTGCCGATGTAACGTGATCTGGGAAGAACGACGGAACGGAGAAGAGGCTCGTTTGAATCTCTGAGCGATCGTATCGCAAAAAGCAATGATCTTCCCTTTCCTCCGATTGTGCCGTCTCCAATGATGAAGGGGGCGAATTCAGGGTCCTCGGACGGATCCCAGGAAAAGTATCGTTCTTGAATCTCCTTAATCGAATTCACGGTCGTCCTCCTCGAGCCCTCGCGGTTTTGGCAGCCAGCCTTCCTCGGGCCTCAGGTTTCTGAGGCCGTGAATCACGTTGCTGGAGAGGTTCGGCGCCGCCGGGGAGATCTTTCTCAACAACCCCTTCACCCAGGCCCTTTGGGAGCCCGACGAGTGCGTACAGGCAAAATCCACCTGGGGAAGGCCTAGTGACCCGGACTCTTTTCTTATATCACTTTCCGCCGTATAGATCAACGGTCTTATGACCCTGATGCCGCTTCTGTCCATCGTCATATTCGGATGAAAGCACTTGAAACGGCCGGCAAAAAACAGGTTCAAAAGGACGGTCTCGACCGCGTCGTCCCTGTGGTGCCCCAAAGCAAGGACGTTGCATCCGTTTTTTTGTGCGGTCGAAGCGAGGAGCCCTCTGCGAATGTTGGCACAAAGGCTGCAGGGGGAGGGGGTAAATGACCTGCCCAGGATATCGAAAAGAGGATATTTCACGATCAGGAGTTCGACGCCAAGGGAGCGCGTGAACTCCTGAATCGAAGACAGATCCGATTTCCCTTCGAGCGGATCTACGGTCGCCGCGAGGACTTCGAAGCGGACGGGGCTGCGAGCCCGAAGACCGCAAAGAGAATATAAAAGCAAGTTGCTGTCCTTTCCTCCCGATACCCCGACGAGAATTCGGTCTTTCTCTTGAATCATGGAGAAATCCGAGATCGCCCGGCCGATACGACGGGCCATTGGTTTGCTGATCGAGCGTTTCTGGTTTCCGCACAAAATTAAGATACCCCCGAGATAATTTTGAATGTATAATAGGTTTATTCGGTAAATGGAGGTTCGAACCGAACGATGCCCGAAAAAGCCTTCAAGAACAAGCTGCAGGACGTCTTAAGCAGGACCAACGAATTTTTGAATTATAGCATAAGCCATGTAGTCGAAATTCACGACGACGTCATACGTGGTCTCGGGGATTTGCATTCGGAGCTTGGCAGGGTTCGTGAGGAGATCGCCGAATTGCAAACCGCGGGGGACGCCGTTGGCGAAGCGTACAGGAATGCCCGTAAGGAGCTCGCGAACGCCGAAGATCGTACGGATTACGAGGATCAGGCGAAAAAGTACGACGAGGCCGAACGTTTCATGCGCCTTCGTGCGACGTTCGAGGAACGTGAACGCTATTTGCGGCGTAGGCGGGACGACCTCGAGCGGGAGAAGGTGCGCATGGAAAAAATTATGTCGAGCAGCAAGGACGTCATGGGAAAAATGTACCTTGCCGAGGACATATTGAGAAACAGATTGGATTCGATGGAATCGCTGAAATCGAGCGAGGATCTCCTTACCGTCTCTTTGGCCCTTCGCTTTGCGGAGCGGGAGAGCAAGAAACTGGCGCGCGAAATACACGATGGCCCCATACAGCAGTTTGCGGCCTCCCTTCTCTCGTTCGAATACCTCGAGCGGATGGCGGATGCGAAGGATATGGAAGCGGTCAAAACGGAGATCGTGCGGATCAAGAAGCAGCTTCAGGAGGCGCTTGGCGATTTTAGAGGTTTTCTGTTACAATTACAACCGCAGGGTCTTGACAAGGGCTTGGATAAAGCAGTCAAAAGGCTGGCCGAAAGTTACGAAGACAGGTATGGTGTCGATTTCGAAGTCGCCGTTCCTACCGCGGAAGATACACTTCCGATCGTCCTGCGTTCCAATCTGTTTCGAGTCGTACAGGAGGCTGCGTCAAACGCTCTTCGGCACGGAAACGCCAAAAAAATCAGCGTCCACTGTTCCTACGGAGACGGAGAGCTGTCCCTGAAGATCGAGGATGACGGCGTCGGATTCGATGTCGACAAAGTAAAGACGAAGTCGGCAGAGAGGCGTTCCTTTGGTTTGTCGAACATGGAAGAGCGTATCCGCTTCATGAACGGAACCTTCAGCATAGACAGTCAACCGGGACAGGGTACTCGAATACGGATTACGGTTCCCATGGAAGGAGATTCCTGATGAATAAAATACGCGTTCTGCTGGCTGACGATCACCGTCTTTTCCGGGAGGGACTCAGACGTTTGCTGGAGATCGAAGGGGATATCGAGGTCGTGGGGGAGGCAAAAGACGGTCAGGAGACGGTCGAACTTGCCTTGGATACCGCTCCGGACATCATCCTTCTTGACGTGAACATGCCCAAGATGAACGGCGGACAGGTCATCCGCGCGTTGCGAAACGGCAAGACCTCCGCGCGTTTCGTCGTGATAACGGCCTACGACGATGAAGAGTATCTGACCACATTGTCGGCAAGCGGGATCAGTGGGTACATTCTGAAATCCTCCGGTTTGTCCGAATTGCTCTTCGCGCTTCGTACCGTGTACAACGGGGAGTCGTACGTCGATCCCAAGGTGGCGGGTAAACTGCTTTCGACGTTTCAAAAGCGCAAGGAGACAAATGACACGTTCATGGTCCTGACCCAGAGGGAAAAGGAGGTCTTGTACTGGCTTTCCCAGGGGTTTAACAACTTTGAAATATCTACCAGGATGATCCTTTCCGAAAAGACGGTCAAAAATCATGTCAGCCACCTTCTCAAAAAACTTGGGTTGAACGATCGAACCCAAGCGGCGGTCCTTGCCTGGCGGCTGGGAGTCGCCCAATCGATGCCCGCCGAAAGCTCCTGAGGTCTCGTTACGCCCAGTCGTCGATTCGAACGCCGATCACCTGTGACAGCCCGGGTTCGGAGAGAGTGATGCCGTAGAGTACGTCGGCGCGCTCCATGGTGGCACGTCGGTGCGTCATGACGAATATTTGGCGCTCTTGAGACGCGTCTTTCGTCAGTTCGGCGAAACGCCTCAGGTTCACCTCGTCCAGGGCGGCGTCGACCTCGTCGAGGACCGCGATGGGACAGTTGGCGGACTCCAACGATGCAAAGAGAAGCGCGATCGCCGAGAGGGATTGTTCTCCCCCGGAGAGTTGTGCGATGCTCTGCGGGTGTTTGCCGGGCGGGCGGGCCACCACATCCACTCCGCTCTCCCAGAGAGAAGAACCTTCGATCAGTACGAGCCTTGCGTCACCACCGCCGAAAAGGCGTTGAAAGAGCGCCCCGAATTTTTTATCGATGTTCTCCAAAGCCCCGACAAAGACGAGACGGGCTTGTTCGTCCGCATCGTCGATCAATCGTTCGAGCTCGTACATGCCGCTCCGTACGTCGTCGAGCTGCTCTCCCAGAAACGCGAGACGATCGCTGAGGTTTTTGTCTTCGGATAAAACCCCCATATCGACGTCTCCGACGAGCTTGAGGGTTCGTTCCTTTTCCTTGATCGCTCTTCTGAGTTCGTCGGGATTTGTGGAAAAGGGCCCCCGAACTTCGGTTTCGGGATACGGGTACTGTTCCTCCCACGTGAGGATCAACTCCTCGCGTTCGCGGGTCGAAGCGCCCAGATCCGCGTCGCACGAGTGTATTTTCGAAATGGTTTCCACACGCCGACC
>DAIPHL010000134.1:0-5866 GCA_036771375.1 Synergistaceae bacterium | reverse complement strand
AGCACCTCGCGAAGCGATCTGCGCGGTTCCTGTTTTCCTCCCCAGCGCGACACCCTCCACACGAGCCGCTTTCCCCGTACCGATGTCAACTGTATTATGGAGGGCCTCTCTCACCCATGCGCAGGTGCTTTTGTTGAGAACGGCGGCCCGCACTCTTTTTTTTCCCTGATGTACGACTTTCCCATCCGCCGTCTTGATGTCGGAGACAATATAAGGTTTCAGAAGCAAGCCTCCGTTCGCGATCGCGGAAATTCCCATCACCAATTGCAAAGGAGTCACGGCCAATCCCTGCCCGATGGCGACGTTCGCCTTTGCAAGTCCAAGCCACTCCTCGGGCGGCCTTAAAAGCCCTTCCTCTTCTCCGGAAATCTCGACATCCGATTTCATCCCGAAACCGAACTGACGGAGCATTCCGTACGTCTTATGGGGGTTCATCCGGTTTCCGATCGTCGCCATGCCCGTGTTACAGGATTTAATCAGCAATCCCTCCAAATTCAACCGCCCATGAGGACTCACGTCTCGGATGACTCCATCCGCAATTTTGATCTTTCCTCCGCAGTAGAAATGCTCGGCATAGGTGGTAATCCCCATTTCTCTTGCAATGGCCAGAATGATGGGCTTAAAGGTCGATCCCGGTTCATACACCCTTCCAATGGCGTTGTTTCGTAATGTTTCCGCCGCTTCGAAGCTTCTTCGGTCGTTCAGATCGACCCAGGGATAGCTTGCCATGGCTAAAATCTCCCCGGTTCTCGGGTCCACACATATCCCCACAGCCCATTTCGAATTTGAAGCATTGGCTCCTTCCTTCAATTTCCACTCGACGATCTGTTGAATCTTCGAATCCAACGTAAGCCTCACACTCCCCGCCTTACTTTGAAGGGTACCGGCGTTGCTCGCGATCAGATCCAGCAGATTCCCTCTCGCGTCCCTGACAAAGAGTCTGTTCTGAGGCGGGGAGTAGAGAACGCTGTTCCAAGCACGCTCCACACCACTCAAACCGGAGTCGTCCATGTCGCAGAAACCGATCACGTGCGAGGCAAGTTCCCCATGTGGATACATTCTCTGACTTTCTCTTACGGTAAAGAGCCCGGGGATCTTTTTTCCGATCAAAAGCTGCGCTTTGTCGATGGGCATCTTTCGCAACGCCCAATGGAAACGCCCCGGAAGCTTTCTACCAAACTTTCGGGAGAGCCTGTCACCAAAGTACGGAACCAGGGAATCGGCACTCGCCGGTTCCCAGTAAAGCGGGTCAATGAAAAAGCTGACCGACGGCACCGAGATCGCAAGGGGGACATCGTTTCTGTCCCTTATATCGCCACGGGAGGTCGAGATCGGGACCTGGGCCCAATACTGTCTTTGTGATTGCCTGGTTATCCTCGCATCGGGAAATACATGAACCCGTACCGTCTGGCCGGCCAACAGGAAAAGAGTGATACAAATGGCCCCCCACGCGCTTTTGGAGCGCCAGGACTCTCGGGGGACAGATTCTTTAATCTTTGGCATTGGCCTTTCCGACGAAGAAATTCAAGAAACCGCCGACCGGCATTCCCCGCTTTTCAGCGATTCCCTGCGCCAGGCGAACGTCTTTCTCGGAACCGATCTTTATCGTACGAATCTCGCTCGCCGCCATCATCTTCAACTCGGATTTCGCATAGGTATAAATCCGGGATGGCGACAAAAGTGCGGAGTAGCGTTCCTCCAATATCGCATTTCTATCGCCGATCATCTGTATCCTGGAAGTGACATTCGCCAACCTGTGCTCGAGATAAAGGCCGTATAAACGCAAGCTACCCAAAGACATGGACGACAGCAGGACGCCGAGAAGGAAAATCACGCAGATCGTGCATTGGGAACCCTCTTTTTCATGTTTTGGCAAGGGCGCTTTCATACTGACCACACCTCTCTTTCGAATTGAACTTTGTCGCCATCAAAACCCTCAGTTTCGCACTCTTGGCCCTTTTGTTCCTTTTTATCTCGTCTTCGGAGGGGATCATTGGGCGTTTGAACGGGATAACCCCCTTCTTTTCCGCCGCCCATTCGCGAAAACGGCGCTTTACGATTCTGTCCTCGAGCGAGTGATAAGAGATCACCACAATCACTCCCCCGTCGCGACAAATCTCGAACGCCCCCTCAAGTCCCTCCTGCAGCGCCGACAACTCTTCATTGACCACAATACGAAGCGCCTGAAAAATTCTCCGGGCCGGATGAATTCCCATCTTTCTCTGCACCGGTGCCGGGAGAGTCGAGCGAACGAGGTCCGCGAGAGCTTTGCCGGTCTCGACAGCCTTTCCCTGTTCTCTCGCGCAAACGATCGCTTTCGCAAGCGGATAGGCATATCTCTCCTCGCCGTACACCCTGAAAATATGTGCCAATTCACCGATTCCGCATGTGTAAAGCAGATCTCTCGCGGAGGGGACGTTGGAATCCCTGTCCATCCTCATGTCCAGAGGACTGTCATCGTTATAGGAGAATCCTCGTTCCGGCGTGGTAAGTTGCATATTCGACACCCCAAGATCGAAAAGGATTCCGTCGATTCCACTCCAACCTTCTTCATGACGAAGATCTCCTATCTTCCTGAAGTTATCGTTCACAATGCGAATGCGGCATCTATATTCCGATAAGTTCTCTTCCGCCAACAGGCATCCCCGCCGATCTTGGTCGAAAGCAATCACGCGGGCTTGGGGAAACTTCTGTAGTACGGCTCTTGTGTGCCCCCCCGCTCCCAGGGTGGCATCCAGAAAGACCGGCGCGCTTACATCGCCCAGAGCACACTCATATATTTCAAGGACCTCCTGTACCATCACGGGAATATGTGGTGTCATATTCCCCCCACTCCCTCGGCCGTCTCCCTCAAATCGCTCCAGATCGCATCTCTGTAGCTGTTCCACATCGCCATATCCCATATTTCGAGGCGGTCGCCGTTTCCGTTCACGCTGACTTCCTGATTTATATTCGCGTACTGGCGCAATGCCTGGGGAACCAAAATCCGTCCCGTCGAATCCACTTCAAGCTCGTGTGCAGACGCGAGAATGATTCTGCGAAGGTCTCTCGCCTTGTTGTTACCGGATGGCAACGTCTCCAGTCTTTCCAGAAGCTCCTCCCATTGTTTCGCCGGGTAAAGAGTTACGCAGCGTTCGATGCCGATGGTGGCGACCACGAATTGCCCCAACTCTTCACGAAAACGCGAGGGGAGAACCATGCGTCCCTTGCTGTCGAGCTTATGCGAGTAGCTCCCCTGCAATCCCACCGGCAACGACCATTCACCCCTTTTAGCCACTTTATTCCATTATCTACCACTTTTTCCCACATTAACACGCTTTATTTATATTGACAAGTGGCCGGATAGTTTCATATTTTAAAAAAGTAGTCTATATATATACATTTCATAAAGTATTTGCATTTCCCTCGACGTCGCT
Source organism: Synergistaceae bacterium (assembly GCA_036771375.1). Taxonomy (GTDB): domain Bacteria; phylum Synergistota; class Synergistia; order Synergistales; family Synergistaceae; genus DAIPHL01. Next base: position 2,450 of record DAIPHL010000134.1, on the reverse strand, counting down.
TGCGTTTTCTTCGATCGTACAGAAACAGAAAGACGCCGCCGTTTTTCGAAACGGCGGCGTCTCGTTTGGAAGCACTTCGTAAGCCGGGTTCTGTCGTGTCCAGTCATTTATCTGCGCCTTGCCTTACGGCAAAACTGTAGCGATCGTACCCGGGAGTCGGCGGGCAACCTCTTCCTCCCCTATTCGATCTTGCTCCGGGTGGGGTTTACCAAGCCCGTACGTCACCGCACGGCTGGTGAGCTCTTACCTCGCCTTTTCACCCTTACTCGATTCGAGCGGTATCTTTTCTGTGGCACTTTCCTTGGGATCGCTCCCACAGGAGTTTCTCCTGCACCCTGCCCTATGGAGCCCGGACTTTCCTCTATCGGTCAACACCGACAGCGACTGGATGAAATACTTCCTCAAAAAGGATTTTAACATATTTTCATAGAAAAGATTATGTGTTAGCATTATCTGCTTACTCTTGACGAACGAGGTGACATCTGTGTTCGAAGCTTCAAAAATTCGGAACGTGGCGATCATCGCGCACATCGATCACGGAAAGACCACATTGATCGATTCGATCTTTCGAGCCACTCAGACATTCAGAAAAAACGCACATGTGGAGGAACGGGTGATGGACGGTCTTTCCCTCGAACGGGAGCGAGGGATCACCATAAAAGCGAAACACTGCTCCGTCGAGTGGAACGGGTACCGCATCAACATCGTGGATACCCCTGGACACGCCGACTTCTCCGGAGAGGTCGAACGCGTCCTGTCGATGGTCGATTCCGTCCTGCTTCTGGTCGACGCGAACGAAGGACCGATGCCGCAGACGAGGTACGTCCTCATGAGAGCACTCAAGCTCGGTCTACGTCCGATCGTCGTCGTCAACAAAGTGGACCGGTCGAATTCGCTTCTCGCCTCTGCACTCGACAAGACCTTCGATCTCTTTATAGAACTGGGGGCGACCGACCAACAGTGTGATTTTCCCGTTCTGTATGGATCTGGTCTGAATGGCTGGATGATCAAAGATTTGTCGGAGATCGAGGGAGGAGAAAACAAAGGGATGAAGGATCTCTTCGAAACGATCGTCGATTTCGTCCCCCCCCCCGAGACGAACGACAAAAACCCCTTTCTCATGCAGGTGAGCACCCTCACCTGGAGCGATTATCTCGGCCGGATCGCCTGTGGACGAATCATCAGCGGGACGCTCAAGAAGGGAGACCCTCTGCTCGTGACCCACGCAAAGTGGGCAGATCGCAAAGAACGCGAGGTGGAGGTCGTCTCGGCAAATCGATCGACCTGCGCCCATCTTTTCATCACCGATGGACTCGAACGCAAGGAAGTAAACGAAGCCGGCGCGGGGAATATCGTCTGGTTTTCCGGACCGGAGGAGATAACCCTCGGAGATTCGGTCTCCGACCCATCTTTTACCGATACGGTTCTCCCTCCTCTGGACATCGAGGAGCCGACCGTATCCATGTTCTTTCTCGTCAATACGAGTCCATTTGCAGGGGAGGATGGAGATGCCGTGACGTTGAGACAGATAAAGACCCGGCTCGAAAGGGAGGCACGAATCGACCCCGCCCTCCGAATCGAGGAGATCGGTCGTGTCGACGGGGTCAAAGTCTCAGGCAGGGGAGAGCTTCATCTCGGTATTTTGATAGAAGAGATGCGAAGAGAGGGAATGGAATTCTGCGTCTCCCGCCCCGAGGTGATCACGCGCACCGGGGAGAACGGAAAGATTCTCGAACCGATCGAGGAGTTGATCATCGACATACCGGAGGAATATCAAGGAATCGTGATCCAGAAAATCGCATCCCGAAAGGGAGAGCTGATAAACATGGAAAATGCCGGCACAGGCGTTCTACGTCTCGTATTCGAAATACCGACCCGGGGCCTCATCGGTTACAGGGGAGAATTTTTGACGGATACACGGGGGCTTGGCATCTTATCGTCTCGATTCATAAAATACGATCTTTGGACCGGCAGGATCGTTTCACGCACGCGAGGCTCCATGGTCAGCATGGACACCGGGATCACCACAAGTTACAGCTTGGAGAACCTCCAGGAACGAGGAGCGCTCTTTATCGAGCCGGGCGATAAAATCTATTGTGGCATGGTCGTGGGCGAGAGCGCACGGCAAAAAGACCTTCCCTGCAATCCGGCGAAGAAAAAACAGCAGACGAACCACCGCTCGGCGACGAAAGACGCGACGGTGATACTGGATGTACCACGCAGAATGACGGTGGAGTCATCGCTGGAATGGATTGGGGACGACGAACTGGTCGAGGTGACGCCAAAATCGGTTCGAATCCGAAAGAGCATCCTGGATCCCACGGAACGGAAAAGAGCGGAGATCAGAGACACGACATCTTGAGCGCCCCGAGCCTTCCATAGGGAAGTGTCAAGGGAGTATGAAAAGAGGGGAGGGTAAAAAAAGGGAGGGTTCCGAAGCTGTTCTTTCG
>DAIPHL010000133.1:0-5914 GCA_036771375.1 Synergistaceae bacterium | reverse complement strand
GTTCTCCGCATGGCTGTGACTGGAGAGTCCGGCACCTTGCTCGGTGCGGCCATGCTCGCATGCACCGCGCCGATCGTCCTCTTCCCGGCGATGAACGTACACATGTGGGAGAACCCGTCGACGGAAGACAACGCCCGCATCGCGCGTGAAAACGGAATCGCCGTGATCGATCCGGATTCCGGTGATCTTGCGTGCGGCTATGAAGGAAAGGGGAGACTTCCCTCCGTCGAGGCCATCCTGGACGAAACGTGGTCCGCACTGCGGACCGAAAAGGACCTCGCGGGCAAGAGGGTGCTCGTCACGGCGGGCCCCACTCATGAATATATCGATCCGGTCCGCTTTATCGGGAACCCGAGTACCGGCAAGATGGGGTACGCCCTCGCCGCCGAGGCCCGTTATCGCGGGGCGGATGTCGTGCTGATCTCCGGTCCTTCGAGCGGGCGAATCCCTTCCGGCATCAGAGCAAGACGGGTCGTGAGCGCGGACGAGATGCTCACTGCCTGTCTGGACGAGCTGCCGGACGCCGACATCGTGATCAAGGCGGCCGCAGTGGGCGACTATCGTGTGAAAAATTACTCCGCGACAAAGATCAAGCGGGGTGATTCGGAGGAACTTCACCTTGCGCTCGTTGCGAACCCGGATATTGCCCGCGAGATCGCCGAGCGCAAGAGAGCCGGCCAGATCCTGGTGGGATTTGCGGCGGAGACGGACGACGTGGAGGTAAACGCCCGGAAAAAGATCGAGAGCAAGGGACTCGACGCAGTGGTTGCAAACGACGTCTCCGGTGACGACGCCGGTTTCGCGGTGGAGACCAACCGGGTGAGGGTGTTCTTTGCCGAGCGTCATGCCCGCGCCGCTTCCCGAGAGTTTTTCGGAAGCAAGTGGCGCATCGCCTCCGGGATCCTGGACCTGATCGTCGACCTGTCGAGGTGAACGAAAAGGGCGTCTTCGTCTCGGTGGCCCTTCCGGGACCTTGGTGGACCGATCTCGCCTATCGGCTCCCTTCGGGCTGTTCCTGCGAACCGGGCGCAAGGGTCCGCGTTCCGGTCGGCAAGGGCTCTCGAGTCGCGTTGTGCTCTCCGTCGGGGCGGAGAAGACGGAGGACGCTTTCGGAGGAGAGGTTCGGGAGATCCTCGACGTGATAGACAAAAGCCCCCTTCTGTCGAGGGCGAACCTTGCGCTCATCCGCTGGTTTTGCGAGGCACATCTCTGCGGAAGCGGGACGGCCGTAAAGACGCTTCTTCCCGCCCGCTTCCTCGAAGGCGCGATTCTCCCTTCCGAGAATGTGCCGTCGTTCGGGGAGCGGGTCTCGAATTCCCCGGACGTCTTCTTCGTATACGAGCCCCAGGACGCGCTTCGGTACGAGAAATATAGGCAACTCCTCTCTGACGGAAAACCGACGATCATCGCCTTTCCGACGTATCCCGAAGCGCTTGCCTTTGCTTCGTTTCTCGAAGGCGTATCCTTTGGCCTGAAAAAAGAGGAGATCGTCGTCTACCCAAGGAGTGGGGCCGTCGCCGAGTGGAGGGCCTGGAGCGGGATGCTCTCGGCCGAAGGGATATCTCTTGCGATCGGGGGACAGACGATCGCGATGGCGCCGCTGAGAGGCCTCGCGCGCATCGTCCTGGACGATGAGAGCAACCATGTCTGGCGTACGGCGCGACGGCCCGTGTACAACGTCAGAAGTCTGATGGCGATGCGGGCGAAACTGGAAGGGCTTTCTCTGGTCCTGGGGGGCAGAATGCCCTCTGTGAGGGCGTTTACGAGGCTTCCCGACGGCCGGAAAGGGGATTGTGAGAAACCGGTCAAGACGAAGAATTTCCTGTTCGTTGACCTCCGATTGGCGTATGCACCGGAGGTCAAAGGGGTCCGGGACGCCCTTGCCGTCAGCGAGCCGCTTGTGCGTGAGACGACACGGGCGCTTGACGCCGGAAGGTGGGCGATATGGATCCTCGATCGTCGTGGTTATGCCGGAGAGATCGTCTGCGAGGAGTGCGGAAGCTCCGTCCGGTGTAAAAAGTGCGGTGGGGCGATGCGTTGGGAGGCTTCCGTGGATCGTGTCCGCTGTGTATCGTGTGGGTTTTCGGCGAGTGTCCCCGGTGTATGCCCGACCTGTCGGGGACGATTGCTCTTTGCGAAACGTCCCGGCCTGGAGGCGCTTCTTACTCTGGCTCGGGCGGCGATCGACCGGCCGTCTCCGATCCTGTCCGTGGCGGACGGGCAGAAAAAGAGCGTGTCGATTCCGTCCGATTTGCCCTCCAGTCGTCCCGGCCTGCTGATCGGGACGAGAGCGGCACTCGCGTTCTGTGATACACTTGAGGTCGGCCTGGTCGGTTGGATCGATGCCGATGGAGAGGCGCGCTCCTGTCAACATGACGCGAGGACGAGAGCGTTTGGCCTCGTATGGGAGTCCCGTTGGCGGGGACTCTCCCCGGCCAGCCGGAGGGTTCTTCTCCAGACGAGCCGGCCGGGGAAGGAATGGCAGGCCGGTCTGGAAAGAGGCTGGTCCGTTTTCTGGCGAAGGGAGTTACGGGAGCGCCGGTTGTTCGGTCTTCCGCCCTTCTCCTCCTTGATTCGTGTGATGGTGTCCACGCTTGACGCCAAACGGATGATTGCCGTGTTCGAGAGGGAACGGTTCGAGTACTGGGTGGCGGACGAGACGGAGGGGGAAAAAACGACAATCTGGTTGAGGACCCGTCGGCTCTCGGCGCTGCGGAGCGCCCTTTTGCCGTTTTTCGGCATATCCGCGGCAAGGCACGGCCTGCCGGATGTGACCGTCTGGCACGAGTGAGCGGGCGAAAGAACAAGAAACCATGTGATGGAGCGACTGGAATTAATTGGATCTTATTTTGCGGAGGATTGGTGAACGAATGGGTATTATCGCGATCGTGGGACGTCCGAATGTCGGAAAGTCTTCGATATACAACAGGCTCCTCGGAAGGCGTGAGTCGATCGTCGACGATGTGCCCGGAGTCACGAGGGATCGTCTCTATGGAGAGATGACGTGGAACGGCCGCGATTTCTACATCGTCGACACGGGGGGCATCATGGGCGATCGTGACGGAGATTTTCCGGAAATCGCGGACAGAATCGAAAAGCAGGTCAAACTTGCGGTCGACGAAAGCGACGGCGTTGTCCTGGTGCTCGACGGACATGAGGGCGTGACCGGAATGGACGAGGAAATCGCGCAGTTTCTGAGGAAGAGCGGGCGTCCCGTGGTCGTGGCGGTCAACAAAATCGACAATCCGGACGATCAGGATGTCGTCTACGAGGCGGCTTCTCTCGGCTTCGACGTGATACCGGTGAGCGCTGTTCACAATTTCAATATGGGCGATCTTCTGGATGGGATGACGGCATTTCTGCCGGAGGAGAGCGATGGCCTCGAACAGTCGGAGGACATCCCCGTGACGATCGTCGGCCGTCCCAACGTCGGCAAATCAAGTCTGCTCAACGCCTTCGCGGGGGAGGAGAGATCGCTGGTTTCCGAGGTTCCCGGCACGACGAGGGATGTCGTGGATTCTCTCGTCGATGTGGAAGGAACCCGCTTCCGTTTTTTGGACACTGCGGGGCTGCGAAGGAAGTCCCGTGTGAAGAACGACGTGGAGTACTACTCCGCGGTTCGTACGTACCAGGCGGTGGACAAATGCCGTGTCGCCGTGGTCGTACTCGATGCGACCGAGCTTGTCACCGACCAGGACAAGAAGCTCGTCGGGCACGTGCTCGATCGAGGAAAGGGGCTTGTCGTCGCGGTGAACAAGTGGGATCTCGCCCCTCGGGAGGAGAAGATCGGCGATAGGATGCTCCGGCTCCTTCGGGACGAGCTTCCCTTTGCCGCGCACGCTCCCGTCGTTTTCCTTTCGGCTCTGAACGGTCGTGGGTTGTCGAAACTGAGCCGGTACATCGTCAAGGTCGACGAGAGCCGGCGGAGGCGAATCGTTACGTCGGAGTTGAACCGTCTGGTCCGGGAGATTCTGGTTTTCGAGCGTATGCCGGGAGACGGTAGGGGGCGAAACCTCAAGATCTCGTTTTGCACGCAGGTTGAAGGTACGCCGCCTGCGTTCGTCTTCTTCGTGAACGACGAGAAACTCGTCTCCAGACCTTTTAAGAGGAGGCTCGAGAACCTTTTGCGCAGGATGACGGATTTTTCCGGGACACCGCTTCGGCTTTTTTTCAGAAATAAGGGGGAGAAATCGCCGGATCAATAAAAAAAGCTTGACTGCTACGGGTTTTAATTGCATAATGGCAAATGCTCGGAATGTTTCACGGTAGAAGAGCGAGAGGCTTTCCGTGATGCGCGGGTAGCCAAAACTATAACGGAGGTGTTAGATCGTGACAAAAGCGGAACTGGCAAACGAAGTTGCGATGACAGTCGAAGGTTTGACGAAAAAGAAAGCCGCCGAAGTTGTGGACGCTGTTTTTGGTGCGATTCAGGCGGCGCTGGCAAAAGGGGACAAGATTCAGGCGGTCGGTTTCGGGACGTTTGAGGTTCAGCACCGTTCGGCCCGTAAAGGACGCAATCCGCAGAACCCGAAGCAGGAGATCAACATTCCTGCGAAAAAAGTTCCCGTGTTCCGCGCCGGAAAAGCGCTGAAAGAGGCAGTGAACAAAGGTAAAAAGAAATAATTCTTTGCCGAGAATCATTATAAAAAAAGCGACTACTTTTTCATGGTACGTCGCTTTTTGTTTGCCCTTGGCATGGTGAATTTCCGAGCTCTTCGGTTTTAGGATTTCCGAACCCGGGAGGGTTCTTCGTTCATCATGCCGATGCTCCTTGGAGGAGTGTGTTTTGGACATGAGAAAACGTACACACGCGTTGAAGGGTTTTTCGCTGGTGGAGATGCTGATTGCGGTTGCGATCATCGCCGTGCTGGCCGGAATGGTGCTTCTGCTGTACGGAAGGAGCGTTGACAAGGGGGAGGCCGTCCGCATTCTCTCCGAGCTGGATGGGATAAGGGCGTCGCTTCTGACATATTCGTTGCAAAACGCGACCCGAGATGCCGATCCCTTGACGGCGCTTGTGGGAAACGCAAACCTGGCAAGGACCGAAGCGGAGCGGCACCTGAACAGGCCAATCGACTCCCGACTCCGCCCGTTTTTTCAATGCGTCAGGATCGGAGGACGAGTGAGCGTCTCGTTCACCAACTTCCCCGTCTCTCCCGCCCTCAGACGTGCGCTTGACGAAGCCGTCTCGGGAACCGATTACACGGGAAACGCCTCAGGTGGAAACTATACTCTTTCTCTGCGGGTAAGGTAAGAATCCGGAAGACCTAAAAAACAGAGGATCGATGCCCGTCGGATATCGCCGGCCTCTTTGCCTGCGGGTTTCCGCGAAGGCTTTTTTTTCGAAGCAGACGGTTGATCTGTGCTTGGAGATAGACGGCGCCGAAGAACCAAAGCAGCAGAGAAGACGGGGCAAATTCTCTTGTTTGGAAACGTATCGTTTCGGGGGCGTTCGACGAAACGTGGTCGATGATGACACGCCTCGACCAAAAGAGGATATGCCGGTTGATCAGGATGCTGACCACCATGCATCCAATCGCCGCCGTCGGTAGAAACGAGCCGGTGGATACCGTGCCTTCGTCCGAAGCGAAATTCCTCCAAAAAGCAAGTGCGGCGCAGAGCAATGCACCGAGATAGGGGACAAGCCACAGATAGAGGGTCCTTTTGTGCAGCCGCTCCTCCGGAGTGCTCATCGTCCTCAGGGTTGCGATGTGCCGATACAGCCAGAGCGTTGCCTTTATGCCCGCCGTTGCGATGTTTCGTATCAAAAACCATGTCGGCGACATGTGGGAGAAGTGCGGTCCGAGGATCGAAGAGGTCCGGTCGGTCGCGCTACGTCTTTTCTCTTTTCTTTTCCTGCTCGACAGCCTTGATCTTCTCACTGTGGAGCCGGCTTCTTCGATCCGCGCCGACC
>DAIPHL010000132.1:0-6031 GCA_036771375.1 Synergistaceae bacterium | reverse complement strand
GGTCGGCGTTTTTGAAGTCGAGGGAGGAACGAGCCTGGGTTCAGACTTTGCTGCTTCGGGATGCGGCTTGCGTCCTCCAAATCGCCGTGAACGTGCCGGGCGCGCCCAAGCGGCTGGCGGGGGACGAACTGGCGCTTCGCCGGACCGAGGAACGGATCGGGCGCGCCGTCTCCGAGTCCTGGTCCTCCCGGGTGTATCTGGTCAACGCAGCCGGTCCCGCCGTTTTGCTCGCCTTCCGGGAGATCGGACCGCTTTCGCTCAAATCCCGCGCCGTGGAGATCGAGGAGGGAGAAACGTGGTGCCGGGTGATGGATCTGGACGTCGTCACCGGGACGGGTCCAGTGAGCCGCGTCGCTCTCGGTTTCGAGCCCAGGAGATGCCTGCTCTGCACCGAGAACTCGAAGGTATGCGCCCGGGAGGGCCGCCACGAGATGAGCGCGCTGCGCGGCAGGGCGGCGGAGCTTCTCTTGCTGGTTCGCTAGTTGTCTTGGTTCCCTTCCCTTCGGCCTCTCTCCGTCCTCTCCCGTTCGGCGAGACGATCCACGTCGGCGAGATAGCTTTTCCAAAGGAGCATGGCAAGACACGCCAGGATCGTTCCCGATACGAAGCCGAGCGTGGCCGTGACGGGGCGTCCTCTGCCGAAGAGATATCCGCCGACGCCTCCCAGCAGGTAGCTGTAACAGACGATCGTTCCGATCGAACAGAGCAACGTCGCAAGACGTTTTGTGGTCGCGCGGGTCTCGAGGGTCATGAAACTCTTCACCTCCCGAATTTATCGTACAATGATACGATGTGCATTTGTTATTCTACATGAATAATTCTTCTCGTTTGGGAGAATATGTACGGGAGGGTCGTGAAAATTTATATGATCGTGTCTATCCAAGACGGACAAATGGGGGAATTTTGTTATGCCTGAATCGCTGCCGCAGATTCCGTCCTTCGATTTGAAGCGCAATTATGCGAGAGTCGACAAAGAGATCAAGGAGGCCATCGAAAGGGTTCTGAGCTCCCAGCATTTCATCATGGGCCCGGAGGTCTCCGCGTTCGAAAGCGAGGTCGCTTCGTATCTCGGAGTACCGCACGCGGTGAGCTGCGCTTCGGGGACGGATGCGCTGCTGCTCGCTTTGATGGCGCTTGGCGTGAAACCCGGCGACGAGGTCGTGACCACGCCCTTCAGTTTTTTCGCCACCGCGAGCTGTGTCACGAGACTCGGCGCCCGGCCGGTGTTCGTCGACGTGGACCCGGATACGTTCAACATCTCCATGGATGGGGTGCTGCGGGCGCTCACCGGGAGGACGAAGGCGGTCATACCGGTGCACCTCTTCGGACAGATGTGTGCGCTCGAAACGCTGGAGAAGGAGCTCCGCGCTCGAAAGGTCGCGATCGTCGAGGACTGCGCGCAGGCGTTCGGAGCGCACCGAACGGTCGACGGAAGGATCATGCGTGCGGGTGCGTGGGGTGATTTCGGCTGTTTCTCGTTCTTCCCCACAAAGAACCTCGGCGCGTACGGAGACGCGGGGATGGTGACATGCGTGTCCGATCGGCACGGAGATTCTCTCGCCAGGCTCCGGGTTCACGGAGCCGTGACGACGTACGTTCACGAGGAGGTTGGCATAAACAGCCGGATGGACGCGCTGCAGGCCGCGATTCTGCAGGTGCGTCTGCGGCACATCGAGACGTGGATCGAGGAGCGCCGCGAGGTCGCTCGCCGGTACGATCTGATGTTTCTGGAGCGCGATCTTCTCGGGCGAATCACCCCGCCGACGGAGGCGCCGGGAAACAGGCACACGTACCATCAATACGTGATCAGGGCGGAGCGCCGCGACGAGCTGCATCGATTTCTCGCGGACCGCGGGATCGTGACGAGAATCTACTATCCGCTTTCTCTGCACATGCAGCCCTGTTTCGCGTCGGCCGGGTGCAAGGAAGGCGACATGCCGGTCTCCGAGCGACTCTGCCGGGAGGTCCTGGCTCTTCCGATGTTCCCGGAGCTTACCTGCGACGAACAGGAGCGCGTCGTCTCGGAGATCGCTGCGTTCTACAGGGGATCGAAATAGAGGTTTTCGACCTGATATAATAAACGATGAAAGACGTGAACGATGGAGGTGGTTCCAGATGATGCCGATGTTCGACCCCCTGAGTATGATGCTTTTGCTCCCTGCGGTTTTGCTTGCGATTTACGCTCAATCGAGGGTGCAAAGCTCGTTCGCACGTTACAGCGAAATTTACGCGTCCAGAGGAGTGAGCGCGGAGGTCGTCTCCAGAAGATTGCTCGATAATTTCGGCCTGCAGAACGTCCGAATCGAGAGAGTTCGGGGAAATCTGACGGATCATTACGATCCGCGCTCGAAGGTGCTTCGTCTCTCCGATTCGGTGAGTGGAAATTCCAGTATCGCGGCGATCGGAGTCGCCGCCCACGAGGTGGGACATGCGGTGCAGGACAAGGAGGGCTATGCGCCGCTGCGCTTCCGCAACTCCCTGGTTCCGGTCGTCAACATTGGTTCGACCGCGGCGATCCCTCTTTTTTTCCTGGGTATTCTCATGAGCGTACCGTCGCTCGTCAACGTCGGTATCCTGCTCTTCTCCGGCGTGGTGATCTTTCACCTCGTGACTCTGCCGGTGGAGTTCGACGCGTCCTCCAGGGCGCTCAAGCTTCTTGCCGGCACGGGAACCCTGAATCAGCAGGAGATCGCGGGGGCGAAAAAGGTGCTCGACGCGGCTGCGCTGACGTATGTCGCGGCGACGTTGATGGCGGTGATGCAGCTTTTGAGCCTGATCATCCGGTCGCGGGGCAGACGGGATTGAACCGTTTGAACGGGTCGTCCGAGGGGACGGGAGGCGTTTCGTGAGAGGAATAGAAGGCGCCCTTGCGGTCTTGGACGAGGTCGAAAAGGGTGCGTTCGCCGCAGAGGCGCTGCGCCGTGTTTGGGCGGATGTCTCGCCCTCCGAGCGGAAGCTCGCCGCGACGCTGGTGTATATCACGCTGCGTCGTCTGGGGTTGTGGAAACACATCCTGGGGAAATACTGCCGAAAGCCGCTTGTCTCGTTGCATCCGCAGACCGTCGCGGCTCTGCATCTGGGCATCGCGGGGGTTTTGGAGCTTCGCTTCTTCAAGCCGGGCGTTCTCGTGAACGCGTTGGTGCAGAGGGTGAAGAGGCTGGAGCACGCGGAAAACGGAGACTCGAGGGAGCACGCGTTGGTCAACGCGGTTCTGCATACCGTGATGGAGCGGGCTCCTGCCTACATCGAGTCCCTGGAACGGGCTCCGGCTCTGCGCGATCAGGCGCTCGCCTTCGGCGTTCCCGGATGGGTCGCCGCGCAGTGGAGTCGGGATTGGGGGACGAAAGAGGCGAAGCGTTTGCTTCCGCTCTCGTCCATGCAGACGTTCATGTCGCTGCGCGTATCCCCCTGGGCCGACCGGGCATCCTGGATCGAGGAAAATTCCTCCTGGGGTGCGACGGAGTCCGATTTTCTCGCCTCGTCGGTTCGGTTGGAGACGAACCCCCATCCGCCGGATCTGCCCGGCTATCGAGAGGGTGAGGTTACACCGCAGGGGGAGTCCTCGATCTGGGCTGTCGAAAGTCTTCTCTCTCACTGGAACGGCGATTTTTTGCTCGATCTGTGCGCCGGGCGCGGGATCAAGGCGGGGCAGATCCTCTCCCTTCGAAAGGAAGCCCGTCTGGAGGGCTGGGATCTCTCCGGGGCGAGAATCGCTTCGGCCGAACGGGAGCTCGAGCGCCTGGGTGTCTCCGGAAGGGCGAGGCTTGCCGTCGGAGACGCTCTCGAATTGAGCCCCGGCGAGCGCCCGTCCGCCATTCTGTTGGATGCCCCCTGCTCCGGCAGTGGGACCTGGGGACGCCATCCGGAGGGGAAGTGGAGGTGTTCTCCGGCAAAGCTGAAGAGCGCGGCCGAACTCCAGGAGAGGCTCTTTGCGAGGGCCGCGGACATGTTGCAACCCGGCGGTGTCATGATGTATTGTACGTGCAGCCTCTTCAAGGACGAAAACGAAAATGTGGTGGGCAGCGTCCTCGCGAGGCGAGACGATCTGGTCGAGCTCTCCTCGCGGATCAAGCTCCCGATGCAGAGGCGAGGCCGGCCGTACGGAACCGTCACGATGCCGGAGTTGCCGTGGGTAGACGGATTTTACACGGCGATCTTCAAAAAAAAGAATTGAATGTTTGACTGTACGGGGCGTATGTCACGCGCTCTCTAGGAGGAATCGGGAGTGAACAGATTTTTCAGATGGGGCATTCTCATCGCGCTGCTGGTTTTGGTGGGGTCCGGGTTTATGGCCGTTCGCATCATATTCTCGGAGAATAAGAGCGTCACGATGCCGTCGTTGGTGGGGATACCCGTGGAGGAGGCCGGAGGAAAGCTGGAGGCGCTGGGGCTTTCCGCCAGAATCGACTGGATCGAATCCGAGCAGCCTTCGGGCATCGTCGTCTCCCAGGCCCTCGATCCCGGAGAACGTCTCGCGAAGGGAAAGATCGTCAACATAAAGGTCAGCAAGGGCGGCTTCCAGACACAGGTGCCGGACGTCAGGGGGCTCTCCTTCGCGGAAGCGGCAAAGACGCTGGATCTTTCGGGCTTCAAGGTCGGAAACGTCCTTCGTGTGACGGATCCCCTGAAACCGGCGGGGACGGTCATCGCGCAGAATCCGGCGGCGCCGGCCATGGTGTCGGGGAACCGGATGGTCGGGCTTCTGATCAGCGAGGGAGGGGAGGGCAGGAAAGAGATGGTGCTGGTCCCGGACCTCAGGGGACAGACCGAGAAGCTGGCGCGTGAGATCGTGCAGCAGAGCAATCTCACCGTTTCAAGCGTCATCACCGTCGAATCGAACGTGGTCCCGGAGGGAAACATCGTCAGAACACAGCCGAGGGCCGGCTCCCGCGTTCCTTTCGGAGGAGCGGTCTCGCTCTACGTCGCGAGGGCCGGAGAGGATACGACGTCCAATGTCGCGGAGCCTCCGTACGAACCGACGAAGACCGTGGAGGCGATTCCTCCCTCGGAGCCGATCAAGGCCGCCGAGGAACCGCCGAGGCCGCCGGAAAAACCTGTGGTGCAGACGGTTCCCGTCGTGCCTCCCCCCGCACCGCAGCAGACGGAGCCGGTCCCGGTTCCGGAGCAGCCCGTCGGAAAGAGGACGGCGAAGATTCGCTACCAGGTTCCCCCTCTTTCGAAATCTCTGTTGTTGAAGATCGAGATCACCGATCAGAACGGAAGCAGGGTCCTGAAGGAACAGCAGGCCAAGGGAGGAGAGTACATCACGATCGATGCGCCGTATTCCGGCAACGCCGGGGTCACCGTGTCGCTCGGTGGCGAACTGGTCTGGCAGGAGCGGTACAGGTGAACGGGGATCTCAAGGCGGGCAAGCCCTTTCTGCTCGCTCCGTCGATCTTGAGCGCGAATCCTCTTGCCGTCGGCGAGGCTCTGCGTTCGCTCGAGGGAGAGGGAGACTGGATTCATGTCGATATCATGGACGGGCATTTCGTGCCGAACCTCACCTATGGTCCCGCCATGGTGGGGGCGCTTCGTTCGGCCTTCCCAAACGCCTTTCTGGACGTGCACATCATGGTCGAACCGGCCGGCGCGTTCGTGGAGATGTTCGCCTCGGTCCGTCCGGACGTGCTGACGGTTCATGTCGAGGCCGACCGACATATTTTGCGGGTCGTTCAGAGAATACGGGAGCTCGGGGTTCGTCCCGGTGTCTCCGTCAACCCGGGGACGCCGTTCTGTTTCCTGGAGCCTCTTCTTCCCTTCGTGGACCTGGCTCTGGTCATGTCGGTCAACCCCGGTTTCGGGGGACAGGTGTTCATACCACAAGTCCTCGGCAAGGTGAAGGATCTCGTGCGCTTCCGCGCGGTCCACTCCCTGGACTATCTGATAGAGATAGACGGGGGTGTTTCTTCGAAAAACGCTTCGATGCTGGTCGACTGCGGTTGCGACGTCCTCGTCGCGGGCAATGCCGTATTCGGAGCGGACGACCCGGCGGAAGCCGCGAGAAGGATCAAAAGAAGCGTGAGCGCCGACC
>DAIPHL010000131.1:0-6031 GCA_036771375.1 Synergistaceae bacterium | reverse complement strand
GGTCGGCGTGAGGGATGTTCTCCTGAATTTCATGTAAGAGAGATCTAAAAATTTCAAACGCTCTCAAACATGGTTCTCGCGGTTCGATCCGAATTAAATTGGGCTCCGCCGTTCCTAGTATAACGACGGCCTGTCGCCCCTCGAAGCTCCAGCCCAGCGCTTTTCCTCTGTTTGATATTTCGGAGTCGTGCCGAAACCTTTTGTAAAGTATGTCCTGTATGTATTGAGCATCACGTCCCTGCTCGATCTTCCATTTTTCGGACATCCATGCAAGATACAACTGAAGCGTTCTTTTCGCCTCCAGAATCGCTACGATGGATTTTTCTTCCGAGACGTTTTTCTCCCAAAAAAGATAGCCGCGGGTTTTGCCGTTCAATTCTATCTTTTCGAAGGGGAATCGTGATGTGATAGACGATAAGGGAGTCTCCTCTATGAGACTTTTTAAAGACGATAGATTTCCGGACCTCGTGCGCTCTCCGGTGAAGGAATCAATGAAAAAACTCTCTCTGCCTATGTGTGATGACAATACTTCCAATATTTGCGAAATAGATCCTCCTGTGAGTAGAATTTCAAAGAATTGATTTCGGATATTTGCGGAGATCACGTCATTTTTTTTACGGATATCTTCGATAACCGACATGACGGGATTGATTATTTCGGTATGTGCATAGTGATATGGCGTGGCGATCAAAGGAAAGGAGAGTAAGTCGGCGATCTTGATTACATCGTTGGGAATTCTTTCGATGTATCTGCCGACTTTAACGCCAAGTGCAGCGGCTCCGTACCTGTGAGCGGTTTCTATCAAGTTTCCCAGTTCTTCTGGATTGTCTTTAAAAATAAATCCGGACGACAGTAAAAATTCGCCCCCGGAGACCCAACCGTCAATATCGATTGTATCAACCACACAGACGGTTTTAACCTCTCGGGTCTTTAAACCGTTTTTTCCGCCACACACCCAAAAATCTTCAAATCCCAATTGGTCGATTATCCCTTGAACCGTTAGAGGCACGGCTGTTACCTCCAGATATCCGTGGAATTTACGGGTAAGGTATGTTGCTTATTATACATGAACGTCCGGAGGGGAGAGGAAATTCGATGTACTGTTTTGGACATGGAAGACATTTTAACGAACCGGATTTGTATTGTAAGAACATAAAATGAAAGAAACTCAAGTGAATTTTTATCGCATTGGCTGAAAAATTGAGAAATTCTTTTCTTTGTAAAACGATGATTCATATCGTGTAAATGGGTATTATTTGAGTATTCATTGAAATCAAAAATACTTGTCCATCTTAGAGCATCTTAGGACCACTTGAAAGCAAAAACTTTTCATCTCATTGTTGTCATGCGCTCTAAAGTGATAAAGGTGCCTCGCTGATTTCACGAAAGGAGTCGATGATCGTGGATTATCCAATCGGAAGTGAAATGACAAAGGGATACCTGTCGTTAGAAGTAGCTCAAGCCGCTTTAAAACTAGTGAAGGACATTATGCTTGTTCGTAAGGGCGAGAACGTCGTTATCACGGCGGATACCTCTTCTGACAGCAGGGTCGTGGAGGCCGTATCCAAAGCTGTTTATATGGTTGAAGGAAACCCCATCGTATTGTACTATCCGACATCTTACAAAGCTTTTGAAGAACCTGTCAAGCCCGTGGCGGAGGCGGTATCCGAAGCGGATGTGTGGATAGAGTTTGCCTACTATTGCGTGATGCACACGCCATGTTTCCAGCGTTCCGTTGAGAACGGAGTTCGGTACACCTGTCTTACGGGAATGGATGTCATTATGCTCACAAATACGATCGGAAAGGTGGATTACGACACGCTCGTTGAGTTCGGCGAGTACCTCACTCGTTTCGTCCAAAGTTCGGACGAGGTGATCATAAAAGACGAAAATGGTACGAACCTCACGGCCTACAATCGAGGCAGAAAGGTGAAGCACTCGGGGCAAAAAGCAACGAAAAAAGGGTTTCCTGTCATGCTGGGGGGGCAGGTCAGTTGGTGTCCGATGGAGGAAACGATTCAGGGGGTTCTGGTCTTTGATGCCGCGCTCTTCCCCCCGGCGGAGATCGGATTGCTCAAGGAAAAGGTGATTTTGACCGTCGAAGACGGGAGGGCCGTAAAAATCGAAGGAGGTGCGCAGGCGAGAACGTTCAGCGATTGGTTGTCGAGTTTCGATGATCCGAATATGTACAGATTGGCACATTATTCATTGGGGTTTAATCCGGGCGTGACGAAGGCAACGGGGCGTATTGTGGAAGATGAAAGGATCTTCGGCTGCATCGAATTCGGCTTTGGCAGTCAGGGAGCCAGTCTGATGGGTGCGTTTTGGGATGCTGCTGCCCACACGGACGGCGTCGTGTCGAAACCGACCGTTCTCTTGGATGGCGTCGTTTTGGAAGAGAACGGGGTCTATAAGGATGAAAAATCGGTGGAGTTCTGTAGATCGTTGGGTGTTTCGGGTTATTGAGGGGCAATCTCGACGAATCTTTATCCATGTTTGGTCCAATTGTTTTTTGTGAGGGGGAGAGACGAAATGGAATACCCGATCGGTGTGGAGATGACGGAAAAATATTTGTCTTTTGAAGTTGCGGGGGCTTCGTATAAGCTCGTAAAGGACGTGATGCTCGTCGAAAAAGGGGAAAATGTGGTTATCACGGCGGACTCTTCTTCTGACCAAAGAGTCGTAGAGGCGACGGCGAACGCGGTTTTTTCGGTCGGAGCGAATCCGGTGGTGATATATTACCCTACATCGTCGAAGCTCTACGCGGAACCTGTAAAACCGATCGGCAATGCCGTAGCCGCTTCCGATGTCTGGATTGAATTCGCTTACTCCTCGATCATGCTTTGCGATTCGTTTCAAAAGGCCATGGCAAATGGCTGCAGGTATATAAACCTGACTGGAATGGACGTCACGATGATGACGAACACGATTGGGAAGGTCGATTATATGACCATGGTGGCGATGGGCGAGAGGATGAAACAGATTCTCGCGGAGGCAGACGAAGTGGTCATCACGGATGCGAACGGAACGGATTTAAAGGCGTATAACAAGGGCAGGAAGATTCGTCATTCCGGTCAACTCGCCACGCAAAAGGGATATCCGATCATGCTTGGCGGACAGATATCCTGGTGCCCCATCGAAGAGACGATTGAAGGAGTCTTGGTCTTCGATGTGGCTCTTTTCCCTCCGACACAGCTCGGACTGCTTTCCGATCAAGTGATGCTCATACTGGAAAAAGGCGTCGTCACGAAGGTAAGTGGAGGGAAAGACGCGGAGATTTTCAAAAATTGGCTGGCGGGTTTTAACGATCCCAACATGTATCGGCTGGCCCATTACTCTTTGGGATTCAATCCCGGCGTTACGAAAGCGACAGGCAGGATTGTCGAAGATGAGCGGATTTTCGGCTGTATGGAGTTTGGAATAGGAAGCCAGGGCAAGGCGATAATGGGTAAATTTTGGACGGCGGCGTCTCACACGGATGGGGTCGTTTCCAAACCGAGCATACGGTTGGATGGGAAACCTTTTGAAAGTGACGGGCGTTATGTGCATCCCGAGATAGCCGATTTTTGCAAGAAGCTGGGAGTACAAGGTTACTGAAAAAAGAGGTGCGGCTATCGATAAATTCAACGACCGTTTCCCTTGCCGGTTTCATTTGATGGGAATGTTGTCTCAAGTTGTTTGCATATATAAGAATGAGCTGGAATGGGGGGATCACATTGAGAAAAAACGAAGAGACGCCGAACGTTTCCCGATACGGAACTCACGTAAAAACATTCGAGATGGATACCTTGTTCTTGAGCCTTTTGGTCTCGGCCGTATCGGCGATCATTTCCATGCAGGTATTGGTAAAAACCGGTTTCGGGGCGAATACGTCGATTTTGGGTGCCATCATTGCGATGTCTCTTGCCCGGATCCCTTTTTCGAGGATGAAACGGTTCCGATCGTTGGATCGGCAGAATCTTGTGCAGACGATGTGTTCCGGAGCCGCGTTTGCCGCTTCAAACTGCGGTATTCTGGTGGTAGGAATCTTTTATTTTGTCGATGGTGGATTGGAATATGTCAACTATATGCTGGTGGGTGCGACGGCGGCGACCTGTATCAGCATTTATTTTGTTTACAGGATCTATGATTCCAGCGTGTATCCTGCGTCTGCTCCATGGCCACCCGGCGTTGCAACTGCCTCCACGATTATGGCGGGTGACGAAGGAGGCGAAAAGATCAAGCGTTTGTTGCAAGGAATCGCTGTCGGTGCGTTAGGGAGTGCTCTCAAAGTTCCGGCGGCGTGGATAGGGATTCCGGCTGCCGCTTCCTACGGTCTGCCGATGGCGGGAGTGGGCATGGTGTTTCTTGCGAATCCCTGGTCGATGGGTGCGCTCGCGTTGGGACTCCTGATTCGAGCGTATTCCCCGGTTTTATGGGGTTTCGATCTCGGAAAGACATATATACCACATGGAATAATGGTAGGAGCTGGCCTCATGTCCTTGATACAGGTGTGTATCATTTTGTACAGGGGCTCAAAGGGTAAGATGGAGGAAACGGACGAAGAAGGAAACACGTACCCGTACACGGTAAACCATGAAGGGGTAAAAAAGTCCGTAATGACCGCCGTCATCTTGAACGCGGGTGTCTCGATGGTCCTTGCAGTTGTCACCGGTGTTTTTACACAAATGCCGGTCGGCAGAATTGTCTTGTGGGTCGGGTGGACGACGTTTTCCGCGGTGGTCGCACCTGTGTTGGTGGGGATATGCGCCATGCGTTCGGGTTGGTTTCCCGCTTTTGCAATCACCACGATATTCCTTTCGTTGGGGTTGTTTATGGGGTTTCCGCTCGTTGCCCTGGCACTGTTGACAGGTTATGTGGCCTGTACTGGTCCGTGTTTTGCCGATATGGGCTACGATCTTAAAACCGGGTGGATCTTGCGGGGTAAGAACAGCGACATTCCATATGAGCTCGAAGGCAGGAGACAGCAGCTTCTAGCGGAAATCGTGGGAGCCGTTGTGGGGTTCCTGATGGTCGGAGCCTTTATGAACATGTATTTTAGGCTGGGAACGCTGGCTCCGGTGTCGCCCGTTTTTGCGACGACGATAAAGGCGGGGCGGAATGCGGAGATTTTGACCCAATTGCTGCGCTGGGGGCTTCTGGGTGCTGTGATACAATTTGTCTTTGGCAGCAGAAAGACCGTCGGAGTTCTGCTTGCGACAGGCCTTCTGATCTACAGTCCGATGTACGGAATCGGCGTTGTCGTCGCTTTGATTTATCGAGCGTTTTTCGGGGTCAAGGCCATGGAAATGCGTGAGTCCGGCCTGATCGCGGGAGATGGGATCTACAGTTTCGTCATGGCCGTTATAAAAGCGTTCTAGCTTGAGTCCGATCCTCTTTTGTGTCCGCCTGCTCGACGATCTCGCCCGCCCGGCCTCTTATCCGGGTGGGCGAGATGTTTGAAACGGGCGCACTGCCGCGTACCTCCGCGGCCAGGTCCTTCAGCGTCACAAGGGAGATGTCGTTTTCGATCACCCGGTCGAGGAATGTTTCGAAGTCCTTCAGGCGGCTTCGTCCCTCCATCTCGGCGTGTATGGTCAGCACCTCGACGTTTTGCCTCATCTCGGAAAACCATACGTCGGAAAAAGAGCGATCGATCGTAAGCCCCATGATTTCGTCCATGGTGGACAGGGTCGTGGGAATTTGGAGCGTTTTGTAAACGATTCCTCGTACTTCGGGATAGAAGGGTGTTTTTCCCCTGGTGTCGCTCGCGTAGTCCAGCGAAAACTCGTCGGTCACGGACAGGCTGTCGGGTGTGACCTGCCACCCCGGCGCGGCGATGCTTTCGGCGGGTTTTCCGGTGACGTTCGCGAAGAGTTCGAAGGCTTTTTCATATTCGCGTCGGATATCGTCCCGCTCCATTGTGCCCAGGTGATCCTGTATCAGAACGTGGTCCCAGGCGTGTACGCCGCAGTCGTGGATGCTCGCCGCCCGCTTCAGGATCTCGGGTGCTCTTTGCACGATCTTCGGCGCCTTGAACAACGCGCCGACC
>DAIPHL010000130.1:0-6085 GCA_036771375.1 Synergistaceae bacterium | reverse complement strand
GGTCGGCGCGAGGCGCTTCCATCTGGACCGGGGACGAGAGAAAGCCTCGTGCGGAGGCGCTTTGGGTCGAAGACGGCGTCTTTCAGGCGGTCGGCGGCGAAGCGTACGTGGAGTCCCTCTGCCCGAAGGGCGCGCGGAGGGTGGACGCCGGGGGCGGTCTCGTCGTTCCTGGGATGACCGACGCCCACATCCATCTGACGGCGTATTGCAAGCAGTCTCTTTACTTGGATCTCTCCGGTGTGAGGAGCCTCGAGGGCCTGCTCGAAACGCTCTCGAAGTACATCGAGAAGGAGCGTGGATGCCGCTGGATACGGGCCGTCAACTACAACGAGACGACTTGGGACCGCCCGGTTTCCCTCACCGGGGAGCTCATCGACTCCGTGGGCCGGGGACGGCCCGTTCTGCTGTCGCGTTACGACGGCCATGTCCACGTCGCGAATGGAAGGGCCATGGAGGAAACCGCTCTTCGAGAGAGCTTCGATCCGAATGTCGAGAGGGACGCAGACGGCAGGCCGACGGGTGTCCTGCGCGAGGGAGCGGCTTCCTCCATACTGACCCGGATCGAGGACGAGTACGAGTCCGGGGAGAGAATACGCGAGTTGCTCGCCGACGGTTGCAGGCGGCTTGCCTCCTGGGGGATCACGGCGGTGCACGCCTGCGACGCGCCGTCGTATGGCCTGCCCGAGGACATCGCGGCTTTGCAGGATCTGCGCGAGGCGGGCGAGCTTCCTCTCCGCGTGATCTCCTATCACGATGCCTTTCCGAACCTGAACTTTCGCAGCTTCCTCGGCGACGATCACATTTGCTACGGCGGCCTGAAGATCTTTCTCGACGGCAGCCTGGGAGGGCATTCGGCGGCCCTGAGGGAGGGGTATTCGGACCAGCCGTCGGTTCGAGGACAGCTCTGCCATTCGGACCGCGAACTGATGGAGATGCTCGCGGAGGCCCAGGCTCGGAAGATTCAGGTGCAGATGCACATGATCGGGGACGCGTCGATCGACCAGGCCATCAGGGTATCCAAAGAGCTCCTCGAGAGGACGGGAAAGGCTCCCGCCTATCCTCTCCGCTTCAACCATGTCATCGTGAGTCACCCGGAACAACTCGATGCGATGAAGAGTCTGGGCGTGGTCGTCGATCTGCAGCCGATACAGGCCTTCACCGACAGGGAGATGGCGCCGGAGCGGCTCGGAAAGAAACGGATGGAGGGGACGTACCCCTTCCGCCGCCTGTACGACGCCGGATTGCTCGTCACGGGCTCGAGCGACGCTCCGATCGAGCATCCCAATCCGTGGTTGGGCATTTGGGCTGCCGTATGCGGAACGGACGAACAGGGCCGGCCCCTGCGGGAGAGCAAGATGGACGAGGTGCTCACTCTCGAAGAGGCGCTTGCGCTCTATACGAGAAATCCGTACCGGGCCCTCCGTTGGAACGGTGGCTTCGGAACGATCGCCGAAGGCGCCCCCGCTGATTTCGCGATCCTCGAAGAGAATCCTTTCGAGATGGACGTGCAGCGGCTGAAGAAGCTTCGTGTGAAGGAAACGTATCTCGCGGGCACGAAAACGTATTGATGATGGATTGAAAAATCGGGAATCGAAGGGGCGGACCGTGCAGCGGAAAGGCGCTTTTGAGCCATGCGCGGCGTTGTCTTTGTCGTATCGTTTTCTCCCGGCTCTCACCCGGGATTTTTTCCCGCTTTATGCCGAATTGATGTCGAACAATTTGTTCAAAATGGGAAAGTTTGGTTTATAATATTGTCACAATTCAAATACATCGAAGGGGGTACGTCAAATGAGTAACTTTCTGAAACTCACTCCTATTGCGGTGATTGCGGGTCTGATGCTCTCGGGCGTGGATATTCTCATTGCGGCTCCTGTCGCGTTTGCCTATGCCGTCATCGTCGGAATGCTCGTAGCTCGTTTCAAATTCTCGGAACTTCTCGACGCGGCTTTGACAAACCTGCAAAATTTCCTGATCGTCTTTCTCATCCTCCAGCTCGCCTATGCCGTCGCGGAGTGCTTCATGGCGACCGGCGTCGCCGCCTCCGTCATCAATCTCGCCCTCTCGGCGGGCCTTACGGCAAGAGGTGTGGCGACCGTCGGATT
The DNA here is from genome assembly GCA_036771375.1 of Synergistaceae bacterium. Taxonomy (GTDB): domain Bacteria; phylum Synergistota; class Synergistia; order Synergistales; family Synergistaceae; genus DAIPHL01. The sequence continues at coordinate 3,983 of DAIPHL010000130.1, read as the reverse complement.
TCTCTGCACCTGCGCTCTTTCCATCGCGACGGGGACGTCGTGGGGTACGTTCGCGGCCTGCGCACCGATCTTTCTCTGGTTGAACCACATCGTGGGCGGAGACATCCTGCTTACGATCGGAGCCATCGCCGGCGGAGCGTGCTTCGGTGACAACATCGGGCTGATCTCCGATACGACGGTCGTGAGCTCCGGCATTCAGGGCGTCGAGGTCATCAAGAGGGTACGGCATCAGGGCGTATGGTCGCTGCTCTGCCTGATCGCGGCGGCCGTCATGTTTTACGTCGCCGGTTCCTCCGTGGCGGGCTCCGGCGTCGCGGTGAAGGCCTCCGAAGCGATCGCCCAGATCCCCGAGAGCGTCTGGACAAAGCTTGCGGAGGAACGGGAGTCCGCCGTGATCCTTCTGAAACAGGTCAAGGGCGGGGTTCCCTACATGATGATCGTTCCGTTTATCGTTGTGCTTGGAACGGCCTTTGCCGGGGTCAACACGCTCATCTGCCTTACAAGCGGTATTCTGTCGTCGCTCGTCTTCGGGTGGGCGTTCGGCACGGTCACCAGCCTGAGCGACTTCGCCGGTTACTGTTTCACCGGTTTCTCGGATGCGGGAGGCTGGTCGATTGCGATGATGCTCTGGATCGGTGCGTTCGGCGGCGTCATGTACAAGATGCAGGCGTTCGATCCCATTGCGACGCTGATCCTGCGCGTGTCCAGGAAGGTTCGCCATCTCATGACCTGTAACGCGCTGCTCTGCCTTCTCGGGAACGCGGCGCTCTCCGACGAGATGGCCCAGATCACGACGATCGGCCCGATCATAAAGGACCTCACGGAGAAGAACGTGGAAGGCAGCCCCGAGGACATGTACACCCTCGCGCTGCGCAACGCCACATACGCCGATGCCATGGCCGTTTTGGGCTCACAGCTCATCCCGTGGCACGCATACATGGCTTTTTTCATCGGGATCAGCCGATCGGTCTACCCTCTTGCGGAGAAGACGATCGACCCGTTCGGGATCATCGCCCACAACTACCTGGCGTGGATCGCCGTGGTCTCCATCGTCGTCCTCACCTACACCGGGTTTGACCGGTTCATCCCGCTCTTTCGGATTCCCGGCGAACCCCAGGTTCGTCTGAAAAAACACGCCGAGACGGCGTGAGCTCGATCGGAGGCGTCGGCAAGCGATGGCGAAATTTCCTGAGCTGAACGGAAGAAGGGTGATGGTGACGGGCGCGGCGAGCGGCATCGGCCGCGCGACCGCCGAGCGTTTCGCGCAGGAGGGCGCGTCGATCTTTCTGGTCGATCGCGACGAACCGCTTCTTTCGAAAGCGCTGTCTGGACATCCGAACTTTAAGGGCGGAGCGGTCGCGGACGTGTCCGTCGAGGAGGACGTGAAGAGGGCGTTTGCCCGGATGAAGGAGCTGCTGGGCGGCGTCGACGTGCTGGTCTCGAACGCGGGAATCAGCGTCAGAAGCGACTTCGTGGACATCCCATACGAGCAGTGGCGCAAGGTTCTGGACGTCAACCTGGGAGGAATGTTCCTGGTCTCGAAAGAGGCGGCTTCGGCGATGAAAGCCCAGGGCGGCGGCGTGATCCTGATGACGGCGTCGTCGAACGGCACGGAGGGGCATCGCTGGTACGCGGATTACAACGCGTCGAAGGCCGGCGTCATTCTGCTGGCGAAGACGATGGCGCTGGAGCTCGCCCCGAAGATTCGAGTCAACTGCGTCTGTCCGGGCTATGTGTTGACGCCGATGCAGCGGGCGGAGTACACCGACGAGATGCTCGACGCGGTCAACGAGGGCATCCCGATGAAGCGCCACGCCGAGCCGGAGGAGATCGCCGCGCTCTTCGCGTTTCTCGCGTCCGACGACGCGAAGTATATTACGGGTGCGGACGTCAGGATCGACGGCGGGGAGACGGCGGGGTTGTTCTGAGCGAGACGAAGGAGCGTCTTCTCCGATATCGCATACGTCGCAATTCGTCCCGACCCTGAGCCTGGTCCGTACAGAGCCGGCTACATCCCAATCGGAACGGGTCCTGGCGTCGGGACGAATGACGGGGTTGCCTCGTACCGCACGATGCGGGAGGGGGCCTGCAAAATACGGACTCAGGGACGAACGCGGAGATAGGGGCGTTTGACGGCCTTTCTTATGGCTTCGGACTGGGCGGGGGAACTGTCGCGGAAGGCTGCTCCGACTGCGCGATGGTCTTCCGGGAAAAGCGAATGCCGAGCGGTTGGCTGGCGAGGACAGCGAAGAAGCCCGAAGGCGGGTAGGGCCGTTATGGTCCTGAACAGGGGCGGACAGAGCCATACCGGTCTGCCTGGCCCTGTCTCAGTTTTCTCTGGGCTCCCCGAGCAGTTCCTTTTCCTTCTCCAGCAGCACGTTCTCGTAGTTTTCGATCTTGTAGTCCAACTTTTCGACCAGCGCCCGTATCTCCTCTATACGGTTTTGCAGCCGGTCCCTCTGCCTGATCAGGATCTTCTTCCGCTCGTCCGTCGTCCCGCTTCCTTCGCGGTAGAGGGCGACGTACCGTACAAGCTCCTCGACCGGCACCCCGGCGCTTCTCATGCACAGGATGAACTCGATCCACTTCACGTCGCTTTCGCCGTAGTCCCTGATTCCGTTCTTTCTTTTGACAGGGGGAACGAGTCCCGCCTTTTCGTAGTACCTCAGCGTGTCGGGGGAGGTCCCAAGCTGTTCGCTCACCTCTGTGATGGTCATTTTTTCATCCTCCCACATCTTGACTTGGAGCCAACTCAAGATTATAGACTATCTTCGTCGATTTGGGAATCCTTGTTGACGGAAAGGAGTGTTTTCATGGATAAGAACGCGATGGAGAGACCGTTTCCCCGCGGTGGGGCGAAACAGCCTACGCGCGGTATTTCGTGGGGACGAGGAAAACGAGGGGGATACGATGACTCATTTGGGGGAAGGGATCAAGAAGCTGGGGTTCGGCCTGATGCGTCTGCCCAAGGAGGGCGACGCTATCGACATCGAGCAGACGAAGCGGATGGTGGATCGCTTTCTGGCCGAGGGCTTTACCTACTTCGACACCGCCTGGGCCTACCCGGGCAGCGAGGACGCGATCCGCGAGGCGCTGGTGGAGCGCTATCCCAGGGAGAAGTTCCAGCTGGCCACCAAGAACGCCGCGTGGCTCGAATGCAGGACCCGCGAGGACGCCGCGGCGCAGTTCGAGACCTCGCTGAGGCAGACGGGGGCCGGATACATCGATTTCTACCTGCTGCACAACCTGGGGGAGGGGCGGACTCACTTCTTCGACGACTTCGACATGTGGCGCTTCGTCCAGGAGAAGAAAAAGGAGGGGCTCATTCGGCACGTGGGGTTCTCCTTCCACTCCACGCCGGAGGAGCTGGAGGAGATCCTGAAGGCGCATCCCGAGATGGAGTTCGTCCAGCTGCAGATCAACTACGGCGACTGGGAGAACCCGGCCATCCAGTCCCGGGCCTGCTACGAGATGGCCCGGAAGTACGGCAAGCCGGTGATCGTCATGGAGCCCGTGAAGGGAGGAATGCTGGCGACCCCGCCGGACTCCGTGGCGGCGATCCTCAGGGGGGCCGATGCCGGCGCCTCCATGGCGTCGTGGGCCATTCGCTTTGCCGCGGACCTGGACGGCGTGCTCACCGTCCTCTCCGGCATGAGCGATCTGGCGCAGATGGAGGACAACCTGTCCTTCATGAAGGGCTTCACGGGGCTGTCCGACGCGGAGAGGCGAACGCTGGAGGAGGCCAGGAGGGAGCTTGCCCGCATCCCGCTGATCCCCTGCACGACCTGCAACTACTGCGCCAAGGTCTGCCCCGTGGAGGTGGGGATCTCCGGGACGTTCACGGCGATGAACGCGCTGACGCTTTACGGCGACCTGACCGCCGCCAGGCATCAGGAGTCCTGGCTGGTCGGCGGCCATGGCAGGAAGCGCGCGGCGGAGTGCATCCGGTGCGGCCGCTGCGAGCAGGTCTGCCCGCAGCACAT
>DAIPHL010000129.1:0-6246 GCA_036771375.1 Synergistaceae bacterium | reverse complement strand
GGTCGGCGCCGGAGGGTTTCAGCGTTCTGTTGGAACGTCCGAGGCGTGAGGGGCAGGGCGACTGGGCCACGAACGCCGCCATGAAGCTGTCGAAGGTATTCGGGATGCCTCCGGTCGATCTGGCCCGGGAAATTGCCGGGAACTTCGAAGGGGGAAATCGCATCTCGTCCGTGGAGGTCGCTCCTCCCGGATTCATGAACTTCACCCTTTCCGACGGCTGGCTCGCCGAGGTGATCGAGGAGGTCCTCCGGGCGGGGGACGATTACGGACGCAACGACCACGGCGGCGGGAAGAGAGTCCAGATCGAATTCGTAAGCGCCAATCCGACGGGCCCGATCCATCTGGGGCACGGCCGTGGCGCGGCCGTGGGCGACATCGTGTCCTCGGTCCTCTCCTTCTCCGGATGGGAGGTGGAGCGGGAATACTATATCAACGATGCGGGACTCCAGATGGAGATGCTGGGCAAGTCGACCCAATCCCGCTACTTCGCGCTTCTGGGGCGGGAAGAGGAGGCTCCTTTCCCTGAGGATGGCTACCCCGGGGATTACATAGACGAGATCGCAAGGGAGATCCTGGCGGAGCACGGGAAGGTCCTGGCGGATCGTCCCCTCGACGAGACCCTCTCCCTGTTTCGGGAGAGGACCTGCCGTGACGTCCTCTCGATGATACGCCGGGACCTGGAGGATTTCGGCGTCCGCTTCGACGTCTGGTTTTCGGAGAAATCCCTTTACGAGGGGGACATCGTGCCGCGGACGATCGACCGGTTGCGCGCGCGAGGCTATGCCTACGACGGAGAAGGAGCGGTCTGGTTCAAGGCGACGGAGTTCGGGGACGACAAGGACCGCGTGATGATACGGAACAACGGTGTCCCCACATACTTTACGTCGGATGTCGCCTATTTGCAGAACAAATACGAGAGAAAGTTCGATTTTCTCGTCTACGTCTGGGGTGCGGACCATCACGGCTACGTGCCTCGCATGAGGGCGGCCAACACGGCGTTGGGAGCGGAGGACGACAGGCTCGAGTTCCTTCTGATTCAGTTCGTGAGCCTTTTGCGCAACGGTGTCCCCGTCTCGATGTCCAAACGCGCCGGGACGTTCGTGACACTTCGGGAGGTCATGGACGAGGTCGGGCGCGACGCCACACGATTTTTCTTCGTGAGCAGAAAGAACGACAGTCATCTGGATTTCGATCTGGAGCTCGCGAAGAAGACGTCGGCGGACAACCCGGTCTACTACGTGCAGTACGCACACGCCAGGATATGCAGCATTTTGAGGGAGGCCGCCTCCCGCGGCATCGAGCTTCCCGATCCATCTGCGGCCTGCCGTCTGTGTGCGGAGAACCTGGGGAAACCGTCGGAGTCTCACCTCGTAAAAGAGCTCTCCCGTTTCCCGGGAGAGGTGTTGAAGGCTGCGGAGAATCTGGAGGCACACCGGATCGCCTTCTATGCAACCGCTCTCGCGGAGGCGTTTCACGCGTTTTACAACAGTGAGAAGGTGCTCGGCGAAGAGGACGGAGTGATGCGAGCGCGGCTTCTGCTCGTCGAGGCCACGAGGATCGTCGTGGCCAACTGTCTGAGGCTTTTGGGAATTTCCGCGCCGGAGAGGATGTAGTGAATCGATGCCGAGGCTGCGTTGGCTCATCGTTTATGCGATTGCCACGTTCGTCTTTGCGGTCACGGTGGTCACCTTTTTCAAGGAGATCGGACGCATCGAACGCCTTGCCACTTCGCTCGAAACGAAGATGGACGAGTTGGTCGAGTTGACGCGAAAGAATCAGGAGATCCAGGAGAAGATCGGGTATTATAGGACCCCCGAGGGAATCGCGTTTCTCGCGAGGGAGGAGTTCAATCTCGTGAAATCGGGCGAAAAGATCTACCGGATCGAGATCGTTTCGGAGGACGCCCCAGGCAAGCGTCGATAAAGAAAGCTCCCGTGCCGTCCCTTCTTCGCCTGCCGGAGGAGAGGTGTTTCACGGGCTTTCCCCACTTGCACAAAGGGTGGGGTGGATATATAATCTTTTGCTGTTATCCCTGCCTCTTTGGGAGAAAAAGAGGCCACAGGAGCTTCCCGCAAGCGAAGCGCCCGAAGACCATGGGGAGGAGGTGAACGACATGCGGTTTTATGAATTGACGGTGATTCTGACCCCGGAACTCGAGGATCACAAGGCCAAGACCGAGGAAATCGCGGAAGTCGTGCGTGGATTGGGAGCGGAGGTTGAAAAGATCGACCTTTGGGGCAAGAAACAGTTTGCCTACCCGATCAGGAAACTGCAAGAAGGTTTCTACGCGCTGATTACCATGAAGATGGCCCCGAAGCAGATTCGTGAGCTCGACAGGGTTCTCGGTCTGCAGCAGCAGGTGATCCGGCATCTCGTGGTTGCGATCGACGAGGAGTAGGTGACGACGTGTCCAGGGGCTATAACAAAGTGATCCTGATGGGCAATCTCGCGAGGGATCCCGATGTCCGACATACGCCCAGCAAACAGAAGGTCGCGCGTTTTACGGTTGCGGTGGGGCGCCAGTGGAAGAACCGTTCGACCGGGGAGACCCAGAACCATACCGATTTCATCCCCGTCGTGGCGTGGGGGTTCCTCGCCGACATCTGCGATCGGTATCTTCGCAAGGGCAAGCCCGTCCTCGTGGAGGGGCGCATCCAGGTGCGCGATTACGACGATCCCAAGACGGGAATGCGTCGTTGGGTGACGGAGGTCATCGCGGAGAACATGACTATGTTGTCCTCCGGGCGGAGGGACGACGATTCTTACGGCGACATTCCTCCTCCGAGGCCGGCTCAGTCCTCCGATCGCCCGAGGGAATCCAGAGCCGAGGGAGCGTCGTTCGATGACGTCGGGAGTCTGCGGGACGAGGTCGGTTTCGAAGAGGATTTCCCCTTGGATTTCTCGGAGATGGGAGAGCCGAGCGGGGAAACCGGCGAGGTGGACGTCCCATTTTGACGAAAGGAGTTGACTTTTGATGGATAACCAGTTCCGGAAGCGCCGCAAGCGTCGTCCGAAGGTTTGTCACTATTGCGTGGACAAGGTCGCGCATGTCGATTATAAAGAGATCGAAAAACTTCGTAGATATATAACCGAGCGTGGAAAGATCATTCCCCGGAGGGTTACGGGCGCTTGTGCGAAGCACCAGAGGCAGTTGACAAGAGCCATAAAGAGGGCGCGTTTCCTGGCGCTTCTTCCCTTCACTTCCGACTAGGAATAAACGTTCGTTCAATGTGGGGAGGGTGAAGACCCTCCCCGTCCGTGCAGGTTTTTCGCCCGGTTTGTAAATGCTGTGCCACCCGCAACGCCTCTGGTTCGAAAACCTGAGTCACTGTGCAACGCGAGGGATATGAGATGTTCTCCTCTTCGACGCTCAAGGATTTGGCGATAACTTCACTTCTGGGCTTCGGTCTGTTCCTGGCGGGGGTCCTGCTTCCCGTGCTCGCCCTTCCGTTGATGTTTCTTTACTCCTTTCCGACCCTTCTTTTTACCTACGAGAGAGGGGCTCGGCTGGGCTTGCTCTCGGCGTTTCTCGTGACTTTCGCCCTCTTCGCCATTCTGCCGCCCCTTCTGCCCCTCGTCTATCTCCAGACGTTCGGGCTCCTGGGAGTGTTTCTCGGCTTTGCCGCAAAGAGGATCAAAAACGTTCCCGATCTCGTTTTGCTTGGCATCTTCGTCTCCCTTCTGTGCAAGGTCTCGACGACCGTCGCCGTCTTCCGGGCGACGGGGGTGAACCTGTTTGCGCCGGAGACGGCGGAGATGGAGAAAACGCTTCTCGCGCTCGCCGGTTCGAAGCTGGCTACGCTCTCCAGCGAGGTTCTTCCCTCGTTCGAGGGGGATCTGCGTCGGACGTTGGACTCCATGATCCTGCTGATTCCGTACAGTGTGATCTTCTTCTCCGCCTTGGAGGTCGTCCTGAGTTTGCTGCTTTCTTCCCGCGTCCACAAGAGGCGGACAGGAGAACCGTTCTTCGTACTGCCGCCGTTTTCTTCCTGGTCGTTTCCAAAGAACGTCCTCTTTGCGTTGGTGATGGGGCTCGTATTGGATCTTTTCGCGCAGAAGAACCCGGATTCACGGCTCGTGAAACAGATCTCGGTGAACCTGGTGGCCGTCACCAGAACCGTCTTTGTCGTGCAGGGGCTCTCCGTGGGGTGTTTCTTCATGGAGGGCAGAGGTTTTCCGAAAGCGGTGAAGATCGCCGTGATCGTGATCACTCCGTTCGTATCCGCGGTGAGCGATCTTTTTTCGATACTGGGAGTGCTCGATATCGGGTTCGATCTCAGAAAACGAATGAGGAGGGGTTGACGCATGAGGGTAATCCTGACGCAGGACGTGCATAAAGTCGGGAAAAAAGGCGATCTCGTCGAGGTTTCGGACGGATACGCCAGAAATTTTCTGTTCAAGAAAGGTCTTGCCGAGGAGGGAACGAGCGGCAAGGTCAAGGAGTGGCACGAACAACAGCAGGCGAGACGAAACCGGGAGGCGAAACTGGAGCGCCTGGCCGTCGAAACGAAGAAGAAGATCGGTGGCAAGAAGGTGACGGTGCGGATGAGCGCCGGCGACGAGGGACGGCTTTTCGGAAGCGTGACGTCGCAACAGATCGCTTCGGCTGTAAGAGAACAGCTCGCGGTGGAGATCGACAAAAAGGATGTTCGGCTCGACGATCCGATACGCCAGACCGGCCGTTATCCGTTCAAGGTCAGGCTCTACACCGGGGTGGAGGTGGAACTCGCGCTCGAAGTGGAGGCCGAATAGTTGTCCGAATACTACGACGGCCGCGTGCCACCGAACAACCTCGATGCGGAGAGGGCGGTCCTGGGAGCCTCCCTGCTGGACAGAGATGCTCTGTTGATCGTCGTCGAATCCCTCCGGCAGGATGACTTCTACGACCCGCGACATGGAATGGTCTTCGAGATCATGGCCGAGATGACCCGGAAGGATCGAGCCGTCGACTCTCTGACCTTTCAGGAGGAGCTTTCGCGGCGCAACCTTCTGGAGCGCCTCGGCGGTGTCCCGTTTGTCGCGAACCTTGTGGATGCGGTGACGACCACGGCCAATGTGGAACATCACTGCTCGATCGTACGCGATAAATCCGTGCACCGCTCCCTGGTCAGGGTTGGAGCCGACATCGTCCGCACCGGTTTCAACGAGGAGATCGAATATCCGGAGGCGCTTGCCGGGGCGGAGAGACAGGTCTTCGAGATCGCGCGCCAGGGCTCGCAGGATAACCTCAAGCCGATCTCCGGCGTGATCATCAAAACTTTCGAGAACATCGAACGATGCATAACGGAGGGGGCAAGTCCCGTCGGCGTGCCCTCCGGTTTCACGGATTTCGACAGGATGACGGGTGGCTTCCAGCCAGGCAGCCTCAACATCATCGCGGCGCGACCTTCGGTCGGAAAGACGGCCTTTGCCCTCAATATCGCACAGAACGCGGCGCTGGGCGAGGGAATTCCGACGCTCGTCTTCAGTCTCGAAATGTCGGCGGAACAGCTCGCCTCTCGGCTCTTGAGCGCGGAGGCCAGGGTCAATCTGAAGGAGATCCAGGATGGGGGAAAGGTTCGGAAAGTCCGGGGCGACCAGTGGAACGCGCTCACCGATGCGACGGCCCGCCTCAGCAAGGCGCCCGTCTTCATAGACGATAGCTCGATGCTCTCTCCGATGGAGCTTCGCTCGAGGTGCCGGCGTTTTTTTGCAAAGCACAGGGATGAAAAGTGCCTGGTTATCGTCGATTATCTGCAACTCATGACCGATGTCAAGCGGATCGAAAACAGACAACAGGAGGTCTCGGACATATCCAGGGCGCTCAAGAGCATCGCGCGCGAGTTCTCGACGCCGGTCATCGCCCTCTCCCAGCTCTCCAGAGCGGTGGAGCAACGGGGGGCCAGCAAGCGCCCGATCCTCTCGGACCTGCGCGACAGCGGGGCCATCGAGCAGGACGCCGATCTCGTCGCCTTCCTCTACCGGGATTCCTATTATCAACAGGAGAACGACATGTCGAGTGCCGTGGCGGAGGTCATCGTGGCGAAGCATAGAAACGGTCCCACCGGAACGGTGAAGTTGGTCTTCTACAAGGAGTATACGAGGTTCGAGAACCTGGAACCGGGAGCTCTGCCGAACACCTATCTTTAGAGGGGACGGGGGAAAGGGCGCCGACGTTTCCGTTCAAATTGCGTATGAATCGATCGTTCGAATGACCGGAGGTTGTGCAGGATATTATGATATATATTAATATAATAATCGCCGACC
>DAIPHL010000128.1:0-6280 GCA_036771375.1 Synergistaceae bacterium | reverse complement strand
GGTCGGCGCGTTCTTGCGGAAACGTCCGCCAATCCTTCAGAGCGGTCTTGTGTTGAGCGTCATCGCCTCCCGTTTTTTCGACCGTTCGATCAATTTGTCGACGATGACGATGCTGCGCCTGTGCCTTCCGAAGCCGATCTCCCCGACGTCGTCGAAGGCGTGTATGTCCAGCGTGATCATCAAGGGCTGAACCTCCGAGACCGTCGCCTCGACCGTGATGTGCATGCCCCTTCTCGTCGACGCCGTATGCTCGAATTCGATCGCTCTCCCTATGCTGATAAATCCCTCCGGCAGGAAACCGTCCACGGCCTTCGCCGAAGCCTGTATGGCGAGCATGATCATGGCCGGAGTGGACATGAGCTCTTCGAGTCCTTTGGAATACTTGGTCGCCGTGTCCGTCTCCGTAACGGTGTGGACTACCTTCGCACTTTTCCCGACTGCCACCAGATCTCTCAGGTCATACATCCGAATCCCTCCCGTCGTGGCATATTGTTTTATATTGTCAAAACAATATACACGGCGGTTTCCATACAGTCAATGAGAGGACTACGGACATTCGTCCTCTCTTTCGCCGATCATGCAGAGCCACCCCGGTCGATCGGGACAGATCGTCTTTACCGAAGAAAAACCGGCCCGGTCGAGCATGGATCGCATCTCCTCCCGGCCGTACACCCGCATCACGCCGGGAGCCATCTTTTCAAAGGGGTGCTCCTCTCCGCTCTCGGGACGAACTCCCTCGCAAGCGACCAAAAAAGCTCCCCCGGGTTTGAGCTTTTTTCGTATCGACGAAAAACAAAAAGCCGCCTCCGGCCAAAAGTAGACCGTCTCGAACGCCGTTATGAGATCGAACGTGCCATCTTCAAACGGAAGGTTCGAGGCGTCGGCCTCCATGATGCTGACCCGTCCGGCCCGTACGTTTCCTTTATTTTTTCTCCTCGCGCTCGCCACCGACACCGGAGAGATATCCACTCCGTATACACTGGCTGCGCGGTTCGCCATCAGGCGAATCGCGTTTCCGCCTCCGCATCCGACGTCCAGGACGACATCGTCTCTGTCGATGGGCACCTCTTCGAGAACCTTCTCGATGAAAGGCCGGTGCCCCACATTCATCATGCTCAGCAAAACCGGCCCGAAAATCCCCCGCGGGCGACCCAACAAATCGATAAACCTCTTCAGAATGCCCATCCTCTTTCCCCTCCCTGCGACAAACGGCATTTGTTAAATTCTACAAACTTTACATATGATACGCCTTCTCCCCTGTGCTGTCCATAGAGATGAAAAGATCAATCGAGCAGGGAGTATTTCTCGACGGGTGCGAACCGGTCGGTGAAGGCCGAGATCTTCGGCGTGAAGGCGCCCTCGAGGCGATGTGCGAGAAGAGAGGCCATCGAAAGGCTCTCCGGTTCCCTCTGAGGAATCGTCTCTGCGGGAAGCGCCACGATCATGACGTTCTGTCGAATCGACCGGCCCTGGGGATATGTCGCCGGGAAGATCATCACCGTGGGGAAGACCTCGGCGACGCTCGCGTATATCCCGCTGAAGAGCTCGTCGTCTACGGACGAAATGATGTTGGCGATGAAGACCCCTTCGGGCGAGAGAAGCGCCTTCACCTTCTCCATGCACTCCACGGTCGTGAGATGGAAGGGGATGTTGTACGAGGAGCCGAATACGTCCTCGAACACCGCGTCGTATTCGACGTCGCGTGCGGCTGCCGTTCGGTTGAGAAAGCGTCGGGCGTCCTCGTGAAATATGCGCTGATTCAGGCGGTCCTTGAGGTAAAAGTACTTCTTCGCCACATCCGTGATGCCGGGATCGATCTCGACCACGTCGATGGAGACGTCCGGGCGGGTCGCAGCCAGATGCTTCGGCACGCAATAACCGCCCCCGCCGAGCATGAGGACCTTTTTCACACCGGGGTTGTAGTGGAAGGCGAGGTCGTAGAATTTCGTGTAATCGCTGTACAACTCCGCAGGGTTGTCGACGTACATCAGGGACTGCGCCCCCATCGGATCGGTCTGAAGAATGCGGACCCTCCTTCCGGTCGCGTATGAGACCCTCTCCGTGACCAAGATGCTGTTGTACCGGGTGTCTATGCTGATTCCTTCGGGGATCATGGGCATCGCTCCCGCCTCGCTCAAACAAGCCATTCCGACGGAGACCACGACAATCGGGGAGAGCGCTTTCCATCCTCTCCGGTAGATCGGAAGCGCCGTTGCGGCAAGGACTGCAGCGACCAGAAAGAGAATCGTCCGCGAAGAGAAAAACGAGATGAGGACAAAGCCCCCGAGAAACGTCCCCAGGATGCTCCCGGCGGATGAGAGGGCGGAAAACCGCCCCACGGTCGTCCCCGCGGAGCCGAGGCTGTGCATGGCAAGACGGACGATGAAGGGAGAGACCATGCCGAGCAGGAAGCTCGGGACGGCGAAGAGGCAGAGCGCGGCGACCACGGAGCCCACGTACACGTTCGAAACGTTTCTCGCGACAAACGAGAGGAGAGGTCCCGCGAGGACCGCCAAGAGAGCGGTCGAGAGCGCAGCGCCCCCGATGATCCGGGCCAGGAGGCCGGGATCGGGACGTCTGTCGGAGACCACCCCGCCCATCCAGTAACCGAGGGAGAGGCTCGCCATCACGATGCCGATGAGGGAGGTCCAGACGATCAAGGAGGTGCCCATGTAGGGGGCGACGACGCGGGAACCCGCCATCTCCAGGACCATCACGCACGTCCCGCACGAAAACGACGCGACTGACAACCTCGTTGCACCGACCGGCGAGGAGATCGCCTTGTCCTTTTCGAACACATTCCCCACGCCTCTGGGTCTCTCTTTCTTCGCCATACGCTTCTCCTCCACCTACATACAAATGATATACGACACACCCATTCCCTGTAAATCACTCCCAGACGCGTCCGCGCAGGGCCCGTTCAATCGAGGAGATAGACCTCGACCGGCGTATAGATCGGCCCTTCGCGCGTGAGCTCGCTTTGCATCAGCGAGAATGAACCGCATCGCCAAACAAGCGGCGGCAAATTCTCAAGAAGAAAGAGAAGCGGGGCGGGCACACGATCACCTTCTTTCGATCGCGCGATCGAAAGATGCGCCTTGAACGCGCGCTTTTCCAAGGGGAAACCGCATTCGCCGGACACGAAGTCGACGCGCTCCGCCAGGTTCTTCAACGCCTTTCCTCCCTCGCCCACGCCAAGCCATACGACGCGAGGGGCCGAGGCGTTCGGAAAAGCGCCCCCCTCGTCCAGGGAGATCGAAAACGGAGGGACGGCAATCTCCCTCAGAGCCGACCGGAGAACTTCCACCTTCGAAAGAGGCGCCTCCCCGAGAAATTTCAACGTGATGTGAAGCTGCGAGGGGCGAATCCAGCGATAGGCGCATCCTTCGGACGCGCGCCGGAAGGCTTGCATCAGACGCTCCAATTCGTGAAGAACGGCCTCCGTCGGAGCAACGGAGACAAACGTCCGGACGATTTTTTCCTCCTTATTCAACACAGAGCCCCTCCTCCGTCTCCTCCATACTTCCAGGATCTTGAAAATCCGGTATAATGGGGATGATACATCATTCCTGCAAGCCGTGAAAGGGGGTATGGAAACCGGTGATCCTCGCCTTTACGAGATTTATGCCTCTTTTGACGGCACTTTTTCTATGGGGCGCACTCCTGTATCCCTCCTCCGCGGACGCCGAACTGTACGCGGGGGGCGCCTTCATCCTGCTGAGAAAAATCCCGCCCGGCGAGAGCTTGGCGGCGGCGAATACATTTCTCGGAAGTAAATTCTTCAACAGAACGGTGGACAAAAAGGAGGGAATCGGAATCCGCCGCTGGGGGACGAAAAAAGACCCGTGGTTTTTGGAGGCACTGCACGACAGAGAAATGATCCGGGCCATACGGGTGACCTGGCCGACGCTCGATCGAGGAAAACAACAAACCCTCTTCGCACAGCTGACCAGGGAAGGAAAGAATTTTTTCGGCAGACGGGGCCGTTTCCTGGGTGACGGAAAGATCGAGTGGCGCGAATTGAACGGGAAATGGCTCGTGCGTGCCGAGATAAAAAGAGGCGAGATGGAGAGCGTCACCCTGCTCTCGGGGATTCGTGACGCCGAAATGGGCAGTGAACGTTACGGTTTTTGATCCACGCGAGTTTCTGTTTTTAAAAGACGGACAAAGCCAAAGGAGGCGACCAATCGACGATGAAAAAGACGAATGAATTCGGAAACGATCGGATCAAACGCTCCGCTCTTCTCCTCGTATGCCTCGTGCTCTTCCTGACGCTGGCATCCGCTGGAAGGAGCGAAGCGGACGAACCGCTGCACCGAAAACACATCGACATGGCAGCGGCGCTGCTCGGAAAGATGGGGGAACAATCGGACGCGGCGACGATGGCGGAGATGATCAAGTCGTGCAAAGGCGTGGCCATCTTTCCGAACATCACCCAGGCCGGCCTCGTGGTCGGAGGTATGGGGGGAGAGGGCGTGGTCCTCGTTCGAGGAGCGCACGGCAAATGGAATGGACCGTCCTTCGCCTCGATCGCCGGAGGCTCCTTCGGCCTGCAGATCGGTGTAAAACAGGTGGGACTCGTTCTGGTCATAAACAACGATGACGGACGGCTGGTCTTCACAGGCGGAAAGAGCTTCAAACTCGGCGGCGACGTGAGCGTGGCCGCAGGCCCGGTCGGCAGGGACGTGCAGGCCGCCACGGACTCCAGGGCACAGGCGTCGATCTACAGCTATTCGATGTCCAAAGGGCTCTTCGCCGGACTCGCCCTCAGCGGATCGACGATCAACGTGAACGGAGACGCGAACAAGGCTTATTGGGGCGCGGTCACGTCGGCGGAAACCGCGCTCTCCCGTCGTGCGGACGACAAGAGAATCACCCCTCTGACGAAGGCCCTCGCCGAGCTCGAAAAGAAGGCGAAGTGACCTCCCCTCGTGTCGATGGAGCCTTTTCCCCTGCCCATTGAGATATCCCTCCATCACGTCGAACTGGCGTTTCGAATTCTCCTCGCCTGCGTGCTGGGTGGCATCATCGGCTACGAACGTGAGAACGCCAACAGGCCGGCCGGCTTCCGCACGCATATTCTGGTGTGTGTCGGAGCCGCCCTCGTGATGTCGACAGGGGAATTCGTCCACAACCGGTTCGGAGGTGGCCTCGACCCGGCTCGTCTGGGCGCACAGGTGGTCAGTGGAATTGGTTTTCTCGGCGCGGGGACGATCCTCCGCGCCGGTTTCAACGTGAAAGGACTCACCACCGCGGCGAGCCTGTGGGTCGTCTCGAGTATCGGGCTCGCCTGCGGAATCGGCTTTTACTTCGGCGCGATCACCGCCACCACAATCATCTGCGCGACGCTGGTCTACTTCAAAAAGTTCGAGGAAAAACTCTGGATCAGAAACTCGCAGAAGAACATTCTCATCCGCACGAAGAAGGTGGAAACGGTCATACCTCGTGTGAACGAGGTGTTCGAAAAAAACGGCATCATCACAAGAGACATCGTCTTCCTGGGGGAAAAGGGGAACGGAGAGGTTTCGATCCATTTCAAGGTGAAGATGCCGAACTGCCTTCCGCCCGATTTGGACGACGAGCTCCGAAAGATACGGCACGTGGAGGACGCGCAGATCCAGTGAGCGACCGGGCGCGGCCGTTATTCTTCTTTTTTGTCCCCCGTCTGTCTTTCGAGCCAGTCGTCGATCAGCTTTCTGGAAACGCTGACGCCGGGAGGAATGTCGGGTAAATCGTCCGGAGTGAACCAGCGGACGCTGAGCATTTCCTCGTTGTCGGCGACGGGCTCCCCGCTCTCCCAATCGGCCTGGAAGGCGAGCATGAACGAATTCGGAAACGGCCACGGCTGGCTCGCGAAATAACGGACGTTCTTCACCCGAATTCGCGATTCCTCGTACACCTCTCTGCATACGGCCTCTTCCAGCGTCTCCCCGGGCTCCACGAACCCCGCAAGCACGCTATACCGACCAGGCGGGAAGCTCGCTCCATGCCCCATCAGCAATTTCCCATCCTTTTCCACCGACATGATGACGGCGGGGGAGAGCGACGGATAGACGACATGACCACAGGAAGGACAGACCATCGCCCTGTCCTTTTCGTGTTCCTTCATGGGTCCCCCGCAGGCCCCACAGAAGCGGTTGTACCGGTGCAGGTTCATGATCTGGAACGCGACGCCGGCCCGGACGAAAAACTCGTAGTCGAAAAGGGCCGGAAGCTCCCGCCGGCTCACGAGACGGTAGCCCCGGGGGACGACGGAACCGGCGGAAAGAAGGCGCCGACC
>DAIPHL010000127.1:0-6306 GCA_036771375.1 Synergistaceae bacterium | reverse complement strand
GGTCGGCGTCCCCTCTATCAGAACCGGCTCGAACGCCTGTATGCCGAGCCGGTGAAGCGTCGGCGCACGGTTGAGCATGACGGGATGATCTTTGATGATGCTCTCGAGAATCGCCCACACCTCGTCCCTTCCCCGCTCGATAAAGCGGCGTGCACTCTTCACATTGGGGACGAGGCCGTTTTCCACCAGTTTGTTCATGACGAAGGGTTTGAAGAGCTCGAGCGCCATCTGTTTAGGCAAACCGCACTGATATATCTTGAGGTTCGGTCCGATCACGATCACCGAGCGCCCGGAATAATCCACGCGCTTTCCCAAAAGATTCTGGCGGAAACGTCCCTTCTTTCCCCTCAAAAGATCGGTGAGGCTCTTGAGCGGCCTGTTGCCGCCGCCCAAAACCGCCTTTCCCCTCCTGCCGTTGTCGATGAGGGCGTCGACGGACTCCTGCAGCATCCGCTTCTCGTTGCGGATGATGATATCGGGAGCCTTCAGCTCCTGCAACTTTTTCAGGCGATTGTTGCGGTTGATCACCCTCCTGTACAGATCGTTGAGATCGGAGGTGGCGAATCTTCCGCCGTCGAGTTGGACCATGGGACGAAGATCCGGTGGGATGACCGGCAGGACGGAGAGCACCATCCACTCCGGACGGCTTGCGCTCTTGCGAAAATCCTCGGCGATCTGGAGGCGTTTTACCAGTTTACGCTTCTTCTGCCCGGACGACTCTGCGATCTCCTCGCGGAGCGTACCGGAGAGGTCCTCCAGGTCCACCCGCTGCAGGAGTGAATAGACGCCTTCGGCGCCGATTCCGCCGAGGAATCCCTTGTCGTACGCGGCACAGAGCCGTTCCTCCCTTTCGAGGATGATCTCCGAACGCTCGAACGGGGATTCGCTCTTCTCTATGACGATGGCGCAGGGATCCTCGACCATCTCGGTCTCCGGCTGGACCGCAAAACGTCCCGGATACTTCTGGTGATACAGCCTATGCTCGCTCTCCGAGATGATATCGCCCTTGGCAAACGGCAGATGCACCACGGAGGTGACGAAATACGACTCCTGATTTTGTATGTGGACCGGCAAAAACTCCTTGTCCGGATGCAGTTCCTTCATCCTCGCCAGCTGGGACTCGGGAAAGACGCTCCCCAAATCGGAGGCGTCCTCCTGTACCATCCTATAAGCCGGTTCCACCGAAAAAAGCTCGTCGCCGAACTCCTCCCTGATGCGCCTGACCTGGGACGCCCCGATGACATCGCCCGTCTCGACGGGAATGTCGTCGACCTTCAGGATACGAAACGCTTCCTCCGCCTTGAACTTCGGGTCATAGTGCCTGTGGATTCGCTCCTCACCGCCGGTGACGAGGTCTCCCCGCTTGACGAGATCGGTGCGCTTGCTGTCGGAGACGACCTTGTATTTCTGCTCCCTTTTGCGCGTGGGAGCGAAATAGACGACCTTCTCCAGATCCTTGGTGGAGGTTCCCAGCAGAAGGCTGAGGCGGCTTGGGATACCGCGAAGATACCAGATATGGACGACCGGGGCCGCCAGCTCGATATGCCCCATTCTCTCACGCCTCACACGATTGTCGGTGACCTCCACGCCGCATCTGTCGCAGACGACCCCGCGGAACTTCGGGCCGCTTCGCTTGTATTTGCCGCAGGCGCATTCAAAGCTCCGCATCGGGCCGAAGATCCTTTCGCAGAAAAGACCGTCCTTCTCCGGCTTCAGCGTTCTGTAGTTTATGGTCTCCGGTTTTTTCACCTCTCCGCTGGAGAGTTCACGTACCCTCTCCGGAGAGGCGAGTTTCATACGGACGCCGGCGATGTGGCGATGTTCGCCCATTATGCATCATCTCCTGTGAAATCCTCGTCTTCCGACGGCTCCGGGACATCGGACGTGAAAAGCTCGTCCGCCTTGTCCTGCATGTCCGAATCGATTATAGTCAGCCCGACACCATCGTACTCGGAGGGCTCTTCGAAAAGCTCCGACACCTCCGAACGTTCTTTCGGTTCGAGGAAATCGTCGTCGCGATCCAGCCCGGCGTCCGGCCGCAGCGGGACCGGGCGATATCCCTTCGACTGTTCTTCCTCATCCGTCATGGCAAGTTCGCCGAAGCTCCCGTCGCTGTATTTGATTTCGACGTCCAGACCGAGTCCGTGCAGCTCTTTGATCAAAACCCTGAAACTCTCCGGAACGCCGGGTTTGATGAGGTTCTGTCCCTTCACAATCCTCTCGTAGATGCGCAGCCTTCCATGTATGTCGTCGGACTTTACGGTGAGCATCTCCTGTAGCATGTGCGCCGCGCCATACCCCTCGAGCGCCCATACCTCCATCTCTCCGAAACGCTGTCCGCCGAACTGGGTCTTGCCCCCCAACGGTTGCTGCGTGATGAGACTGTACGGTCCGATCGAGCGGGCATGAATCTTGTCGTCGACCAGATGGATCAGCTTCAGCATGTACATGATGCCGACCGTGACCTTGCCGTCCATGACCCTGCCCGTTCTGCCGTCATAAAGCGTGATCTTGCAGTCGTGTGTGAGTTCCGGGTACTTCTCCTTCCTGACACCATCGAGATGTTTGAGGATATCGTCCTCGTGGGCGGCGAGGAAAACCGGGGTCGCGACCCTCCACTCGTTATGATGCGCGACGAAGCCGGTGATCGTCTCGAGCACCTGTCCCAGGTTCATTCGAGACGGGACCCCCAGGGGATTCAACACGACGTCGATCGGCGTACCGTCGGAGAGATACGGCATGTCCTCCTCCGGCAGGATTCGCGAGACCACGCCCTTGTTTCCGTGACGTCCCGCCATCTTGTCACCTTCCGTGATCTTGCGGAACTGCGCCACATATACCTTGATGACCTCGTTTACGCCCGCGTTCATGTCCTCTCTGTTCTCGGCCCTGGTGAGGCGTTTCACCGTGACGACCTTTCCACCCTCGCCGTGGGGAACCCGCAGACTGGTGTCTCTGACCTCGCGCGCTTTTTCTCCGAAGATCGCCCGAAGCAGTTTTTCCTCCGGCGTCTGATCCGACTCTCCCTTGGGCGTGACCTTCCCTACGAGGATATCTCCAGCCTTTGCCTCGGCTCCGACGCGGATGATGCCGTCCTCGTCGAGATTTTTCAGCGCATCCTCTCCGACGTTGGGGATATCCCTCGTGATCTCCTCCGGTCCCAGTTTGGTGTCTCTCGCCTCTACTTCGTATTCTTCGATGTGGATCGACGTGTAGAAATCCTCTTTGACCAGACGCTGACTGAGCAGGATCGCGTCCTCGAAGTTATAGCCTTCCCAGGAGACGAAGGCCACCAGGACATTCCTTCCGAGCGCGAGCTCTCCTCCGTCGCAGGACTGTCCATCGGCGATGATTTCGCCGGCTTCCACGGCGTCCCCATTGGAGACGATCGGTTTCTGGTGCATGATCGTTCCCTGGTTGGAGCGCCGAAATTTTATCAGCTTATATACGTCGGTTTTGCCGTCTTTGCCCTTTACGTCGATCCTTTCCGCATCGACGTAAACCACGATGCCCGGCCGAGAAGCGACCACGCAGGACCCCGAATCCTTCGCGATCCTGTGTTCTATGCCGGTACCCACCAAAGGCGCCTCGGCGCTGACAAGCGGTACCGCCTGGCGCTGCATGTTCGAACCCATAAGCGCCCTGTTCGCGTCGTCGTGTTCGATGAAGGGGATCAAGGCCGTCGAAACCGAAACGATCTGTTTCGGCGATATATCCAGACACTCCACCTCCGTGGGAGAGACCTCGCGGACGTGATTCTTGTGCCTGACGTAAATCAGATCTCCGAGAAGGAACCCGTCCTCATCCATCGGGACGTCCGCGCGTCCGACGTAGATGGCGTCCTCCTCGTCGGCCGAGATGAACATCACCTCGTCGGTCACCCTTCCGTCGACCACTTTTCGTACGGGCCTCACCAAAAAACCGTATTCGTTTATGCGGGCATAGGTGGCCAGAGAGGTGACAAGCCCGATGTTCGGTCCTTCCGGCGTCTCGATCGGGCATACGCGGCCGTAATGGGTGTAGTGCACGTCGCGCGCTTCGAACCCCGCACGCTCGCGGCTCAAGCCTCCGGGCCCCAACGCCGAGAGACGACGTCTGTGCGTCAGCTCCGCGAGGGGGTTCGTCTGATCCATAAACTGCGAGAGCTGTCCGGAACCGAAAAACTCCCTCAACACGGCGGACACGGGACGCACGTTGATCAGATCCCGCGCCATCGACATCGCAAGATCCGGAATGGTGGTCATACGCTCCTTTGCGATGCGCTCCATGCGAAGAAGCCCGACGCGAACCTGATTTTGCAGGAGCTCTCCCACGGCCCGAACACGTCGATTTCCGAGATGGTCTATGTCGTCCTCGCCGTCGTATGTTTCGTCGTTCTTGAGGTGGATCAGTTCCTTCGAAATCGCGACGATGTCCTGGACCGAAAGCAGCCGCTCCTTCTCCGGAATGTCGATCCCGAGCCTTCGGTTTGCCTTGTAACGGCCGACCCGGCCGAGGTTGTACCTTCTTGTGTCGAAAAAGATGCTCTGGACATACTCCCTCGCGTTCTCCATACGAGCGGGCTCGTTCGGACGAAGACGTTTGAAGAGCTCCATGATCGCTTCGTCGCTGTTGGCCACCCCGTCCCTTTCCAGGGTGGCGGCGACGACGGGATCGACCTCCCACACCCAAAGTTTTGTACGCCCTTGATTCCAAAGGATCTCAAGATGTTCCTTGGTCAGCCGCTCGTTTTTTCTTATGAGCGGGGTACCGTCCTCCGAGACGACTTGCTCCGCGATCAGCATTCCCTTGACGTCGTCATCGGTCAGGTCGGCTTCGACTTCTTTCGCTCCGAAGAGTGCCAGGACCTCGTCGTCGGAATCCACCCCAAAGGCTTTGAGGAGCATCGTGACAGGTATTTTCTTCCTGTTGTCGACCTTCACGAAAATCGGCTCGATCTTGAAGGGAGGCTCGCCCTTCGGCAGCTCGAACTCCATCCAAGCGCCTCGGTCGGGTATGACCTTGGCGAAGAAGATCTCCTGTCCCGGTACCCGATCCGCGCTGAAATAAACGCCCGCGGAGCGAGCGAGCTGGTTCACGACGACTCTCTCCGTTCCGTTGATGATAAACGTCCCGCGCGATGTCATGATGGGGAAATCGCCGAGGTAAATCTCCTCTTCCTTGATCTCTCCGTTTTTACGATTTACGAGGCGGATCGTGGCGCGGATCGGCCTCGACCAGGTAAGGTCCCGGCTCCTCGCTTCGTCCAAAGTGATCGTCTCCGATTCGACGCTGTATCCGACGAACTCCAGGGCAAAGGAACCATCGTAGCTCTCGATGGGGAAGATTTCCATGAACAGCTCTTGGAATCCCTGTTCCTCCCGCATCTGTGGCTCCACATCCTGTTGAAAAAACCAGTCATGCGAGTTCTTTTGCACTTCAAGCAGGTCGGGAAGAGGGAGAAGATCCTTTTCCGTTCCAAATATCAAACGTTTTTGCGCTTTCTCCGAGGGGGCTGCTGCCAACATGGGGAGAACGACCTCCCTGAATGAATTTTGTATTTAGTACAACACGTACAGCCGTGCATAATATCAAAAAAAACCGGGCACGTCAAGGGAAGACTCATCAGAAGAGAAAGGACCATCAACGGACCCCTGGAGTTTTGGACGACGAATTTTTGGGGGATCTATGAACGTTTCGATCGATATTCCGAATTGTAAGCGCATGGTGTCGAGGGGGGGAATTGAACCCCCATGGGCTTGCGCCCACTGGATCCTGAATCCAGCGCGTCTACCAGTTCCGCCACCCCGACACGACTCGCCGCCCTTGCTCGCTGAAATTCAACCGGGCGACGAAGCAGATTCTATAACGTCTTTCCCGATACGTCAACTGTACGCTCTGCTCTTGGGCATGTCGCGAACGACAATTTCGAAGACCTCCGAATAATGGGCCTGCCACTTCGCACTTTCTTTGCAGCCCCCCGCCCCTCGCCTCCCCTGCAAGGGGAGGTGCCGAGTTGAGCGAGGCGGAGGGGTTGCACTGCCTCCCCTGTAAGGGGAGGTGGTTCGCGTCAGCGAACCGGAGGGGTTGCATTGCCTCCCCTGCAAGGGGAGGTGCCGAGCGGGCGAGGCGGAGGGGTTGCTTCACCGCCACTGCAGAGGCAACCCCACTGCAAAAGCAACCCCCCAGTCCCTTCGGGACAGCCCCCCTTACAGGGGGGCCACTGCACGTGGTTCCTCGCCTCCCCTGCAAGGGGAGGTGGTTCGCGAACGAGCGAACCGGAGGGGTTGCACTGCCTCCCCTGTAAGGGGAGGTGCCGAGTTGAAC
>DAIPHL010000126.1:0-6526 GCA_036771375.1 Synergistaceae bacterium | reverse complement strand
TCACCGTTTCCGTTATGGTCTTCATCGCGACGTCCCCGATGACCGGAGCGGCACGGTTGATCCGAATGAGATCCACCTTCGAAAAATCGTCCCTTCCCCACCCCGCCCGTTCAAGCGCCAAGGAGAGCGCTTTACGCACCCCTGCGACGTTCTGCCCCGTTCCCTTGATCCCCGACGTGAAGGCCATGGAAGAAGACAGAAACGTAACCCCGTTTTCGTCGACTTTCCCCAGAGCGACCTCGGTCGTGGAGTTTCCGATATCGATTCCAGCCACTACTGACACAATTCGTCCTCCTCTCTGCCGTTTTCAGGTCGGGTGACACACCTTAAACGGAGGACTTTCGATCCGTCTTCCGGGACCGTTCGTAACGGTCCGTTCCTTCCAGGGGCATGCCCCCGGAAGGAACCACACATGATCATCATGCCTCCGGCAGGTCGCCCCTGAGCAACTTGCGACGACGGTACACGTCCGCAGCCTCGCGAACGTGATAGGCACAGGATTTCGCCTGGTATTTTCCCTCCAGCTCCTCTGCGATGCCGATAAGTTCCTCATAGGTCGAACGATGGGGCCTCAAGGCATTGTACATCTCCAAAATTCGTTCGTCCGGAATCCTGGTCAACTCCGCCGCTCTGCGGAGATTGAGTCCGATCTGGGAGCGTCCCGCGGACTCCGCGACCTGCGCCTGCAACTCCAGCGCATCCGGGGTGATGGAAAAGTCCTTGAACGTGACGTCTCCTTTCATGACGGCTTCGAGCGTCAGATCGTCCACACGCTTGCCGGTCGGGCTCTTCACGAGTTCGGGGCGTTTGACCCCCAGAGGATAGTCCTCCGAGGAAACGCGGCAGCAGCCGGAATCGCTTTTCGCGGCGGAAGAAGGAGCGGCCGGGCTTGCGTCCTGTGTCATCCCCTTCATCACCTGCCGTACCATGTCGGCAATAAGCTGCTCGTTGATCTCAGCCATGTCGTCTCTCCTTCCTAGCCGGCAAATTCGACCTTGAACTCGGTCGGAGCTTTGGAACGCTCAATATAGCGGGCTTCTTTATTGTGAAGCAGCGCGGCGATGCCTTGATAGCGCGGACGCGCCATGGGATCGTTACGGGTCGGTACCGGAACCGGGTTCTCTCCCTTGGCGTACTTCGCGGCGTTTCTCCCTATCTGACGGAAGACCTGCGCATCGAGCAAGGGGCTTTGCGGAAAAAGCTCCAGGTTCGCAAGAGGCGCAAGCTCACGCTGGTGTATGACCGCCGTGCCGCGTGACAGGATACCGATCCCTATCCCCGAACCCGAAAGTTTCGCCCCGACATGTGCGATAAAGGCGACGTCCGCCGTGTGATACGCCTTGACGAAACGAACATGGCAACCTTCCTCCTCGATGCCCGCCACAACCTGGCGTAGCACTTCGGCATGCGGCACATGGATGATCGTATCGTGGAACTCCTCCCCGAACGCGGGTGGCAACGCGACCACGACTTCACGCGGATCCGTCCCCCGCTCCGCCTTACCCACCGGGACAAAGCGGATCTTCGTCCCCTGATTGGAGGATTCGACCTGGACCGGCGCGGAGGCATCCGTTTTACCGGAACCCATCACTTCGCCGAGGACCTCCTCGATGACTCTGCGAATCAGTTCTTCGTTTATCTGCATTCCGTTTCCCTCCCCACTCCTAAATATCTTCGGGACGGACGGCCCACGGGATGTTCTTGATCTCCTCCCAGCGCTCCGGCGAAAGCTGATATCCCGTCATCGGACCGGCGTAGGTATTGGGATCGTTGACGGCACTCCACACATGGCCATCGCGATCGACCCAGGCGGACGTCTGCAGATAATCGCCGGAGATACGCTGCTTCAGCATCATCAGAATCTTGTCGGCAATATCGTTGAATCCGCGTTTTGCCAAAGCCTTGGCGACGTCCATACCGTTGATGCCGTCTTTCATGAGACGCTCGGCCGCCTTCAGATCTTCGGGAACGTTGCGATCCGTGATGTCCTTGCTGCCGTTGGCATACGTCGCCATCTCGACCTCTTCGTCCGTAATCGGCGGAAATCCGAACTCCTCATAGACAGCCTGGAGGGCACGAGCGGCTTTGTTGCGCATTTCGACGACCTCCTCCTCGGTGACCGGACGATTTCCGCCGTCGACCTTGAAGTCGCGCTGCAAGGCGAGGTAGTCGTCCTGATCCTCGATGTCCCAATTGGAGCCCGCGAACATATTGTCGTAGTTCGGAACGCCGGAGTAACCGGAGAAGATGAAGTCGGTCCCCGCGAAGAACTGAGGCATCGTGCGCGCCGTACGGCGCAGATCGGAATGGGAGAAGGTCTGGTCGTTTCCGGAGGCGACCTCGAGGTCGAGCGACATCGTGATCAGGTTCTCGGCCGCGATCGCGCGAAGACCGGAGGGAACCGCTCCGGGAACGCCGATGCAGGAGATCGATCCGTTCTGCAACCCCTGCACTCCGGCCCCCTTCGTGACCATGATACAGAGGGCCTCCAGGTAAAGCATGGATTTGCCCTCCGCCGCGCCCATCTGTACCTCACTGCCCGTACCGGACGTAAAGCGCATCTTCAGCCCACGCGAAGCATAGCAGGAGGCGAGGAAGGCCTTCGACCATGGAGTGTCGTCGCCGTCGACGAAGACGCTCTCCGTTCCGTAGACCGAGATGGTCTCGGCATAGGCCGTGAGTCCTCTCATTCCGATCTGGAGTTCGAACGCCTCCTCCAGTGCACACTGCGTCAAGGTGCCGGGACGACCGACCTGCGCGCCGACGAGCAGGGAAAGCGCGTTGAGCGGAGCGTAGCGAACCACCGCAACGGTCGTCTCCATTTCGATAAACCCGCGCAGCGCGCCCTCGGCCGCATCCGCCACCAGCAGAACCGGGTGATCCTTGGCGCTCGTGATATGTGCCTGGGTACCCGGCATCCGGCGCGTCCGCATCTTCTGCATCGCCATGATGATCTCGGCGATGTTCAGACAATCCATCACCCGGGCGATCTTCGCCGGAGTGAGTCCCTGTATGACCTCCGTGCACTTCGTCCGGGAAATGTTCACATCGACGAGCATGTGCGCGATCTCCCGCTCGCTCATGGCCATCGCTTTCGGCGCCATCTCGATGTTGATGGCGTAATCGGCGACGAATTGCTCGTTCATGTTGAAATCAGCGCGCTTGACACCATCCATCTCGACGATCTTACCGTCCTCTATCTTGATCGAAGGCACCGGATCGGCGGGACTTCCCATGGCGATCAGTCCGACGTCGATCCACTCCCCCGTAAATCCATCCTTGTGAACGGGTCGATCGTTCAGCGTCTCAAACCGCTTGCTTCTTTTTTTCAACGCCAAGTCACATCACCTCCTCGATTCGGAGAACGCTTTAGATATAGGGAGTGGAGCTGGATTTCGGCTCCGATCCCAGCGTCGCGAGGAGTTTCACTCCGACCTCGCGGGCGGCGCGAATTGCCTGGCGAACCGCGCCGGAATCTCCGGTGATCGAGATGAACGCCTCGTTGGTATTGGCCGTCTTGGACGGGGAGGCGTAAGAGAGGACCTCCACCTCCGCCGCCTTGACCGCAGTGTCACAGATCACGACGCCGATGCCGGCGGGAGCCCCGAGGACGAGTCCGTAGGCCTTTCCGAGCGGACCGCCCAGAACCTTGTTCACGGCGTAACTGGCGCGGGCCGTGTACTGGAGCTCCAGATAGCCGACCTCGTTGCCCCAGACGTCGCCGAAATAGGTCTCTACGTTCGACAACGCGACTTCCACCGCACGTCTCGCATCGGAGACGTCCTCGGCACCGAGCAGGATCAGGCAGCCGTGACCGGCTCCTCCCTCGGTGTCACGCGGCAGCTCCGCCGAAAGGAGCTCCGTGTTGGTCGCCTTCACCGCTTCGTCGACCGCCATGATCTGAGGCCCCGCCCCGATGCGGTCGGATATGATGCCGATCGAACGATACTTGGGGTCCAGACCCATTGCACTGTGCAAAATCGGATCCACGTTCGCGATGACCATTCCAATGGTGTGCCCCATCGCCGTTCCGACGAACTCGGTCACTCCGATGGAGCCAAACGCGGCTGCGTTCGACGACGGCGCCTCGACAGGGGCCGGGCGGGCCGCCTCGGCGCCGATTCTTTTCATTACCTCGTCCATTACCTGGTTCATGATCTCTTTATCCATTGCTACGCCTCCTTACTCGGACACGTTTTCCACTTCGCCGCAATCTCGACCGGGAAGAGGGACTATTCGGTCTTGGGAAGAAGTTTTTCTGTGTCGGCATGGGGCCTGGGGATGACGTGTACCGAGACCACCTCGCCAACGCGCTTGGCCGCAGCAGCACCGGCATCGACGGCGGCCTTGACCGCTCCGACATCACCACGAACCATCACCGTCACATATGCGGAACCGATCTTTTCATACCCGATAAGACGAACGTTGGCCGCCTTCACCATCGCGTCGGCTGCCTCGATCGCCCCAACCAAACCGCGACTTTCGATCATACCAAGAGCTTCTCCGTTCATTACCGCACCTCCTTGAATTTTTGCGGCATGACGCCGCACCGTTACGCACTCGTTCTCCGAACGGATCGAGGAAAGTGACAAATCCACACCCTCTCAACCGACGGGAAAATAGACGCGAGGCCTCTTCAGTTCATTCACACACCCCCTTCAAATCCGCGTTGACGCGCTCTTTCAAAATGTCCACGCCTTCGCCGGTAAGCGCGGAGACCTCCAGCACCTCCGACGCTCCTGCAATAAACAACATTCGCTTCACTCTCTCGATCTCCTCCGAGGACCCCACGTCGATCTGCGTCACCACCCCGAGAGCGGGACGCCCAAGGCTCTGGGCCATGCGCGGAGGAAACGCGTTCGGTTGAAACGGAGCCGCCACCATCAGAACCAAATCGGCTTTGCACGACAGCGAGTTCAAGACCTTCCGAAAAAAAGGCTGCTCCAGAAATTCCCCCGGCGTGTCGATGCAATTTTCCCCAAAAGAAGCGGCCTGCGTCTTTCGTACCTCCCCGCGAAGCAGCCCCAGTGCCTTGAGAAGGGTGCTCTTTCCGGCTCGACTGCGACCGATCACCATCACGCGCGTCGGAGCGGCCGTCATGAATACGTGATATCGGCCGGGAAAAAACCGAGGATGTCATGGAGAACCTGAACCGCGCCGGAGAGCGCGGTCTCGACAGCGGAGATCTCTCCGGTGAAGAGAAGACACCCGGTGAACCGGTCCACAAACTCGACGTTGACATTTGCGGCTTTCGAGGCGACATCGGCCGCAATGATGGCGGCTTCCCCCGGCGTAATCGTCATGAGACCGATCGCCCCCGGCCCGCTGACACCGAGGGATGAGCACAGGGATTTTCGCGGATTGCGTATGACATGAGCGAGCGTGACCTGCTTACCCGGCACGTACTCCAACGTTCCACGAAACTTTTCCTCTTCTTCCCCGACAATCTGGTTCCGGGGTCTTGGGTCTTTTTCCAGTTCGATCACTCCCGTCAGCGGGCTTTCGAATAAAAACAACGGATGAAAGAAATAAAAAAGTCGTCTATGATCGGCTTTTCGCCAATCACAGACGACCTCATTTCCTCGAAGGGCGTCTTCTCATTGCATCGGCTCGGTCTCCTGGCTTGCCCTCTTCCTTCCTCGCTCCTTCCCGGAAGCACTCGGCTCCAGTGGTTCTTCCACGAGTTCGTCAGACATACAGTGGCGGGTCCGCGCCGGCCTCACACCGGCTTCCCTCTTTCTCCGATGCATTTTTTATATTTTTTGCAGTATAGCATAAAAAAACGGTATCGATCATGTTTTCAATAACACATATCAAGCTGGACAAGAGAATACAAAAATTGCACACTTTGCAGAAAGAGCAGATTTTTCCAAAATTTACACGACAAAATTTTCCATATCATCCGCCATTCGCCGAGGATCATAAAAACACGTGCAATGCCGGAGACAAACCCGTAAAGTAATGTTACTCTCTTCATAGAACGGAGGGGGCGACATGTCTTTTCGCTTATCGGAATTCAACTGGCAGTTGATATTGATCATCATCACAGTCAGCGCCGTCGTATCATATATGGGCGACTACCTCGGCATGAAGATCGGTAAGAGAAGAATCTCCTTATTTGGCCTGCGTCCCAAATACACGTCGACGGTCATCACTCTGTGTACCGGAATCGGCGTAGCGGTCCTGACCCTCGGCGTCGCAGCCGGGACGTCCGAGTCGGTGCGAGGCGCTTTCTTCGCCGCCAAGATGCTCGGCCGGCAGGTGGCGAATCTCAACGAGTCCCTGCGCCTCGAGAAGGAACGGCTCGAAAGCACCGAGTTCCAGGCCTTCTCCGCGCAGCAGGATCTGGAGGCCGCGAAAAAAGAGCTCCTGGAGACATCCTCCTCCCTGACGGACGCGCGAGACAAGCTCCAAACGGTCGGGAAGCAGGCGGAGCTTTT
The DNA here is from genome assembly GCA_036771375.1 of Synergistaceae bacterium. GTDB lineage: Bacteria > Synergistota > Synergistia > Synergistales > Synergistaceae > DAIPHL01. Next base: position 86 of record DAIPHL010000126.1, on the reverse strand, counting down.
GGAAAAGGAGAAACAGGCCCTTTACAAGCAGCTCATCACCCTGAAAAAAGAAAAGGAAGACACGGAGAAATCCGTGGCCGCCGACC
>DAIPHL010000125.1:0-6623 GCA_036771375.1 Synergistaceae bacterium | reverse complement strand
TCCACGGTGGCCAGCACGGTCGCGGCGGGGCAGCCGGGAAGCCGGGTCCTCCCGTCATGATCAAAGGGAATTCTCGTAAAATGGCTCACTCTTGAAGCAGGACATCGGCAATTCTTACCGATGCTTTCCCATCACCGAAGGGGTTTCTCTCGCACCTCTTTCGTATGTCGTCGTAGACCTCTCTGTCCGAGAGAATCCTATTTGCCTCGCTTATTATACGACAAGAGTCCGTGCCCACCAAAATACCGCTTCCGTTTTGTACGGCCTCCGGACGTTCGGTCACCTCCCGCAGGATGAGAACTGGTTTACACAACGCCGTCGCTTCTTCCTGAACCCCACCGCTGTCGCTCAAGATCAATGTACAATGACTCAGAGCCCAGACAAAGTCCGGATAGTCGATCGGATCGCATAAAATCACTCTTTCATCACCGCCCAGTACACCTCGCATCGTCTCCCGGACACTCGGGTTCTTGTGCATCGGCACCAGCACTCGATACTCGCCGTGCCTCTTCAATATCTCCAACACGGCCGAACATATGGACTCCAACGGCTTCCCCCAGGACTCCCTCCTGTGCGCGGTAAGCAGTAGGAAACGCTCCTGGTCGACAAGCTGTTTCAAGCACTCCGCCTTCGGTGGAGAGTTCTTTTCCACAGTCGAATACAGTGCATCGATGACCGTATTTCCGGTCACGTATATTTTATTCCGGCAAACGCCTTCCCTCAGAAGGTTCTTCTCAGCCCAGACCGTCGGTGCAAACCACCAGGTCGCGATCCTGTCGGTCAAAACACGGTTCATCTCCTCAGGAAACGGACATGTCATGTCCTCGCTGCGAAGGCCTGCCTCCACATGCCCGATGGGTATCTGCCTGTAAAATGCGGACAAGGCCGCGGCAAAGGTCGTGGTCGTGTCCCCATGGACCAACACGGCATCCGGGCGCACGTCGTCGAAGACTTCCCCGACACCCTGGATCACCGCGGAGGTTATGTAATCAAGAGACTGGCTCTTTTTCATGATCCCCAAATTCACATCGGCAAAAAGCGAGAAGTAATCGAGAGCCTGGGTGAGCATGTCCGTATGCTGCCCAGTCGCGATGATACGCACGGTGCAGTTTTTTCTCTCCTTCAACTCCGCGACGACCGGCGCCATTTTGATCGCCTCCGGCCGGGTGCCGATCACTACGTCTATTTTTTTGAGAAGGCCATCGGGCACACGATTTGTCATTCAAACACCCCTCCTGCTCAATACATCCGCACGATTCAAAAATATGTTAAAAGACCGTAACCTGCCGAAACGAGAAGCGCATGCGTCGTCACGAGCAGGGAGAGAACCTGCCAAGTGTGCAGTTTTTGATCCAGCAGAATATGGTGGGCGTGTCCTCTGTCCGGGTAAAAGGGTGATTTTTTTTTGAGAACGCGACGAATCATCGCAAAGAGCGTATCCAGAACGGGGACCCCCCCCACCAAAAGCAGCACGAGGATCATTCGGAAAACGTTCATTTGAAAGAAACGGGGGAAAAGATCCCATACGAGGTGCGACGAACAGACATATCCCAACAGGGTGGCACCGCCATCCCCGAGGAAGGTCCTTGCGTGGGGAAAATTCCAGAACAACACGCCGGCGACAAGTCCACAGAACGGCAACCAGGTATACGGGTTTCCTCCGAGGTACGCGAGAAAGGAGGTGACGAGGGCAAGGGAGAGGGCCAAGCCATCCATCCCATCGACGAAATTATACGCGTTCGTACAACCCGTGATCCAAATCAACAGAAGGATCCGTTGGCTCACAGGAACGGAGAGGGGAATGACGACGCAGAATGCAGCCAAGAAGTGGACCGCGAGTCGTTTGAACGGAGAGAGAGGGTGCATGTCATCCATGTATCCGACAAGGAAAACAAAAATTGCACCTGTCGCTACGTAAGGAACCTCCACTCCCGGATTGGGATTGACCAAGGCCCAGAGGAGATAGCCCGTGCAGAGCACGATGCCCGCTCCTCTAGGCGTTACACTGCTATGTTGCTTTCGGCCTCCCGGGACATCCATCAGACGAAACGTCCTGGAAAGCTTGATCGATACGGGAGTCGCGATGATTCCCCACATAAAATTGAGAATCGCGGAGAAGAACGCCACGCGGGAATTTCCTTCGGTCTATTTCGTTCCGAAAAGCCGGTCTCCGGCGTCTCCAAGCCCCGGAACGATATAACCGTGATCGTTCAGGTGGCTGTCGTGAACGGCAGTAAAAATATTGACCTCCGGATGATCGGCCATGACTTTTTCCACTCCGTCCGGAGCCGAGACCAGAGAAACCAGGGAGATGCGTTTTCCTCCGCGTCTTTTTACATGTTCGATCGCGGCGGATGCCGAACCGCCCGTCGCGAGCATCGGATCCAGCACGAAGACGTCCCGGTCGCCGATATCCCCCGGAAGTTTGCAGTAATAATCCACGGGCAACAGCGTTTCGGGATCTCTATACAGGCCGACGTGCCCTACTTTGGCATTCGGAATGAGCCTTAAAATCCCCTCCACCATTCCAAGGCCTGCCCGTAAAACGGGGATGACCGCAAGTTTTTTTCCCGCGAGTGAAAAAGCCTTCGTGGTGCAAAGGGGCGTCTCCACTTCAATTTCTTCCAGCGGCAGATTACGGGATATCTCATACACCATTAACCCGGCGATCTCCTGTACAAGCTCTCGGAAATCCTTCACGGTCGTGTTTTTGTCCCGGATGATGCTTATTTTATGTTGAATGAGAGGATGATCGATGATGATGAAACGTCCTCTGTCGCCCGGTTGCACATCGCAGATCATATTCGAATTTTCCAGGGCTCTGATCTTTTGCCTGCGAGCGAGGTGCCGCTCCCCTTCGGCTGGTGTGTCGAGCCATATTTCCGTTATGGCTCGGGCCAGATCCTCTCCGACGACCCGGCTTCCCATCACGAGGACGTTCGAGTCGTTGTGTTTCCTGCTCATCCTCGCCATAAACTCATTGCAACAGAGGGCGGCATAAATTCCGGACATCTTGTTTGCTGAAATGCTCATTCCGATCCCGGTACCGCACAGGAGAATCCCTCTGTCGGATCGACCGCAGCGAATCGCATTGCAAACTTTGGTGCTCCAGTCCGGATAATCGACGGATTTTTCCTCCGAAAAGGTACCGACATCCTCGACTTCATGTTTTCTTTCCGAGAGGAACTTTTTTAGATTTTCCTTGAGAAAAAACCCGGCGTGATCGGAGCCAATGACCACTCTCATATCGAACCCCTCCAACTGAATAAGTAAAAGTCTGGCGTTATTTTATCACTATTTTCTCGATCAATTTGCCGGCAACCGTGTAAGGATCCGTCTTGCGGGCGGCAAGTTCATCGAGTACGGATCCCGCTCTTTCCTCTTTCCATACGTTGTCAACACGAACAGAGATATAGTGACGCAGCACATCTTCGACCTCGGCCTCCATCCGAGCCATCCTGCGTCTTTTCCCGTCGTCAGATCCTTCGAGATGCCCGACATGAGCCTCTATATTTTCGAGAACTTCCCCTATCCCCCTCCCAAACTCCGCGGAGGCAAGGGAAACGGGAGGACGCCAATCCCGTTCCGGAATCAGATCGAGCATCACCTTAACGTCGGCCGCCACTTTTTCGGCACCACCCCTGTCACACTTGTTCACGACGAACAGATCCGCGATCTCCATAATACCGGCTTTCATCACCTGAACGTCATCCCCCATGCCGGGTACGAGTATCAGACAGACCGTATCCGTTATCTTGACGACATCCACCTCTGACTGTCCGACACCTACGGTCTCGATGATGACCGTGTCATATCCGCAGGCATCGAGGATGAGAGACGCTTCGTGTGTGGCTCCGCTCAATCCTCCCAGATGCCCCCTCGAACCCATGCTTCTGATGAAAACGCCCGGGTCGAGGGCATTCTCCTGCATCCTCAGTCGATCCCCCAGAATGGCTCCTCCTGTATAAGGACTCGATGGATCGACAGCGATCACACCGACTTTCCGACCACGTTCTCTCAGCTTCGACACGAGTTTTCCGGTGAGGGTACTCTTGCCGGCACCGGGGCTTCCTGTGATACCGACGATGTGCGCTTTGCCGGTATGCGGATAGATCATCTTCATGAGCTCCATGGAATCCGCGTCGTTTCTCTCGACATGACTGACAAGCCTCGCAATGGCACGTTTGTCTCCGGAAAGTGCTTTTTCGACCAATTCGTGCATCTTGACTTCTTCCTTTTCTATTTTTTCTTTATAAGGGACGGCCATATAGGCACCCAATCCATAAAGCGCACCATGTCGATGGTCGCAAAGATCGACAGAGTCGCATCGGAAGGATACCCAAAGGTACTGATTTCAGGAGGCAGGGGAACACTCAGGATCCACTCCGTACTGTCGTTAAAGGGAACGGTCTCCAAGATCCTCGAGTAATAGGTGTTGCCAAGCGTGATTCGCGATATATGCGTCTGCAACACGGAGGCGGGGCGTCCGATCGCCCACAGATCGAGGCGAATCCCCTGAGCCATGAGAAACGAGAACAACAACGTCAGCTGTCCTTCCGTATGGAGAATCCTGGTGTCGAGCACGATCACCCTGGGCATCTTCCGGCCGGCACGAGACATTTTGGCGATATCCTCCATGACGTCATCGAGGTTGACCGCATAACGGATCTCCCCTTCCCGGTCGATCGAGGGAGAAGGAGAGTAATACAATGTGCTTCCTTCATTGCTGGATGAAACTTCCGTGATCCTCGCCGGCCGTACCTCGTTTCTCCAGATCGCCTGCACACCCGGTATATCCCGTTGGATAAAGTCGTGAAAAACGGACGAGACCGTCCCCCTGAGAAACAGTTTCTTCTCCTCCCGCCTCACCTCCATCCAAGGATCGTGGAGGGTCAGTGCGCCAAATGCATCGTCGTGGCCCGGATTTACGCCACTCGTCCACCAAAGGCGCCCGGAGACATCGCTAATTATCGGCCCCGTATTTGTCCAGGCAAGGCTCCATGCGTTTTTCATCCCTTCCGCCACGAGATGCAGCGCCTCTTTTTTCGACGCGATGGGATACCTTGCATACAGCCTGCCCGTCTCGGAGAGTACGTACAGCTCGCCCTGATTGCCCCACTCGACATCCCGGGGCAGCTCGACATCGAAGACATCCCGTGTGGACAACGTGTAGGAGTCCAGGACGAACACCCGGTTGTTCCCTCTATCCGCCACTGCGATGAAGGGGCCATATGTGGCGATCGCAACCGGTTCAAAGAGCTTTTCGGTCGTGTCGCTGTCCGTTGGACGCCACTCCGCCGTTTCGCCCATGGAGGGCAGTCCGTAAAAGCGGATGGATTGTCCCGTCCGATCCGCAACGACCATGAGAGTCGAATCGATCAACGCGGCGTCGGAGACGTTGACTTGCAACCGGGCTTCTTCTCTTGACGTGATTTTGTTTGAAGTGAAGTCGAATTTGATCGAGCGAACCTCCCCGTTCTTTTGCAGCAACAGGGACTCCGAGGGAACAAGTGGGAGAACCACAACCGGGTTTGCAACCTCCAAGCGCACCACAGACGGCTTTTCGTCGCGTCGGAAGAACCACATGGCATCTCCCAACGTGTCGCATACAAAGACGTGTCGCCCCGACGAGCTGAGCTTTCCGATTCCGTCCATTCCCACAAGAGAAATCGGTGTGTACATCGGTATGCCAAAGAGCATGTTTATCGTATGGGTGTTGAAAAACAACTCGTTCATTATTTTGGTGGGATACAGGCTCTTTTTTATGATTCTCCACTCATCCTTCATGACATCCAGGACCAATCTTCCCCTGTGATCGTCACGCCGGACCTCGAGATACGCCGACATCGCCCTCATTGCGTCCGGATAACGTCCGATGCGCCGCAAGGCCAAGCTTCTTAGATAATAGGTATCGACAAAATACGTGTTGTGCCGCAGGGCCTCCTGCAGGTCATCCATACAACTCCAGAGGTTGTTTTCGAGAAAATGGTCGTATGCCCGAAGAAAAGCCCTTTCGGAGGCTTCCCGATCTGTGGGAGGAGGCGTCACGAGGGCCGATTCGGCCGGGTCCTTCAAAAGAAATATCGCCATGAGGAAAAGAGCGACAACGGCAAAGGCTCTTCTACGAACGAGGACACACTTCCACCTAAAAAGCAGCGTAGGTACCGTTTTTTTGTTCACTTCGCAAGACCTCGCAAAACCAATCGATTTAGTGTGTCATCTCCGTGAAAGAATGTCCATTCCAGCAAAGGCATAGATACCCAGCACGATCGCACCCGTGATCAAAAAACCCAAAAGCATGCGGAGATACGTGATCATGCCGGTTCCGCCGGGCCATTTTCCGGAATAAATGTTTGTCACCATACGTGCCACGCACAATGCCCCGATAAAAAAAGCAAGAGCCAGCAAGGCTTGAAGATTTACCGCAGGTATTCTCATACGCTCATCAACCACCCCAAACGACAAAGACGTTCAAAAGCACGAGGCGCCTTGGAGTCCTGTCGTCCCGACTCATTCATAGTTTATCACGTCAATCATATTTTGATGTCGTTCGATCGCTGCGGGAAATAAAAAAAGCGGCGATAAACGCCGCCATACTGTCGTACAGGAGCTTCCCGCCGACC
>DAIPHL010000124.1:0-6664 GCA_036771375.1 Synergistaceae bacterium | reverse complement strand
AAAGATGGAGTTCCTCGTATAAATACGTAATTTTTTTTGATAGAAAGGCGTAAATGACATGGAAAACGATGAAATTGATTGTTATTCATAAAAAGCACGGAAGCGGAGCGCGTCCGTCCGGGCCGACGTCGTTGCCCGGCGCGTGATCTCGCTCTTTGTCGACATCGATAAAAGGGAGTTTTCCCCTATGGCCTTTGTTTTAAAATTTTTAGCCGTTTTAATTAATGTATATGCCATGATAAAAATCATTTCTAAATCTGTGGAGACTATATGCAAAAGGCTTCTCATGCGCTATAATCATAAAAACGCCAGCGTGTTTTCGGTCGGCGGACGCCGGTCGGATTGCGTACCGGTCACGCGGGCGACACCAGTCAAGGATGTTAGGATCTTTCCGGTTTTTTCGGCGGGGCGTTTCTCTTGTCGGAGGTCTCTATAACTCATACGAAATCGGTTTCCTTAAAAAAAGAATGTGCGACGTGTTTTGTTTTTTTACTTACATGCCAAGCCCTGTGTGAGCGAGACCACCTTCTCTTTTCGATCGAACCGTGAAGGCGGCTTTGCGTATCCGCCTGTTTCTTAAAGAGGGATCCGGAGAAGGATCGAGCGGTTTAATGCCGGGCTCGCCGTCGGAAAAGGAGGTGTTTTTTAAAGAAAGTGCGAGCCTACAGAGAAGAAGAAACTTAATTGAACAGTCGTCGGCATCGACGAGAAAATGGAGGGATCACGTATGTACTCGAATCTGCTTGGAGAGTTTGTCGGCACAATGGTTCTCTGCGCGTTCGGAAACACAGTCGTCGCCAACCTGGTTCTGAAGGACACCAAAGGGAACGGCGCCGGTTGGGTGCACGTCAACTGGGGTTGGTCCTTCGGCCTTATGATGGGTATTTTCGCCGCATGGGCGTTCGGCGCTCCGCAGGCCGATCTGAATCCCGCCGTCACCCTTTTCAAGGCGCTCGGCGGCGTCTACACGATTCCGCAGACCATCGCGACCTGCATCGCGGAGGTCGCCGGAGGAACCGCAGGCGGCATCGTCGCCTACTTTACCTACCTCAACCACTGGGAGGCGACCGAGGATCCCGGCCTCAAACTCGCCGTCTTCTCTACCATGCCCGCGAGGCGGAACCTCGGCGCCAACTTCCTCACCGAGGTCCTGGCGACCTTCTTCCTCATCGGAGGCATCATGGTGATCGTCAACAAAGCCTGTGAAGTTCCCAAGCACCTCATCCCCTTCCTCATCGGAGGTCTTTTGTACGCGCTCGGTGCCGGCTTCGGCGGACCGACCGGCTATGGCATGAACCCGGCCCGTGACATGGGCCCCCGCATCGCGCACGCCATCCTTCCGATTCCCGGCAAGGGGAGCAACGACTGGGAGTTCGGCTTCGTCGTCGCGACGGCCGGTCCCCTCGTCGGCGGTGTGGTCGCTTTCTTCGTATGCAGGGCCTTCGGCCTGTTCTAGGATCGTTTTCGCGGCGGTTCGCGAAAACGCGGACACGGAATTTTCGACTCTGGAGGTGTCTTGATTTTGAAAAAGCTCATCAACAAGGTTGACGACGTCGTCAGCGAATCCCTGGCCGGCATGTACTCGGCCCACTCGGATCTGATACGGCTTCTGCCCGACGTTCACGCCGTCGTCAGAAAGTGTGCTCCGTGCGAGAAGGTGGCGCTCGTCTCCGGGGGTGGCAGCGGGCACGAGCCGATGCACGGCGGTTTCGTCGGGTTCGGAATGCTCGACGCGGCCTGCCCCGGAGAGGTCTTCACGTCTCCGACTCCCGATCAGATGTACGCCGCGGCGAAGGCGGTCGACGGAGGCAAGGGGATTCTGTTCCTCGTCAAGAACTACACGGGTGACGTGATGAACTTCCAGATGGCGGCGGATATGCTCGCCGGGGAGGGGATCAAGGTCGAGCAGGTCGTCGTGAACGACGATGTCGCCGTCAAGGATTCGCTCTACACGGCGGGGCGCCGTGGCGTCGGCGGCACGGTTCTCATCGAGAAGATCGTCGGGGCCTTCGCGCAGTGCGGTGCCTCTCTGGCCGAGGCGAAGGAGCTCGCCGAGTTCTGCAACGCGAACGTGCGGAGCATGGGGATGGCGCTTACCAGCTGCACGGTTCCCGCCGCGGGGCGTCCGACGTTCGATCTTCCCGCGGACGAGATGGAGCTCGGTATCGGCATTCATGGCGAGCCCGGCCGCGAACGGGTCAAGGTCAGGTCCGCGGCGGAGATCGTGGAGTACATGGCGGGTGCCGTGGTCGACGATCTCCCCTTCCGGGCCGGGGACGAGGTCCTGGCCTTTGTCAACGGAATGGGTGGCACCCCGTTGATCGAGCTCTACATCGTGTATGAGAATCTCAAGCGGTTCCTCGACGGAAAGGGGATTCGCATCGAGAGAAATCTGGTTGGAAACTACATCACGAGCCTCGACATGCAGGGTTGCTCGATCACGCTTCTCAAACTCGACAGCCGTCTCAAAGCCCTCTGGGATTATCCGGTGAGAACGCCGGCTCTTCGCTGGGGGAGGTAGCCTCATGGCGTTTACGCTCGAAATGGCCCGGCATGCGCTGGACAAACTGAACGAAACCATAGAAGAAAAGAAGGACTACCTTACGGAGCTCGACTCCGCCATCGGAGACGCCGACCACGGCACCAACATGAACCGCGGCATACGTCGGGCCGTCGAGAAGATTCGCGACAAATCGTGTGATACGTTCGCGGATCTGTTCAAGGAGGTCGCGATGACGGTCATGAGTGCCGTCGGGGGGTCGGCCGGGCCGCTTTATGGAACTTTTTTCATGAAGCTCGGGCAGAAACTGGGCGCACAGAGAGAGGTGAACGTTTTGGAGTTCGCCGAAGCGATGCAGGAGGGGCTTGCCGGCGTCATGTCCCTCGGTAAATCGCATCCGGGAGACAAGACGATGATCGACGCGCTTGCCCCGGCGATCGACGCCCTGCGGCAGGGGGCGGAATCCGGCGACGTGGAGGCCTGGAAAAAGGCGGCGGAGGCGTCCGAAGAGGGGATGAAGGCGACCATCCCGATGCTCGCCAAACGAGGGCGCAGCAGTTATCTCGGCGAACGTTCGATCGGGCATCAGGACCCCGGCGCGACCTCTTCTTATTACATGGTCGCCAGCTTCCGGGACGCCGTCGTGGAGGGATAGAGGATGATCGGAATCCTTGTCGTCTCGCACAGCGGAGAGGCCGCGAGCGGCATCGCACGGGTGGCGCGGGAGACGTCCGGGTCGAAAGTCGACGTCCGGGGTGTCGGAGGCAACGAAGACGGTGGTCTCGGGGTTCCCGTGTCTTCCGTTTTCGACGCGTTGACGGAGATGCTCGGCCAAAACGACGGTGTTTTGATCCTTCCGGATCTGGGCAGTTCGGTCCTCTCGTCGCGAAGCGCGATCGCTCTTTTGCCTCCGGAGGACGCGTCCAGAGTGGCCATTGCGAACGCACCGGTTCTCGAGGGAGCCGTGCTCGCTTCGGTCGAGGCGAGCATCGGCTCTCCCCTGGAAAAGGTCGAAGCGACGGCCGTCGAGGCGAGAAATCTCGACAAAACGAATTGATTGAGCGAAGCGGGCGCTTTGGGTATGGGACTTGCGGCTGTCCCGGACGGAGATTCATCAAACGTATTCAGGAGGGATTTACATGGCTGAGAAGAAATATGTAGTTGCGATCGACCAGGGCACCACCAGCTCGCGCTGTATGGTGTTCGACAAAAAGGGCCTTCCTGTCTGTTCGGATCAGATGGAGCACGCGCAGATCTTCCCGAAGCCGGGCTGGGTCGAGCACGACGCCATGGAGATATGGTCGCGCACCAAGGACGTCATCCGGGGCGCCATGGAGAAGGGGCGCATCTCGCCGGACGAGGTCGCCGCGGTGGGGATCACGAACCAGCGCGAGACGACCGTGGTCTGGGAGAAGGCGACCGGCAAGCCGATTTACAACGCGATCGTCTGGCAGTGTATGCGCACCCAGGATTTCTGCGCGGAGTGGCAGAAGTCGCCGGGGTGGGAGCAGGACGAGACGGGCCAGGGCAAGGTCAAGGATCACACCGGTCTTCTGATCAGCCCGTACTTCTCCGGCACCAAGATCAAGTGGATTCTCGACAACGTGCCCGGCTCGCGCGAGCGGGCGGCGAGGGGCGAGCTGCTCTTCGGCAACATCGATACCTGGCTGATCTGGCAGCTCACCGGCGGGCCCGAGGGCGGCGTCCACGTGACCGACGTCTCCAATGCGTCCCGCACGCTGCTCATGAACATCAAGACGCTCAAGTGGGACGAGGAGATGGCGAAGTTCCTCGACGTTCCTCTCGCGATGCTCCCCCAGATCAAGCCGTCGAGCCATGTCTACGGCAAGACCGTGGCGAACGGGCCCTTCCGCGGGGAGATCACGGTCTCCGGCGACCTCGGAGACCAGCAGGCGGCTCTCTTCGGGCAGGTCTGTTTCAACAAGGGCGACACGAAAAACACCTATGGCACCGGCTGCTTCATGCTGATGAACATCGGCGAGACACCGGTCAGCTCGAAGAACGGCCTTCTGACGACGGCCGGCTACAGCCTTCAGGAGGGCAAGTGCGTCTACGCGCTCGAAGGCTCCATTGCGAACACCGGCGCCGCGGTCCAGTGGCTCCGCGACAACCTGAAGATCCTCGACGAGTCGCCGGACAGCGAATACCTTGCGAAGAAGGTCGACGACTCCGGTGGCGTCTACTTCGTCCCCGCCTTCTCGGGGCTTTACGCGCCGTACTGGGACATGTCCGCGAGAGGCTCCATCGTCGGCCTGACGCGTTTTGTCCGCAAGGAACATCTGATCCGGGCGACGCTCGAGAGCATCTGTTACCAGACCCGCGACGTCGTCGATGCGATGAACAAGGACTCCGGCGTTCCTCTCGCGGAACTCAAGGTCGACGGCGGCGCGGTGAGGAACAACCTTCTGATGCAGATGCAGTCCGATATCCTGGGTGCGAAGGTCGTTCGTCCCGTGGTGAACGAGACCACCGCGCTCGGCGCCGCCTATGCGGCGGGGCTTGCGGTCGGTTTCTGGAAGGACACGAATGAACTGCGGAGCAACTGGGCGGAGGATCGCCGCTTCGATTCGCTCGTCTCCGAGGAGAAGAGGGAGACGGCCTACAAGGGCTGGAAGAAGGCGATCGAAAAGTCCAAGGGCTGGCTGGACTAGTCGGTGCTATATGTTCCCTTCGTTGCCGTTCGATGCGGACGAGGGAGGATCTGGATCAGGGGCTCCGTCCGCACTTTGCCGGGCGGAGCCCAACCACTGATTCGACTTGGAGGTGAGCGTTCGTTGGCTTTTTGCGAGGAGCGCAGGGAGGATAAAAGGAAAAGAAAAGATCGCGGCCGGTTCGACGTTCTCATAATCGGGGCCGGGGTGGTGGGAAGCGCGATCGCGAGGGAACTTTCCAGGTATCGCCTGGATATCGCGCTTCTCGACCGGGCTTCCGACCTTCCCTACGGAGCGAGCCGTGCAAACAGCTCGATGATCCACGGCGGGTTCGACGACGAGCCGGGCACCCTGAAGGCGAAGCTCTGTCCCGCCGGAAACAGGTTGTACCATTCCCTTCACGAGGAGCTGGACTTCAAGCTCCGTGAGTGCGGTTCCTTCGTCTGTGCGAAGGGTGAAAAGGAGCATCTCCACCTCGAGAAGCTGTATCGGCAGGGCAAGGAGAACGGCGTCCCGGGGCTGGAGATCGTGACGGGAGACGAGCTCCGTGCGCGAGAGCCCAACACCGCGCCGGACATCACGGCGGCTCTCTGGTGTTCTTCGGCCGCCATCGTCAACAACTTCGAGGCCTCCTTGGCCTTTCTGGAGAACGCCTGTCGGAACGGTGCGAAGCTCTTCATGGAGACGGAGGCGACGGGGCTTCTCTTCGACGATGGCCGTTCGTCCATCCGCGGCGTCTCGACCACGAGGGGCGATTTCCACGCGCCCGTCGTGATCAACGCCTCCGGTGTGAACGCCGATCTCATATCGAGGATGGCGGGCGACGACAGCTTTCTCATACGCCCCACGCGGGGGGAGTATTTTATCTTCGACAGGAGCGTCGGGGACATCGTCGACTCCTTTCTCTTCTCCTGTCCTTCCGAGCACGGAAAGGGGATCACCGTGGCCCGCACGGCGGACGACAATCTGTTGGTGGGGCCCACGTCCGTCGTCCAGACGGACAGGGAGGACAGGAGAACGACCATCTCCGGGCTCGAGGAGGCGATGGAGGGCGCACGGCGGCTCGTCCCGGGCATTCCCAGGAACATGGCCATCACGACGTTCTCCGGCGTCCGTGCGAACATCGACACGGGGGACTTCCACATCGAGGCGCTCGACCGCCCGAGGGGTTTCGTGAACGTCGCCGGGATCAAATCTCCCGGGCTGACGTGTGCGCCGGCGATCGCCCTGTACGTTCGGGAGATGATGGAGGACGCCCTCTCCGATACGATCGGGTTCGAAAAGGACACGGCCTTCGTGCCCGAGAGAAAGCACATCCCGAGGTTCGCCGATCTTTCGATGGAGGAGCGCGAGGCGCTCGCGAAGTCCGATCCGAAATGGGGACAGATCGTCTGCCGCTGCGAGAGCGTGACCGAGGCACAGGTCGTGGAGGCGATTCGTAGCGGGGCGAGCACCGTCGCCGGGGTGAAAGTCTATGTAAGTCCCGAGACCG
>DAIPHL010000123.1:0-6712 GCA_036771375.1 Synergistaceae bacterium | reverse complement strand
AGGCGATCCCGCCGCGGACGCGAGTGTGTTGCGCTCATCGGGAAGGTCGGCAACCTGGAGCACATCGTCGAGGTTCTCGATATTTTAAACGAGCGGTACGGTTACGACGACGTCCCGCCGGATGGTTTCTCCACCGGCGAGCCGCTCGATGGGTTGGTCCTGACCGTCCTGTCGCAGAACACGAACGACCGCAACCGGGACAGGGCCTACGCGGTGCTCCGGGAGAGATACCCCGAGTGGAGCGTCGTCGCGTCGATCGCGGAGGACGAACTCGCCGACGCGATACGCCCTGCGGGACTCGGCGATACGAAGGCGGCGAGGATCAAGCTCATCCTCTCCCGCATCCGGGAGGACTTCGGGGCCTATACGCTCGTTTCGATGAAGGATTGGGAACCCGGGGCGGTTTCGGACTATCTTCTGGCCCTTCCCGGCGTCGGGCCCAAGACGGTTGGCTGCGTCATGGCTTTCGACCTTGGAATGCCCGCGTTTCCGGTGGATACTCACGTGGCTCGGATCTCGCGCAGACTCGGCTGGGCCGGCGAGAAGGAGAGCCCCGAGAAGATACAGCTCTTTCTGGAGTCGACGGTTCCTCCCGGACGTTGCCGGGGCGGACACCTGAACATGATCGCGCATGGAAGGGAGATCTGCCGTGCGCGCGCTCCCTTGTGCGGACTCTGTCCGCTCTCCTCGATCTGCAGGAGCGCGGCGGCGGACGGGGAGCCTGCCGGAAGGGCGAAGGTGTAGATGCCGGCGGATCTGTCCGTTTTCACGGTCGGCCTCGCGCGCTGCGAGAGCTACGACCGCGGGGAGGTCGAGGCGGCCGTCGCCCTCGCCGTGGAGCGTGCGGGCGGTCTGCCCTCCTTCGACTGCGACGAGGTTCTGATCAAGGCGAACCTTCTCTCTCCCTCACCGCCGGAACGAGCGGTGACGACGCACCCCGAGGTTCTGCGCGCACTGGTCGGCGAAGCGCGCGCGGCAAAAGGGGATGACTCGCTTCGTGTGAGAATCGCGGACAGCCCGGGGTATCTCTTTACGGACGCCTCGCAGCTTCTGGAGCGGACGGGCGTGGGCGTGCTCGCGTCGCTTGCAGGGGTCTCCGTCGGGCTTCTCTCGGAGCAGGGCTACCGTGCGGTGCGAAGCGATTCCTTCCGCGCCCTGGAGGAAGCCCGGATCGCGATCCGCTACCTCGACGCCCCCTTCTGCATCAACGCGGCAAAGCTCAAGACGCACGTCGAGACCGAGATGACCGGCTGTATCAAGAACATCTTCGGGACGGCCGACACGGATACGCGCAAGCGATCGCATCGTTCGGTGTCGAAAAAACGCCTTGCCGATGCCATCTCGGACCTGTACGGCATCCGGCCGCCCGAGTTTCACGTGATAGACGCCGTGTACGGCATGGAGGGTGACGGTCCCTCGCACGGGCGGCCCAGAAAAGTGGGATGGATCATCGCGTCGCGCAACGCGCTTGCCGCTGACTGGGTCGGCTCGGTCATCATGAATTACGAAAACCCGGCCGAAATTCCCCTGATCGAATCGGCTGTGGAACGAGGGCTTGGGCCGCAAGGGCGCTTTGATATCGCCCTTTCCGGGGCCGGGTGGGCGGAGCTTCCCGTAAAGGATTTCAAGAGGTCGACGAACATGGTACGGCTTCTCCCCGTCTTTCTGCGTGGATTCGTGCACGGCCTGGTGTCGGTGAAGCCGGAGCTCTGTCGTCCGGAGTACATCAAGTGCGGGATATGCCGGAAGGTCTGTCCGGTCGACGCCATCCATGACTCGTCTGGGTACCCGTCGATCGATGGGAAGTTGTGCGTTCGCTGTCTCTGTTGCTGCGAGATGTGTCCCCCCGGCGCGATGAAACCCCGCAAGAACCTGCTCGCCTCTCTGCTGTCGAGGCTGAGGGAGCGGTGAGGCGGATTGGTGTGGTAGAATATTTTGTGCCGAACTTTCTGAAGGTGTTTACGGAGGCGATTGAAACAATATGTTGAAAGGTGTTTTGAAGGCCTTGGGACTCGATCCCAACGAGAGGCTGGTGGACCGGTACCGCAGTACGGCGTCCGATATAGAGGTTTTGGAGAAGACAGTTCGGGAGATGTCCGACGAAACGCTCGAGGGATCGGCGAAGTTCTTTGCCGCGCGGCTCTCGGACGGAGAAAGCCTGGACGATATCCTGCCCGAGGTGTTTGCGAGGGTCCGGGAGGTCTCTTGCAGGCGTCTTGGAATGCGTCACTTCGACGAACAGATGATCGGCGGGATGGCGCTGCACGAGCGGAAGATCGCCGAGATGAAGACGGGCGAGGGAAAGACCCTCGTGGCGACGCTCGCCGTCGTCCTGAACGCGATCGAGGGCAAGGGCGTCCATGTGATCACGGTCAACGATTACCTGGCGCACCGGGACGCGGAGTGGATGTCCCCCGTGTACAACGGCATGGGACTCACCGTCGGGGTGATCTCGCCCTTCATGGATCCGGAAGCGAGGCGTTCCGCCTATAAAGCCGACATCACCTACGGGACGAACAGCGAATTCGGCTTCGATTACCTTCGCGACAACATGGCGCACTCGGCCGCCGAACAGGTCCAGCGAGGACATCACTTCTGCATCGTCGACGAGGTGGACTCGATCTTGATCGACGAGGCGAGGACCCCCCTGATCATATCCGGGCCGTCGGAGGACAGCGTGGAGCCGTACAAGAGGGCCGACATGGCGGCTCGCGCCCTGAGAAAGGGCGTCGATTTCGAGATCGACGAGAAAGAGCGCAACGTGGCCCTGACCGAGGCGGGCATCGCCCACTGCGAAACGTTGCTCAAACTGCCGAACCTCTTCACCGACTACGCCAACACGGAGCTCGCCCACAAGATCACGCAGAGCCTGAAGGCACATCAGCTCTTCCAGCGCGATATCCATTACGTGGTCAAGGACGGGGAGATCGTGATCGTCGACGAGTTCACGGGGCGCCTCATGATGGGACGGCGCTATTCGGAAGGCCTCCATCAGGCCATCGAGGCGAAGGAGCGGGTTCGGATCGGCAAGGAGAACCAGACGCTCGCCACCATCACCCTCCAGAATTATTTCAGGATGTACAGGAAGCTCTCCGGCATGACCGGTACGGCGCTCACGGAGGCGGAGGAGTTCAAGGAGATATACGGGCTCGACGTCGTGACGATTCCGACCCATCTGCCCATGATCCGCGTGGACAACCCGGATGTCATCCTGCGCACCAAACGCGAGAAGTTTGCCGCCGTCGCGAACGAGGTGGAGGAGAGCCACCGAGCCGGCCAACCGGTTCTCGTGGGGACGTCGTCCATCGAGAATTCGGAGCTCATGAGCAAGCTTCTCAAGGCACGCAAAGTGCCGCACAACGTGCTGAACGCCAAGGTACACGACAAGGAAGCCGCGATCGTCGCCCAGGCCGGTCGTCTCGGAGCGGTGACCGTGGCCACCAACATGGCGGGGCGCGGGACCGACATCGTGCTCGGAGGAAACGCGGAGTTCATGGCCCGCGAAGAGGCCGCGCGGCGCGGCGTCGAACAGGACTCGGAGGAGTATGCGCGTCTTTTCGCCGAGCTACGGGAGAGCTGCACGGCGGAGCACGACAAGGTCGTTGCGCTTGGAGGCCTTCGCATCGTGGGCGTCGAACGTCACGAGTCGCGGCGGATCGACAACCAGCTTCGGGGTCGTTCCGGCAGACAGGGAGACCCCGGAGAGAGCCGTTTTTACGTCGCTCTCGACGACGACCTGCTCCGGCTTTTCGGCGGAGAGCGGGTACAGGGGATCATGACCAAACTCGGTATGGAGGAGGGGGAGTCCATCGAGCACTCCCTTCTGAACCGGACGATCGAGGGCGCCCAGAAGAAGGTCGAGGCGATGCACTTCGACATCCGCAAACAACTGCTCTCCTACGACAACGTCATGAACCAGCAGAGGGAAGCGGTGTACAAAGAGCGTGCGGGGATCCTCACAGACGAGAACATCCTCGACAGGACGTGGGGCATTCTCGACGACACGCTTTCCTCCATATTGGAGCGGGTTTTCGCGAATCCGGAGGAGCCGGATATCGCCGGGGTATCGCTCCGCCTGAAGTCCGTGTTCTGGCCGGGGATCGAGTCCCCCCTTCTCGATGTCACGACGCCGGAGGAGCTTTCGGAGGCGGCTTCGGGCATGCACGACGCACTGCGCGAGCGCTTCGACGCGAAGGTGGCCGAACTGGGCGAGGATACGGCCGTCGCCCTTTTTCGTTATATCCTGCTCCAGGTTCTCGATTCGCATTGGAGGGAACATCTCCTGGGGATGGACGAGCTGCGCCGGGGCATCGGTCTCCGGGCGATCGGGCAAAAGGATCCTCTTCTGGAGTATCAGTTCGAATCCTTCAACCTCTTTCAGCAGATGCTGCAGAGCGTTCGGGAGAACGTCGCCGAGTTCTCCATGAGGGTGACCGTCGTGACGGAGAAAAAGACGTCCTCCGAGAGGAACGTCCGAGAGGGGCGTGAGTTTCTGCTCCCCGGCGCCTACGGCGCCTCTTCGGACGACGAGTATCCGGGCGAGCCCGTGAACGTCCCGGTGCAGCACGGCCCGAAGGTCGGTCGTAACGCGCCCTGCCCGTGCGGCAGCGGCAAAAAATACAAGCACTGCTGCGGCAGAGAGTAGCGGTGCGGGGTAAAACGGACGGAGGTACCGCATGAAGTTCCGAAGAATTGTACTGCCTGCACTTTTCACGACGTTTCTTTTCCTGTCTGTCGTCCTTCTCTGTGCATTCGCCGATGCGGAGGCGGGGGAAGTTTCCGGGGCCTGGGACGCGGCGGGCGATGTCGCCCGCATCGGCAAACAGATTCCGTCCGGGGAGGCCTTCTCGGATGCGGAGAGGGTCGTTTGGCTCGACGCCTATCACTATCGGTTGAGGGCGGATGGAACGTCGGAGAAGCGGCGGAGATCGCTTTTCATCGTCCGGAGCGGTGTGAAAGAACCGGACGAGCACCGAATTTCCCTCCCTTCTTCGAGCGCCGACACGTTCTCCGTGACGGAGGCCGCCTACTACGACCCGTCGACCGCGAAGAGAGTCGGTCTCCTGCAGACGGAGAGGGTGGAGAACGCCGGTCTCGGGTACGTTCGCGTTATTTTGCCGCCCGAGGTGGTGGGAAGGGTGGTCGCTGTCGAGAGCGTCGCTGTGACGACGGAAAAGTATCGGATGGGCGACGCTCTGCCGCTCGCCGGGGAATACCCGATCTGGGAAGGGGACGTCACCGTCGAGATCCCGGACGGGATGGCGCTTTACTGGCAGGGAGAGAGAATCGGATCTCCGGCCAGGAGTACCGCCGGAAGCGTCGGCCGCTTCGTCTGGTCCGTCTCGAACCAGCCGGCGTGGAGAGGTTCGAGGTTGGTCGAGGAGAAACGTCCGGTGCTCCTCTTCAGCCTGCACAAGGGCGCCACGGAGAGCCTGAAAGACCTCTTCGAGTCGACTCGCGCCTTTGCGCTGCCGCGTCCGCCGGCAGGTCTCGCGAAGACGAAGGGCGACCTCTTCAGGGCGGGGGCGCTGATCGCCGGTTACATGAAGGACAAGGGTGCGGGCGTTCTAGACGGAACTCCGGGAATCCGCGCCGAACCCCCGGAGTCCGGTCCCTGGACCGCATGGGAAAGGACCTTGATCGCGGGACGATGGCTGGAGGGACTCGGCTTCGACGTCGGAACCCACTGGAGGGCGAAGACCGACGTGGGGTCGGACTCGCCCGGTACGCCCTCCCTGTGGCTCGAGCCTGTTCTGCTGATTCGGGATCGATCGGGCCAGGGGGCGTCGTCGACGAAGGAGATCGCCTACAAGTCCGATCAGTCCGTCGCCTTCGGCAGGCAGCCGGCCTCTCTTTACGGTGCGGTTCTGTACCGGGCGAACGGGCATGCCTTCGAACGGATAACTCTTCCGAAGGGTACGGCGTCCGAAAACGAGCTGGATCAGTCTTGGCGCCTTGCGATCGGTCCCGACGGCGTGGCCTCCGGTACCCTGGGGTTCTCCCTCTCCGGCGCATGGATCGACGTCCTCTTTCCGAATGGGGAGCCGTCTCTGGAGAGCGCATCCGCCAAGTTGAAGAGCGCCTTTTTGTTTGGCATCCCGGGACTCGAGATGACGCCGAAGGCGGTGAAAAAAGTCGGGACCGGCTACCGGATGAACTTCGACGTAAAGGCCTCTCTGGGGATCGTCTCCGGAGGGAACATGCTGACGCGCCTGCCTTGTGCCATCCCGAGGGAGCTGGAGGACGTTCCCGTGGAGGGATCGCCCTATTCGTTCCGCTTCCCGTTCTCCATCCAGCAGAGCCTGTTTCTGGGCGTTCCACGGGGCTACAGGGTCGTTGGCCCGCCCAGGGCGAGGGAGATGGGAGGCTCCAAGGCCTCTATCATGGAGAACCTCGAATACCGGGCGTCGAAGGGACGTCTGGAGGCGTCCTGTCGTTGGGTCATCCGGGCGGACAAGGTGGACGAGCTCCTTGCGGGCGAGATCCGGGAGCAGCTGGCCCTTTTCCTGGAGTGGTCGAAGATCGCCGTGCCATTCAGAAAAAAATAGAATTTCCAGAAATTCCGGAAGTCGGGGTGTATGAGTGTGGAAGAGAAAAAGGAGCAGTTGGCGAGCCTGATCGGGCAGGCGATCGAAAGGACGGCTTCGGCGAGGGGCGTTACCCTGCCGGAGGGTTTCAGCGTTCTGTTGGAACATCCGAGGCGTCGCCGACC
>DAIPHL010000122.1:0-6744 GCA_036771375.1 Synergistaceae bacterium | reverse complement strand
GGTCGGCGGAAGCGCATTGTCGTGAAGAATAAAGTGGTTGTCATCGCCAGTCTCGCTCGCGGAATCGTTCGTGCGATCGTTGCACCCCGTTGAACGAGTGAAACCTCCTTTTCCTCTACAACGAAAAAGAGCGCTTTTGTCACCGAACAGGTTCTGACGCTCGACGGAGGCATGACAAAATGTATGATCTACCACAACGACAAGGACTGGCAGCACCGATGAAAAACAATGTTTGAAATCGGATCGGTTCTCGCCGAAAAAAATCCGCGCAAGGCATCGTAAAGGTAGATCGGTTTCGCGTGCTCCCTGGCTATATGACGGTGTGCAGGCTGGGAGGACGAAAACTCGATACAGGCCCATCTTTTTTCCAACAGCACGGCATCGTCTCCCCGTCAAAAACAAACCACTACCCTATTCTCGCACGGAAAGCGACGCTTCACGTCGCCGATTCGTTCGTATGAGACAGAAAGACGCAAGCGGATCAAGGAGAGGAAAAACCGGAAGAGCGGGTCAGGCCGAATCATGCAGGATCACCGTACGGAAACGGGATTCACGTTTTGGCCTCGGGCTGTCGGTGAGCATCTCCCATATCTCCGTCGCTCTGTGCTCGAATGCCATCATTCGCCGCGCGTAGGAGCTCCATGGGGCGGATGATTTCGATATGAGGGGAAGCTTCGCGCTGTCGCGCATCGTCCGAAGCAGTCGCCTGCCGGTCTCGTTCGCCCCCAGGACCCTTATGTACGGAGGACCGTTCTTCTGAAAATCCCTGCTCGCCTCATGCAAAAGACCGATCAAAAGATGCACGCAATGCCGGCTCAGGCGTCCCGCCGGGTATCGCCTGCTCGTGCAGGCGCTCAGAAAGGCATCGAACGATTCCGATTCCCAAACGAACGAATGCATTCTGTTCTCCAGCCCCTCGCGCATCTCCGCGACACGCGATAAACCCTCGACGCCGTCCCGTAGGATCGACAACCGTATCGCTCGCCAATACCGCTCTTTGGATAAGGCCACATGGCCGGATTCACTCGACGATCGAAGGAGCGAGGCGGCTTTCTCCGGCATTCTCGCGTACACGAGCTCCTCGCGCCCCGCTTCGAAGAGCCTCCTCAGCGCGCTCGCGCTCGCGTACGAAGAGGCTTCGCCGACCTTTCTGTCATGAAATCCGGCCCCGACCCGCTCGATCGGGATCACTTCGAGCGGATATCCTTTCTCGCGTATCCGTTTCGTGTAGGCAAGCGCCAAATTGTTGTTCGGCCGTTTCAAAAAAGAAAGGCACCCCGGAATCCTCTCTTCGAGCGCCAGGCTTCGCGCCTGAACGAAGGAACATCCCCCCTTCAGGTACCGTCTGAGGTCCGCCCTGAACTCTTTCGGTTCCTCGTTCAACAGGTCCGCCACGGCATTCAGCTTCCTTTCATCCGGCGTCTCCATGCCGAAACAGAGGGAAGAGACAAGACCGGTCGAAGCCAGGATATCCACCGCGGCATTTGCAAAAAGGCCCGCGTTGCGGGACGAGTAGACGACCGGAAGCTCCAGAACCAGGTCCACACCGCACGCAAGAGCCATCTCAGCCCGCACTCCCTTGTCGACGAGCGCCGGTTCGCCGCGCTGGACGAAATTTGAGGAAATTACGGCAATTGTCGCGTCAGCCCGAACAATATTCCTCGATTTCCTGATATGATATTGGTGCCCCTCGTGAAGGGGGTTGTATTCGGCGATGATTCCGGTTACTTTCAAACGCTGGCCTCCTCCCACAATGCTAAGGTTACGGGAGGAGTGCCGATCGGTCAAGGAGGTTACAGGTGTAGATGAAAATACTGGTTTTGAACTGCGGAAGCTCTTCCCTCAAGTATCAGCTCTTCGACATGAGCGACGAGTCCGTCCTGGCGAAGGGACTCGTCGAGCGAATCGGTATCGCGGGTTCGCGCATCAAACACAACAAAGGCTCGAACGACCCGGTGGTTCGTGAAACGGACATTCCCGACCACACCGCAGCGATCAAGATCGTTCTGGACATGCTGCTGGACGCACAGGCCGGCGTCATCAAAAATCTGGACGAGCTTTCCGCCGTCGGACACCGCATCGTTCACGGCGGCGAGAAGAACGCGAAATCCACCCTCGTCACCGACGCGGTGATCAAGGACATCGAGGACTGCTCTTACCTGGCGCCGCTGCACAACCCCGCGAATCTCATGGGCATACACGCCATGCGGAAAGCCCTCCCCAGCGTGCCGAACGTCGTGGTCTTCGACACGGCTTTCCACCAGACGATGCCACCCAAAGCCTTTATATACGGAATTCCCTACAAGTACTACGAAGAAGCCAAGGTGCGTCGTTATTCTTTCCACGGAACGAGCCACGCCTTCGTCTCCCAGCGGGCCGCCGAGATCCTCGGCAGACCGGCGACCTCGTTGAAGATGGTGACCTGCCACCTGGGCAACGGCAGCTCCATCACGGCGGTAGACGGCGGACGCAGCGTGGACGCCAGCATGGGCATGGGAACCACGCAGGGCGTGCTCATGGGGACAAGATGCGGAGACGTCGACGCGTCGGTGTTCCTTTATCTGATGGAAAAAGAGCAGGATGTTCAACGCGTCAGCGACATACTGCACAAAGAAAGCGGACTTCTCGGGGTCTCCGGCATCTCGAGCGATCTACGCGACGTCGAAACCGCGGCGGACAAGGGCAACGAGAGAGCCAGGCTCGCGGTCGACATACTCTGCACCTCCATCAAAAAATACATCGCCGCGTACGCCGCAGAAATGGGCGGGCTCGACGCAATCGTCTTCACGGCAGGCATCGGCGAAAACAGCGATGCGATACGCAAGGCCTCGACAGAAGGGCTCGAGTTCATGGGAATCAAAATAGACGACGCGAAAAACGACGGAATGCGCGGAAAAGAAGCGATCATCAGCGCGGACGACTCCAGGGTCAAGATACTGGTGGTCCCCACAAACGAAGAGCTCATGATCGCGCGCGATACCCAGAGGCTGTCCGCGGGCTAGGAGACGGGCACCCCCGACACCATGAAAGAGTACAAGGCTCCCCCGGGCGAATGGGACTGCAAAATTTTATTGTCTGCGATCCCCAAGGACGGCGAGTCCCTGCGTGAATCGTTCGATCTGGACCTCGACGGAGCCATCCTGCATTGGAATCAGCTTTACGAGGCGACTGGGCCGGTCGCCTCGCACGTGACCGCAACCTTGACCGGCGATCGAATATTGGTACGGATCGAGGTCGATGCACGCTTCAGCCTCCCCTGTTGTCGCTGTCTTCGCGAAACGGGACTTGCAATTACGGGCGATTTGAGGTATCTTTTTACACTGCGGTCGTTGCAAGACGAACCGGGACATTCGGCATCGGACGGCACGGAGGAGGACGGTGACATCGACGTCATCCCCGTTGATCGTTTCCAGACGGAACTCGATCTCGCGCCGTACGTCTGGGAGGTCCTGATCCTGAACCTTCCGGAGCGAGTGCTCTGTTCGAACGACTGCGCGGGGCTGTGTCACATCTGCGGACACAACAAAAACGAAGGAGATTGCGGTTGCAGGGAAGACGAGATCGATCCCCGGTTCGCTGCGCTCCGCGACCTGAAGGAATAAGCAAATCGCTTGAACGGAACAACGAGGGAGGGATGACGATGGCAACTCCAAAAAGAAGAATTTCGCACGCGCGCACGCACAACCGTAAGGCCAAGTTCCTCGGAGCTCTTTCGGCCCCGGAGACGACGACGTGCCCGAATTGCGGCGAGGCCGTGCAGACCTATCGCGCCTGCTCCAACTGTGGACAGTATCGCGGGAGACAGGTCCTCAAGGTGAAGACGGAAGAGGAATAAAACGACCCCTGAAGAACAGGGGGCAAAGAAAGAAGGAAGACATTTTCTACGTCCCCCCTTCGCTTGAGATTTCGAGGACACCGCCGGGACATGCACGCCGGCGGTGTCCTTGCGTCAGCGTCACACTCGCCTTCCTCTCTCTTTTTTCTCTCTTGGCTTCTTCCTTACGCAGCGCTCTTTTCAAAAGGACCTATCGCCCTCTCCCGCTCGCTCAAACGCTCCCCTCCAGGCCGTCCGCCGCAGATCGGCGAGTCCTGTGGAAAAACAGGTCGTCGAACAAGAAACGGTGGGACGAAGGAGGCGCTTTTCATGAGTCTGGATTCTGATTCCGCCGCGAGGGAGTTTTGGAAACGTTTCGATAAGGAGGCTGAAAATCCTCCTCGGACTCCCCGGCGAAAAAAGAACCCGCCGCGAGAAGCGTGAGCGCAATCCCGATGGACGGCAAAACGACGACGGCTTCCTCTTCGCCACACCGCGATCCGGCAGCGAACCGTCACGTCTGTGTGCGCACATCATGAAAGCGAGACACAAGCGATTCATCCGTTCCGGACAACCACGATACGAAATACGACGTTTCGCTGAAAAAGAACATTCCCGCTTGGTACGATTTGGATTTTCAACGCCCATGTCGTAAAATGGACGAAAGAATCCGGATGTCGTGGGATGATCGGGGTGTTGTGCTTGCCGTTTATGAATTTCATGAATATTACGAGGGCTCTTTCGGACGAGAACAGGGTGCGGATACTGATGGCGCTTCGCCACCACGAATTCTGTGTCTGCCAGATCACGGCGTTTCTGGATCTCTCACCCTCCACGACTTCGAAACACCTCTCCGTCCTGAAACAGGCGAGGCTGATCGAGGGCAGGAAGGTGGGCAAGTGGGTCTATTACCGACTCGCCAACACCCCGGAGAGCAACGAGATGGCAAAAGACGCCATCGAGCTGGTCATCCGTTCGATCGGCGACAGCCCGACCACGCGGAGGGACGACAGCAGAATAAAGAAAATTCTGGAGGACGAGAAGGAAAAGTATGGCATCGACGGCTGCGATATCAGCGACGCATTTCACTCGGTCGCAGTTCACTCCCTGGAATCGGATTGACGGACATCCCGGGAGAGAAGGACCATGACCACCGCCAACTGGAAAAACAGCAGCCTCTTCCGCAAGACCCTGAACTCTCTCAACGGCTTTCGTGTCGCCTTTCTCAAAGAGAAGGCGATCATGCAGGAGACCCTGGCTCTTGCGGTTATGGTGTTTTTGTCGATTTTGCTCGGATGCGAAGGACCTCAGGTCTTCCTGGTCTTTTTGGCCTGTTTGCTTCCCATCACACTCGAACTGGTCAACTCCGCCATGGAGATATTCATGGACCATGTCCTGGGCAAAACCTACCGGGAGGAGATCCGGCGTGCCAAGGATATGTTGTCGGCTGCGGTCTGTCTTGCGTTGATCATCGGTTACAGCGGCTCGCTATGGATCATTTTCTTCGTTGACTGAT
Source organism: Synergistaceae bacterium (assembly GCA_036771375.1). Classification (GTDB taxonomy): domain Bacteria; phylum Synergistota; class Synergistia; order Synergistales; family Synergistaceae; genus DAIPHL01. The sequence continues at coordinate 1,414 of DAIPHL010000122.1, read as the reverse complement.
ATTTTGCAGAAACGTGGTGTTCACCTCGATGAAAACCGACAGTAAAAAAGACATCGTCATCGCCGCCCTGAAGGAGATGGCAAGCGAGTCTCGTTATCGCGACGAAGGAGAGCGCTTCCCTTCGGAACGGAATCTCGCGAAGCGATTCGGCATCGGCCGAAACGTTCTCCGCGAGGCCATGATCACCCTCGAATCGATGGGGATCATCGAAAAGAAGGAGCGACAGGGCGTCTTCGTGAAGTCACAGAACACGGACGGCATTGCACAGAACCTTCAGTATATGCAGATCCCTCCCGTCGAGTTCATGCCGATGCAGATGGAGGTACGCATGATGCTGGAAGTCCCGGCGGTCCAGCTTGCAGCCGTCCGGCGTACGGCCGAGGACCTGGAAAAGCTATGGAAGTGCCACGCCGAATTCGCGGCGACCCCCTTCTCGACGCCGGAAGAAGAGCTGGCAAATGCGAAATGGGAGGCACTTTTGCATCACCTCGAAACGGAGGCGGCCCACAATCCGCTTCTGTCTCGCATCAACGAGAGCATCGCCGGCATCGTCGAGCGCAACAATGCGTTCGTCCATCACCACGTGCTGAAGGATACAGGATGGTTCGAACACATCACGGAACAGCATCGGACCATCATCCAGGCGATCGAGGACGGGAACTCCCTTCTGGCGGGCGAAACGTTGAGAACACACCTGGTGGAAGCCTACGAATCCATCAAGAAAAACTACCCTCAATACCTGCTCGGTACGAAAAAGATATACTGGGAGGCCATCCCCCGCTCCGATCGGCAGGGACCGTGTGAAAAAGACGCCGCGCTCCATCGGGGACAATCCTCACTCCTCCGCAATCGCCCCAAATGACCGAGGCGGAGACAGGGGGCGCTCTGTGGACTTTTTCACAGGCGACATGCCGTGAGACCACGATGTTCCCGAAAAGAACAGCCTGAAAGCCTCGAAGATTTTACACTCGCTCGAGCCGGTCTTTTCACCGTGGCGCGGTTTTTTCCCGGCCTCCTCCGTAGAGCTCCTTGAACCTCTTGTGCTGTGCCAACCATTGATCCGGCGCTTCGAGGACCATCCTCTCCATCGCCCGATTCACCTTGACCGTGATCTCCTCGATCGTGGCGTCGCGGTCGGCGGCTCGCTTCCACTCCAAGGGGGGAAAGACCGTCAGTTTGTGTCGGCAGGGAGCGATTCTTTGTGAAAAAAGAGGGACGATCGGAAGACCTGTGAGATAGGCAAAGGCGGCCGACCCCAAAGAGGTGGAGGTGGGAATCCCGAAAAACGGGACCCGTATTCCGTCCCGGCCGCCGTGTTGATCCGGCAGGATACCCAGAAACTCCCCCCGACGTAGCAGGGAGACGGCCCGCGTCATCGGCGCCCGTTTCGACAGGCTCCTCACCCCCGCCGACC
>DAIPHL010000121.1:0-6893 GCA_036771375.1 Synergistaceae bacterium | reverse complement strand
GGTCGGCGCCTGAGCTTGGCGATTTCCATGAAGAAGTTCGAGCCAATCGAAAACTCGAACCGGACGTGCCGCGCAAAATCGTTCATCTCGAGATGGCGGAAGCGCATCGCATTCATGGTCTCTATGGCATCGGCCATCACGTAGGCAACCTCCTGCACCGCGTTGGCTCCTCCATTGTGGTAGACGGAAGCATCCAACAGGACAGTTCTCAGACGAGGGGCGTTTTCACGCGCAAAATAGATCGTATGAGCCATCTCGTCAAAGAATTGATCCAGGTCACACGGGAGGGAACCGTTCTTCAAATAGCTTCCGATCGGATCGGCTCCGATACATCCCGTCAGACTCGCCGGCTTGCTGCCGCGTCCTTTCGCCACCTCACAGAAGAGAGCGAGCGAAGCGGCGCTGGAAGCACCGGCGTGAACATGAAACTCGTGCTTGGTCACACAGACTCCTTCGAGCACCGTCTCCAAATCGGAAAGGCTCGACACCGCGACACCTCTCCGGAACACAGGGACATGCAAATCGGCGGATTCTTTGACGAGGTTCGGATCAAGATTGAGAGCGATCGTCGTGGCGCCTCTTTCCAGGTCGCGTTTCAACCAATCGTTTGCGAGGGCGGGAGATATCGCGTCACACTCCTGCGCGATCTCCCAAGGACGCGACAGATAACCGGAGGCTCTTGCGCCGCGGAGTGCGTCGCTCTGGCCGGGGAAGCTTTTCGGGGAGGGCAAATCTCTGGTGTGGTCGATGGTGTAAACCGGCTCGAGTTTGATTCCTTCGTACGTCTGTGTGAACATACTCTTCTCGAAAGGGGCGCCCTTCAAAGCCGCGATGGCGGCCTCCTTCCACTCATCGTAGCCCGTTCCCGCAAATTCGTCGAATTCGACACGGGGCAAACCCGCCTGCGGCACATCCGTGGCAGCACAGTGCGCATCTTCGCTTAAACGCTTTCCTTCCTTCATACATCACGCCTCCAATTAGTATGCAAGAATGCAAAGAGAAGAAAACGCCAGCGCGGCCTCTCCTCTCGTTGGATATGAGCTCTGTTCATGATTGCAATCTCGCATCCATTGCGCCCGCGCACAACAACACTTATTTGTCTCGGCCGGTCTCCTGACTCTCCTTCCTCCTACTTCCGCATCTTCCCATCCCGATGGGACAGTGATATGGCGCGGTTTCGTCCGGATCACAGTGGCGGGGCCGCTCCGGCTTTCAACCGGATTCCCGAACACCGAAACATTTCCTCGCTATGAAATTGTAAGCGCAGTATATCATCCAAGCGGATTTCGCACAAGATGCATAAAATTTAGCAATTTTTCTGTATAAACACACAAAAACCGACATCGCGTCAAAACACGATACGCAGAATCGTCCCCCCTCCGTCTGCCCGAGAGATCTCCATCGTTCCGCCGAGGAGCCGGGCTCTCTCGTTGATATTGGCAAGCCCTCTGTGCCCACTGGTGCGCAATCGTTCACAGTCTGCCCCTCCGCTTGAGAAACCGACACCGTCGTCCTCGACGGAAAAAACCGTTTTCCCCTCCCGTTTATGCAAAGAGATCCGAACGTTCCGTGCTTTACCGTGCCACACCGAATTGGAGACCGCTTCCTGTGTGATACGAATCAGGGCGAGAATCCGGGCTTCCGTAAAACACTCCAGTCTTTCGTCTACATCCAGCACGATGTGAAGCCGTTCGTAACTCCGGGACAGTCGCTTCAAATTTTCATTCATCGCGCTCTGCAACCCGAGTTTGACCCAGGATGGTGAAAGCTCGTCGCAGTAATCGCGGATCTCCTTCACGGCGACCAGCGAGACGTCCTCGGCAACCTCCAGGTGATCGCCGGCCTTCCCTTCACAAACAGACGTCTCGTTTAAAGATGCTCGAACGAGCTGGATTCTCCTTATGGCGGCCATCACCGATTGTAGGGGACCGTCGTGCAGTTCCCTGGACAACTGTCTTCTGGTCTCCTCCTGAGCCGTCACCAAATCATCCACATAACGCGCTTTCAATACCTCTTTATCAACCGCCTCCCGCGCCAACTCCTCAAGCACCTCCGACAACGCCCGAAGCTCGAAAAACGGAGAACCGTGCGAAAAAGCGGGCAACTCCCAACCCCATTTCATGTCTTTTATGCGGTTCACAATTCTGTATAGCGGCATCACCAGATATCGCCAGAGCGAGACCATGCCGACCATCACGAAAAAGGACATTGCGGTAGCCGACAGGACCCAAAACGTCCATATCGCGGCGAGCGGACGCCATGCATCGGTTCTGGAGACAAAGGCCAGCACGTAGTTTTCGCCTGCCGTCCTGCGTCCGGCCAAGTAATAGCGGTGCCCCCGCGCGTCGGATACCTCGTGCACCTCGTCGAGGGAGAACTCGGCATGCCACAACGGAAGTAATTTCTCCACATCCCCCGTCGAACGCAAGATCGATCCATCCTCCGAGAGAATCAAAATTCCGCCGCTCCCCTCTTTTTGCATCATCGGCATCGTCGAAAAGATGTGAAGGCGCATCTTCCTCTGCCCCGGGACTCTCCTTCCATGCCGAATCGATTCGTGAAAAGAAGCGTTCGCGTAACTCTCCGTCAAGTCGAGCACATAGGAGCGCAACATCGCGTCCATCGTCCTTTTGTGGACGGTAAATGCGTAAACGGAGATGCAGAGGGTACACCCCGTCATCGCCGTGACAAAAACCATCAGAAGAAAGAGCGCATGCTTTCTCACAACGTCATTCTCCGGCCTGGAATCGCAACTCGCTCAAGAGAATGACGCCTCTTTTGAGAGCGATCAAAATCGCCTCGGTCTTGTTTTTGGCGCCAAGCTTTCCGTAAATGGACGTCAAATGCGCCGTCACGGTGCGCTCGGCGATCAACAGTCGAGATGCGATCTCATAGGCTGGCAACCCTTCGCTCGCAAGGAGCAGGACTTCTTTTTCACGGGGGGAAAGCGCTTCATACGGCTCGCATTCCCATGCGATCGATACGGACGGATCCAGGTAGAAAACGCCGCTCGCGACGTCGAAGATTGCTCTTCTCAGCTGTTCCAGCGGCGCGGATTTAAGAACGAATCCCTTCGCTCCCGCCCGGAGAGACGCGATGGCGTATTCTTCCCCGCTGTATGCGGTCAACATCAGCACCGCGGTGGGCAATTTCTCCCTGAGCACCCGTGCGGCGATCTCGATCCCGTTCCCATTGGGCATCTCGATATCCATCAAGACGAGATCCGGGGCGAGTTCAAGTATTTTTTTCCAGGCAGATTCGCCATCGTCGGCCTCTCCCACCAATTCGATGCCGCTCTCCCCTTCGAGCCATGCGACGAGGCCGGCTCGTGTCAAGGGGTGATCATCCGCCAACAAGATACGTATCATGCCAGACCCTCTATTTCCTCATCGTGCTCGATTGTTCCTTTCACGGGAAGCGCTTCTAGGCGCCCCCCACGAAGGGAGGCGCCCCAAAACACCGCGTCTTCTCCAGACCACCTACAAGGCTCTTCTACCTCTGGGCTTTCTCCAACGCGTCGAGGTGTTGCTTCACAAACCACTTCGAGATTTCGTCACGGAGTTGAAAGCGTTTCTTAAACAGCGCCTCGATTTTCGGACGGTCAATCGGTTTTCTTGCGATCTCCTTTCCGATCTCATCCCGTAACCTGTTCATCTCCGCTTGCTTATCCCGGATCTCGCGAGGCAACTCGATGCCTCGAAGATCATCGTACGCCCCTCTTCCTACCCCGTTTCCCGCAAATCCCCCGAAATGTCCGAAACAGTTATCGTCCATAAAGAGATGCCAATGGGCGCCAACTCTTTTCATCCCCGCGTGACCACCGTGTGCGAACGCGAAGGAGGCGACCGACAGAACGATGAACACCACAAAAACCGACAACACAAATGTCTTTCTCACGATCATAACACCCCTTTTTCAAATTGCCCTCATATTTCGTCACTGAAGGATACACGATGTAGTTCGCGTCCGTATCGTAACAATTTACAGTCGTTCGATTGAAGTATCCGGTAGGACAGAGGGAATCGTCCTCTCGACCTATTGCAATGTAACGACAAAACACTTAAAATACCTCCTAAACACATGTATAAAATGATGGCATCGCAAAAGGGGAGGTGAGAATAAATTGAAAAAACCCCGGGGTGGCGTGATACGCCGGGGCCGAATCGTCGTTCGGCAAAAAAGACAAAGACAGATGCCCGTTTATGACAAAAAACCACTTCATGGATCGAGTTTCATCCGTGCTTTCATCCATATTCGTCCGTTTTGTATCCATATAAATCCCACAGGAAACCGCTTCGACAAAATCGGTTCGAAGAGAATGCGCAGCAAGGAGACCGACTCCGCCAGGAAACCGCTCGGATTTCTCGCGATCGATTCACGGTATGTGCTCGAACGTCTCCAAATCAACCTGAAGATCCCCTACATGGCGTTTATACCTTCTGCGACACTGAGACGGTGATGGCTTGGCGATCGTTTATACCATCATATATTTTTCCAGGAGGTATGAATACGCTATGGTCAATCTACCGGAAGAATCTCTCATTGTGGTCAAAAACCTCTGCAAGAGCTTCGAAGACGGTGAGGTTCTGAACAACATCAGCATCAACATCAAGGAAGGCGATCTGGTGTCCCTGATCGGTCCGTCAGGCTGTGGAAAATCGACCTTTCTCCGCTGCCTCAACTGTCTGGAACTGCTCGACTCCGGCTATATACGCATCGGCGAGGTCGAGCTCGAGAGAAAGGGGCGAGACCATCGTCCCGACGATAAAATGCTTCAAATCGCACATGAGATGAGAAACGAAGTGGGAATGGTCTTTCAGGGCTACAACAATCTGTTTCCCCATAAAACGGTTCTTCAAAACGTCATGCTGGCTCCCGTCGTCGTGAAGAAGATGCCGCAAGAAAAAGCCCGCGAGATCGCCATGCGACAGCTGGAAAAAGTCGGACTCGGATCGATGGCGAACAAGTATCCTTCGACGCTCTCGGGTGGGCAGAGCCAAAGGGCAGCGATCGCACGCGCACTTGCCATGAACCCCATGGTGATGTTGTACGATGAACCGACCTCGGCGCTCGACCCCGAACTCGTCGGAGAGGTCCTCCAGGTCATGAAAGACCTAGACAGCGAGGGAATGACGCAGATCATCGTGACACACGAGATGAAATTCGCAAGGGATGCGTCGGATTACATCGTGTTTATCGACAAAGGGGAGATCGTCGAGTTCGACGACGGCGACATCCTCTTCACCAACCCCAAAAACGAGAGAACGCGGGCCTTCCTGCGGCACTTTACCGGAACGGCGGTGACCTGCTGATGAAAAAACACCTGCTTTCATGGCTGCTCGTGGTGCTTTTTCTGTCTCTTTCATGCGGTTCTTCCATGGCCTCGATCACGGCAAAAGAGGGAGTTCTGCGATGGGGAGGCGACTCGGAGGGGGGATTCCCGTACATGTTCCCGGACCCCAAAAATCACAAAGAACTGATCGGCTTCGAAGTCGACATCGTCAACGCCATCGCCGACTACCTCGGCAAAAAAACCGAATACATCAACAACGCCTGGGACAACCTGATACCGGGACTATCCCGCAACCTGTACGACATCGCCATCAACGGGCTCGAGGTGACCCCGGAGCACGAGGAGGGTGTGGCCTTTTCGATCCCTTACTACAAGACCTTTCTGCAGCTTGCCGTGCGCAAAGGAAACCAGGACATCAAAGAGCTCGAAAACTGTCGTGGCAAGGTGGTCGGAACCCTCAAGGAGAGCTACGCACAGATGGTCCTGGAGGAACTGGGCGACGTGGAGATACGGACGTATATCGTAGAGGCCAATACCTACGAGGACCTGCAAAACGGACGGCTCGACGCGGCCCTCTTCGATTCGCCCATCGCGATCTACTCCGCGGGTTTCAATCCCGAGATCAAATTCGTCGGAAAACCCATCGGAGAGATCATATACGCCATCGCGGTCTCCAAAGAAAACAAGGAGCTCCTCAGGAGAATAAACGAGAGCATCGTGTACCTTCGCGACAGCGGGAAGCTGCGGGAGATCTACGATCGCTGGAACCTGTGGAGCCCGATCATGGCGCGGGAATTCAACGACTACAGCCCAAGAAAGGTCGAAATGACAAGGTACGACGAGTGGGCCGAGACGCATCGCCCCGAACTCTCCCTGAAGGCACGGCTTTCACGCTACACCGGCTTTCTTCCGACGTTCGGCAAGGCAGCGATCGTCACACTGCACGTCTCCATTACAGCCATGCTCATCGCGATGGCGCTCGGCCTCCTACTTGCGATCGTGCGTATCTTCGCGCCGCAGTGGATTGCGGCGTTCGCGACCGCGTTCATCGAACTGATGCGGGGAACGCCGGTTTTGATCCAGCTTTTCTTCATCTTCTACGGCCTTCCGAGCATCGGGATCAAGCTCTCCCCGTTCTGGGCGGGCGCAATTGGGCTGGGGCTCAACTACTCCGCCTACCAGGCCGAGATATATCGGGCCGGGCTTTTCGCGATTCCCACGACACAGTGGGAAGCGGCGTTGGCTCTGGGCATGAACCGGGGACAGGCGATGAAGGAAGTCATGCTTCCCCAGGCGATCCGGGTCGTCATTCCACCGATCACAAACGACTTCATATCGCTGCTCAAGGATTCTTCGCTCGTCTCCATCATCACCATGGTCGATCTCACAAAAGCCTATGGACAGCTGGCTGCAACGTACTACGACTACGTTGGACCGGGGATCATGGTCGCCGTGATCTATCTTTTGATCGGGCTGCCTTTCGTCAAATTCTCGAGATATGCGGAGACGCAACTCGCGATGCAGGACAAGGACGGAAAGAAAAGCATCGAAAATGCAGCAGGATACCAAGTGTATCAGCTGCAAAACTCTTCATGGGTAC
>DAIPHL010000120.1:0-6949 GCA_036771375.1 Synergistaceae bacterium | reverse complement strand
GCCCTGCACGACCTGAGCCTGAAGGACAAGACGATCATCGCCATCGCGAACGGACACGTCACGGGAAGAACGGTCGGCTGCTCGGCTCCGGGAACCCTGAAGGATTCGCTGAAACGAAACCGACAGAAGGAGAAGAGCTACGAGGTCAACTACACGGCGCTCACCACCGGCAACAAGCAGCTCCGGACCTCCACTCTCTACATCCGGGACGGCGGGAATCTGGTGGGACTCCTGTGCATCACCTTCGACGACACGAAATTCCGCAACGTCTCCAAGCAGATCCTCGGCCTCTGTCACCCGGACGAGCTCCTGGTCGGAAGCACGTTCGAAAAGGTGGAGACGCTGAAGATCGAGGAGCGTTTCGACATATACCAGACGGAGGTGGGACAGCTCCTTCCGGGAATTTTCGAGTCGGTCGTCACCGACATGAACATACCGCCCGAGAAAATGAAGAGGAAGGACAGACAACGGGTGATCGAGGTCTTGAATCAAAGAGGAGCCTTTCTCGTCAAGGGGGCGATCGAGGAGGTCGCGCGGCTCATGGAGACGAGCGTGCCGACGATCTACCGGTACCTGAAGGAAGCGAGAAAAACGTCGGGCGCCGCATAAAACGCGGCACCCGACTCCCTAAAAGAGGCAGCAGTCACTTTATGATCCTCCGTGCCTTGAGAAATTCCGTCGCAACCGCTTTGGGGTCCTCCTTTTTCTCCGCCACCCGGTAGTTGAGCGTCACGATGGCCTCGTTGTCGAGGGCCTTGGCAAGCTTCGCGAAATACAAAGCGATCGATGGATCCTTGTCCAAAAACGGCTTCCGCACGACCAGGCACGGATTGTACACGGGAAACATCCGTCGATCATCCTCGAGAGCGACAAAGTCATACGCCTTGATGCGGCCGTCGGTGGCAAAACCCAACCCCACATCGGCTCTCCCATCCTTCAGGGCAAGGTAGATCAATCCCGAATCCATCTGCGTCAGGGTCGTAATGTCCAACTTGTAGCCATACGTCTTCAACATCGTCGGAAGACCGTCCGGCCTCGCGAAAAACTCGTTGTTCACGACGATTTTCAGTTTGCCCGGATTCGCGTCGAGATAGGCCCCGAGATCGGACATGCTCTTTATCCCGAGCCGTTTGGCCATTTCCCGTCGCATCATGAGGCAGTACGTACTGTTGAAGCGGATGGGAGGGAGCCAGACGAGGCCGACTTTGGCGTCCCTCTCCCGCGCCATTTCATAGGTCCGCTCCGCCGACATGACCTGCTTCTCCTTGAAGAAGACCATCGTCGCGGTTCCGGTGTACTCGACGTACCCGTCTATCTGTTTGGAGAGAAGCGCCTGTCGGACGATATTCGTCCCCCCAAGAGGGACGCGGCTGTCGACGTCGTATCCGGCGTCGGCCATGATGGCGGATACCATGTGCCCCAAGATCAACTGTTCGGTAAACTCCTTGCTCCCCACGATGAACTTTCCCTTGCTCTTTGCCGAAACCTGGGCCGGGAAAAATACGACGCCGAGGGAAAGAGAAACCACCAACAAGCAGCAGAAGCAATCCCGGCAGAATATTCTCAAATCCTTCATCGACAAATCCTCCTTTCATCGGCTTCCATCCTGCGCCGGCCGACAAGCGACCTCTCCATACGGCCCAGCGCAAAATCCAAGCCGATCGCAATAACGGCGGTCGGAAGAGCGCCCATAAACATCAACCCCGTGTCCATCATGGCGATCCCCATGAAGATCAAGCGACCGAAACCGCCTCCTCCGATCTGTGAACTCAAAGCCGCCGTGCTGACCGTCACGACGACGGCCGTTCTGAGGCCAGCCATCATCGCCGGCAGCGCCAAGGGAAACTCCATTTTCCACAGAACGGCACTTTTCGACATCCCCATCCCCCGAGCCGCGTCGAGAACCCATTCGTCCACCTCCGTCAGCCCCGAAACGATATTCCGCAACATCGGGACCAGCGCGTACAGGACAAGGGCGACGATCGCGGTCGGAAAGCCTATTCCGAACAACGCCATGACCAGACCCAAAACGGCGAGGCTCGGAATCGCCTGTCCCAGGGAGAGAAGACGTACCAGCATCTCGGGAAACGCTCCGTTCCGCCTCTTCGGCCTGGTCGCCCACACCCCCACGATCATCGCGACGACCCACCCCATCGAAACGGACGAGAAGACCAAACCCAGATGTTGGTACAAAAGCCGCCTCATCAGGCCCCAGGTGACGATATCGTTGGAGAGCATCAGAGAACACCCCTCACATAATCGTGCAACGACGACAACGTGACCACGCCCACAGGCCTGCCGTTTCCCTCCACGATCGGAATGGTCGTGACGTTAGCGGAGACCATGGCGGCAAGCGCCTCGTATGCGGTGGCTTCCCTCTTCAAAACCTTCGAGGCAGCGGCGCAGGCAGAGAGGGGCACGCCGTCTTCATACCCCGCGGACGCATCGACATAGCCGACCGGAGCGCCTTCGTCGTCGACGACACAGACAAGCGGACACAAGGCTTCGTCAGAACCCGACGGATTCTCCGTCAAGGCGTTTTTCGCCTGTACAAACGTACCCTGCACCGCGACACGGGGAGGCTCGAAGACACGGCTCACCTTCTCCGCGCTCAGATACTTGAGCCGTACCAGGATATCCCTGGAGCCGACAAACTCCGCGACGAAATCGTTTCTGGGAGACGCGAGCAAAGAGAGGGGATCGCCGATCTGGACGATCTCTCCGTCCCTCATGAGTACAAGTCTGTCCCCCAACTTGATCGCCTCGTGGATGTCGTGCGTCACGAAAAGAATCGTGGTCGACATCCTCTCTTTGATCAGAAGCAGTTCGCCCTGCAGCGTCTCGCGCACCAGGGGGTCGAGAGCCCCAAAGGGCTCGTCCATCAGAATGATCTCGGGGTTGCCGGCAAGCGCCCGCGCCACACCCACGCGCTGCTGTTGTCCACCCGAGAGCTCGTGCGGGTACTTCCCCGCGTACTGTTTTTTGTCGAGCTCCATAAGCGCCATGCTCCTCTCGACGATTCCGTCCAAATCGCCCCGGTGGACGCCCTTCAGCTTGGGAACCGTGGCGATGTTCTCCCAGACGCTCATGTGAGGGAAAAGTCCGATCCCCTGAATCACATACCCCATGCCTCGCCGAAGAACGGTCGGATCCATTTCCGACGTGTCGACGCCGTTCAGCAGTATGCGACCGGAGGTCGGTTCCTCGAGTCGGTTCGTCATGCGCAGCGTGGTGGTCTTGCCGCAACCGGACGGACCGATCAGCACGATCGTCTCTCCGCGGGCGATCGAAAAATTCATCCCCTTCACGGCATCGAAGCGATCCGCATAGCGCTTGGAGACATCTTCGTATTTCAGAAGAGCGGTTGCGTTCATCGGCGAACCCTCCTCTCCAAAATACGCTGGATCCTGTGCAAGACGAGATCGAGAGAGATGGCGAGCCCGCTCGCTCCGAAAGCCCCTATCAGGATCGTCTTCCTGTCGCTTGTCGCAATTCCACGAATGATGTAGGTCCCGAAGCCTCCGGCTCCGATATAGGCGGCGATCGAAGCGACACCCGTTCCCATGACGGTGGACGTTCGGATCCCGGCCATGATCATGGGCAAGGCCAAAGGAAGCCTGATCTTGAAAAGGAGTTGGCGCTCCGTCATTCCCATCCCCACAGCCGCGTCGACAACCGACGGATCCGTTCCACGCAATCCGACCAGAGTGTTTCGGACCATCGGAAGCTGAGAATAGAGGAAGAGCGCAACGATCGCGGGAACCCTTCCGATCCCCACGTCCCAAACCGACAGGAGCGGCATCATGAGGCCATACAGAGCGATGGACGGTATCGTCGAGATCAGATTGCCAAACCCCAAGATCAGCGCGGAGGCAAACACATGTCTGCGCGCCCACACGGCGAGCGGAACGGCGACACAGATGGCGAGCCCGACCGCGGCCACGACGATCAAAAAATGGCGTTCCAAGGCGAGAAGAAACATATCCATGAGCACACCCCCTTTGAAGGATTGCGGGTGTCTTTGAAAATCGAACCAAACGGTTTACTCCGATGAAGCGAAGGCAGAAGGCGTCAGGCTCTGTTCCCGTGGAAGTCATGACTTTTCATGAACTATTGTAGCTTACTATCTTGTGTTAGTTTACCATAATAAACTCGACGAGTCAAGTTTAGCGGTTTCCAATGTCCACATGAATGAAAAGAGCGTGGTATGGAGCCGGAAGGATTGAATGCGTTTGAGAGGATTGGGGCCTGGGACAAAGATGCGTTTTAGAGAAGGAGCACGGGAGTCCGGGGATCGCAAAGCGTCATTGCAGGCATTTACAGACGCGTGTCCGCGGAGCGAACGACGAGGAAGGCGGCAAGATGGGCTTGTTCCACGGGAACGCATGCAGCGGTCGACGCAAAAGGACGTGCTTTCGGACACGAAAGCCGCGCGGTCGTAGTTCGTGAAACGACACCTTGAAGAGGTGATTGTCCGGGATGGCGGGGACGATTCCGCTTCGCAAAACAGATCCAGCCTCGAGAGCGCCGAAAGAGCACCCCCGGCGTCGGAATGGGCCTTGCGAAGAACGTATGGGACAAAGGAGCGGCAAAGCGATGCAGATCGATGAGAATGTACGACATCCGGCGGAAAAAAGACGCAACTTTCACACGTTTGAATTTCCAGGTTGACGAAGCGCTCATACTTGCGTATAATTCCAGCGTTGTGCCGAGGTGGTGGAAATGGTAGACACGCACGTTTGAGGGGCGTGTGGGGTAACCCGTACGAGTTCAAGTCTCGTCCTCGGCACCATTAAAGCAAATCATACCCCTCCAAGTCCCGCCAAAAACCAGGCCGGGACTTATTTTTTGCCCACTTGACCCTTTCATACCCTTCCATGTTATGTCATAATATTCCAGTGATTACCGTACAAAAAACGGACACGACAAAAATCATTTGTACGGTGGCTGAAGGTGCGATATGCTGACGGAAGCTCAAGTAAAAAACGCGAAGGCAAAAGGCAAGAGATACTATCTGCGCGACGATCACGGCCTGTATCTAGATGTCGCGCCTTCAGGCACCAAAGCTTGGCGATACCGCTACTGGATCGACGGCAAAGAACACAAAATATCATTCGGCCAATACCCGCTCATCTCCCTGAGGGAAGCCCGCGAAAAAAGGGATCGCGCCCGCATACAGCTTTTGGACGGTGAAAAGCCCGGCGTAAAAAGAGAGAGGGCACAAAGAGTCGTTACCTTTGGCGAAGTGTTCGCGGAGTGGATGGAGAAAAAAGTTCTGCCCGGCCGCGCGGAGAGCTATATCAAGGCGCTCCGATCTCGTACGAACAACCATCTTCTCCCTTATTTCGAAGAGACCGATCGGCGAAATCACCAGCCTGGACATTTTAGAAGTGATCCGTACGATTGAAGCCCGAGGCCACACCGACCTCGCCCACAGGATCACCCAAATTTGCAGCCAGGTGTTTCGTTACGGCATCTCGACGGGGCGCTGCACGATGGACCCATCCGGTGGCCTGCGCGGTGCGCTTCAGACGCACGTCGCCAGGCACCAAGCATCAATCATCGATCCGCAAAAGATCGGGCAGCTGCTTCGCGATATCGAACAATACCCTGGGCTGATTGTGCGTGAAGCCATGCTGTTCCAAGCATACACGTTCGTTCGCCCCGGTGAGGTGCGCCACGCCGAGTGGTCCGAGATCGATGCAAATAAGAAGGAAATGCGGATCGCCGCCGAGAAAATGAAGATGCGCCGCCCTCACATCGTCCCGCTCTCATCTCAGTCTCTGGCAATCTTAGAACGCATAAAGCCGAAGACGGGACACGGCCAATATATTTTTCCTTCGCGCAACAGATTGTCAGGGGACGCTCCCATGAGCGAGAATGCGGTCACTGCGGCTTTGCGGAGGATGAGATATAGATCGGGCGAGATGACCGCGCACGGCTTCCGCAGCATGGCCAGCACCCGCTTGTATGAGTCGGGGCTGTGGCCCGGCGACGCCATAGAACGCCAGCTGGCGCATGTTGAGGGCAACGCGGTCAAGGCCGCGTATAATTACGCCGATCACTTGCAGATCCGGCGAGACATGATGCAGTGGTACGCCGACTATCTGGACCGGTTGCGGGAGGGGAAATAAAGGCCCGCAAACCGCGGGCCCCTACAGAAGATGGACCTTCCAACGTGTACATACCTGCGTTGTTTGTCAAACTTGTGTTCTTTTGCGTGTTGCATTACAATGTAATTCAATAATGCGAAAGGAGTGTTTGTGATGAGCGTGCTCGTGCAAGCAAGAATTGATCCCAAGATTAAAGAAGAAGCATCTGCGGTCCTGGAAGATATGGGCCTTTCCGTATCGGATGCGGTGAGGCTTATGCTGGTGAAAACAGCGAAAGAGAAAACATTGCCCTTCGAAATATGGCGCCCAAACGCGGAAACCATGGCTGCCATCGAGGAAGCAAAAGCAGGATTGACGGAGGAACTGACTCTCGACGCGTTACGAGCGGAACTTGATGCGATCGATTAAGCAGGCGGCTGCATTCAAAAGAGATTTCAAGCGGGAAAGCAAAGGGAAGTACCGCTTAGTCCTGAAGGGCGAATTTGAAGACATCGTTGTGACTCTTGTGCTGGACAAACCCCTGGCGGCGAAATACCGAGATCACGCATTGATCGGCAATTGGGCCGGTTGTGGAGAGTGCCATGTAAGAGGGGATTTGCTCCTGGTCTATTTGAAAACCGACGACAATGTGTTACACCTTTTGCGATTGGGTTCTCACAGTGAATTGCTCGACATGTAGCAGACACACAGGGCGGCTCCGGAATTTCAATGCCGCCCTGTGCGTCTGCACCGGATTTTTACCCCAGCTTTAAGGGGCGGGGGTCGTTTGCATCCAACCAGATCGAAAGAGAACACGTCTGAAATCCCATCACGGTCGGCGATATCGTATGCCGTCT
>DAIPHL010000119.1:0-6979 GCA_036771375.1 Synergistaceae bacterium | reverse complement strand
GGTCGGCGTGTTCTCAAGATGGTCGTCGTGGAAAAGAACAGAGGGAGCGGGGAGATCGCCGTGGGCTTCGTCTGCGGGCTCGGACTCGAATTCGGAGCGATCGCCTCCTCGGTTGCCCACGATGCACACAATTTCATGGCGATCGGCGCCGACGACGGCTCGATCGCGACGGCGTTGAATTGCCTGATACGAAACGGAGGAGGCCTTGCGGCTTCTCGTGGAAGTGAGATAATAGCGTCGCTCCCGTTGCCGGTGGGCGGTCTCATGAGCCTGATGAACCCTGGCGAGCTCGCCGGAAGCATGGAGAGAATGGAGTCGACGGCAAGGGAACTGGGAACAACGGTCCAGCATCCCTTCATGGCCGTGAGCTTCCTGTCTCTGTCGGTCATACCGGAGCTGAAATTGACGGACAGAGGGTATGTAAACCTTGGGGAGGGGGGAGTCCTTGATCTCTTCGTATAAAAACGCGACGGGTCTTTATGATTTTACGACATGGAAATCGATGGGAGGTTGTGTGAAATGAATGAATGGCTTGAACGACAGTTTAAGCTGAGCGAACGGAAAACGGACGTTCGCACCGAGGTCATCGCCGGGATCACGACGTTTATGACGATGGGGTACATCATATTCGTGAATCCGGGGCTGCTCTCGAAGACGGGAATGCCGTTTGGAGCGCTGATGGTGTCGACCTGTCTTGCGGCCGCCCTCGCCACGGTGTTGATGGCGTTCATGGCAAACTACCCGATCGCGCTCGCTTCCGGGATGGGTTTGAACGCGTTCTTCGTCTTCTCCGTCGTGCTGGGGATGAAGATTTCCTGGGAGGTCGCGTTGACGGCGATATTCATCGAAGGCATCCTCTTTATCCTCCTCACATTGACCAGGGTGAGGGAGAGCGTCGTCAACGGCATACCGATGTCCATCAAATACGGGATATCGGCGGGAATCGGTCTTTTTATCGCGTTCATCGGTTTTCAGAGCAGTGGACTCGTGGTGGACAATCCGGCGACGCTCGTTACGTATGGGGGGTTGAAGAGCAACCTTCCCGCGCTTTTGACCGTGCTCGGCCTAGTGGTGATCGGCGCCATGGAGAGCATGAAGATACGCGGTGCCATCCTGTGGGGGATCATCATCACGACGGTGGTGGCGATCCCGCTTAAACTGGCGCCTCTTCCCCAGTCGATCCTCTCCATGCCTCCCTCCATCGCTCCCATCTTCTGGAAGATGGATTTTTCGCTCGTCGGCTTCGATTTCTCCAATCCGGCGGTGGTGAACTTCTGGCTCGTCGTCTTCACGTTTTTCTTCGTGGACTTCTTCGACACGGTGGGCACGGTGATCGGCGTCTCCGGGCGTGCAGGATTGCTGGACGAACGGGGTAACCTGCCGAAGGCCCGCGAGGCCCTGATGGCGGACGCCGTCGGAACGACCGCGGGCGCGATCCTCGGCGTCTCCACGGTGACGTCCTATGTGGAGAGCGCAAGTGGAGTCGGCGTGGGAGGCAGGACGGGGCTTACCGCCCTGGTCACCTCCGTGCTCTTTTTGCTCGCGATCTTCTTCAACCCGATCATCAGCATCGTGCCGGCCTGTGCGACGGCGCCGGCCCTGATCTTCGTCGGAGCCTACATGATGATGAGCATAGGCAAGATCAGCTTTGACGATTGGACGGAGCTGCTCCCCTCCATCATCGCCGTCTTCGTGATGCCCTTTACCTACAGCATCGCGACCGGCATCGAGTTCGCGATCATCAGCTATGCGGCCGTGAAGCTGATCTCCGGGCGCGCCAAGGATGTGAGCGCCATCATGTGGGTGCTCGCCGTGGTCTTCGTGGCCAAGGAGATCTTCATGTAGGTCCGAACGGGTTTTCGGTGTTTTTCTAAAAAAACGAGTTGCCGGGGAGCGGGGGGGTGGATATCGCACCTCCGCTCTCCCGGCGGATCGAAGTGGAGGGGTATGTTGTGGAAGTACAACGGTTGGAGTCCTTCTCCCTTTACGACGGGGACGATCATCGTTTCATCATGTTGGGTTGGGAAGAAAAGGAAGAGGGTATGGCGATTCAGACCAACCAGTATATGATCGTCTCCGGCAAAGAGGTGATCCTTCTGGATCCCGGAGGCGCCCATGTTTTCCCGCGTGTGCTCGCCAATGTCGCCGAACTCGCCGATTTGGACGATATTCGGCATATTTTCTACTCCCACCAGGACCCGGACGTTTCGTCGGGTATCGCGCTCTGGCTTTCCATGGCCGAGCGAACATCGGTCCATATCTCCGGTTTGTGGACGCGCTTTCTGCCTCACTTCGGCGTTTACGACGAGAAGCGGATACACCCGATTCCGGACAGAGGCGAGACCCTGTCGCTCTCTTCCGGTGCGAAGCTCGTCCTCATTCCCGCCCATTTTCTCCACTCCACCGGTTGTTTTGCTCTCTTCGATCAGACTTCGAAGATCCTCTTCACGGGCGATATCGGGGGGGCGATCTTCCCGGTCGGTGGGCGCTATCCGATCGTGGAGAATTTCGAGACGCACATGAAGTATATGGATGGTTTTCACCGCCGGTACATGGCTTCGAACTCGGCCTGCCGCAGGTGGGTCGACCTGGTTTCGCGGTTGGACGTGGAGATGATCGCTCCGCAACACGGTGCGGTGATCAAGGGCAGGGAGGACGTAGGCAAGTTCCTGAACTGGTTTGGCGCTCTGCGCTGTGGGACCGACGTCCTCGACGAAATATACGGGCGCGGGTGATCGATATGGGAGACAAGAGGCAGCAGCAGCTCATCCGCGATCTCTCCGGTGCGTTTTTCACCAATTCCCTGATGGCTTCCTTCATGTCTCAATTGGACGAAGTTCTGGTCAACCGGGTCCGCAGGATGGAGCGGGAGATGGCGCAGACCTCGGAGCGTTTCGCGCGCCTCGACGTCCTCATCGGAAAGATGCGGGACGATTTCGAGGAGGGGAGCCGGGAATCCCGCCAGGGTGTGGAGAACATCAACAAGATGAATCGGGAGCTGTTGGACGAGATGAAGCGCTCCGGGACCAGTCTCGAAAGCATGAGCCAGGACGTCGCGGATACGGTGACGTCGACGCAGGATACGCTGCAGCTCTTCCTGGAAGTGGGAAAGATGTCCAAGGACATCCAGCGCATCGCCAAACAGACCCACCTTCTTGCCCTCAACGCTTCGATCGAAGCGGCGAGAGCGGGGACACAGGGCAGGGGTTTTGCCGTGGTGGCGGAGAACGTGCGGAACCTTGCGGCCGAGACGAAGGAAGCGTCGGAATCCATCGAAAGCAAGGTGTATGAGATCAGCAAAGCGGTGAAGGAGACGATGGAGAGCATTCGAAACGTCGGTCAGATGTTCGAGGCGATTCAAGCCACGCTCTCGTCCTTTTCGGAGTGCGTCGCGAGCAACAAATCCGTCATGGAGCGTATGGAGAACGTCATGAGCGCTTCGAATACGGTTCTGAACGAGACGTCGAACGAGATGAACGAGTCGATTCTGGTCGTGCACGACACGGCCAAAAGGATCAACGCGATGGGCTCCACGATCTCCGCCGTCGTCAAGGCCCAGAAGAACCTCGGCGATATCCGGCTATAAGGAGGCGGCGTAGAGCCCAGGACGGATTGCCGGGTGCTTTCCCGGCGCAGGTAAAGGGCCTTCGATCGAGGAGGCGATCGTTACCTGTAGGCTTCCTCGAAGACCTTTGCGACGGCCTCTTTGGTCGGAATTCCCTCGTGCATTTTTACATCTCCCACGTAAAACGTCGGTACGAGGTGGTAGTCGAATTTTGCCGCGTACTCCGCCTCCTCGTTTTCTTCGATCACACGGAGCGGTATTTTTTCGTACTCCGGGTGCTTCGCGAAGAGCTCGTCTTTCATTTCCCTGGCCTTCTTGCAGTGTGGACAGTGGGCCAGGATGAACATCTTGACTTCCTTCATGGTGATGGCCTCCTTCCTGCGGATGTTCGAACGTATTCTGATTATACCATTGGCGAGCGACGCGACGTCCGCCGGAAGGGGGACGTGCCACTCCGAGTCTCTCCGTGTGGTGTGGCGTTCCTGCCGCTATTGTTTTTTATATCGGTGCGGGCTTATAATGTTGACTTAAAAAGGCAATGACAGTACTTTGTGGAGGCGATTGGATTATGGCGTATGATTTCAGGGCCATCGAGCCGAAGTGGCAGAGACGGTGGGAGGAGGCGGGCACGTTTCACTCGAAGAGGGACGAGTCCAGGCCCAAATTTTACTGTCTGGAGATGTTTCCCTATCCCAGCGGCGCTCTGCACATGGGACATCTGCGGAACTATTCGATCGGGGACCTGATGGCCCGATTTCTGCGCATGAAGGGGTACAACGTTATGTATCCCATGGGGTTCGATTCGTTCGGAATGCCGGCGGAGAACGCGGCGATCAAGATGAAGATCCACCCTGCGAAGTGGACCCTGCAGAACATCGACCACATGACCGCCCAGCTCAAGTCCATGGGCTGCAGCTACGATTGGAGCCGCGTGGTCAAGACCTGTCTGCCGGATTATTATCGATGGAATCAATGGTTTTTCCTCCAGTTGTACAGGAACGGCCTGGCGTATCGCAAGCACGCCCCGGTCAACTGGTGCGAGAAGTGTGCGACGGTTCTCGCGAACGAGCAGGTGATCGGTGACGGAGTCTGCTGGCGTTGTGAGACCCCGGTGAAGAAAAGGGGCCTCGAACAGTGGTTTCTCAAGATCACCGACTACGCCGGAGAGCTCCTGGAGTACCTGGACAAGATGCCGGGCTGGCCCGAACGGGTCCTGACGATGCAGAGAAACTGGATCGGACGTTCGGAGGGCGTGCGCTTTCACATCGAAATCGCCGATACGGATCTGTCCATAGAGGCCTTTACCACCCGCATAGACACGATCTTCGGGATTACCTTCGTCGCCCTGGCGGCCGAACATCCGATGGTCGAGATACTGGCCTCCCGTGCGAGCGACGAAAAGCGCAGGGAGATCCGCGAGTTTGCGGAGAAAATTTCCTCCAGAAGCGCGATCGAACGGACAGCCGCGGGCGGGGATAAAATGGGCGTCGATACCGGATTTTTCGCGGTCAACCCGGTCAACGGAGATCGGGTCCCCATCTGGATTGCGGACTACATCCTCATGGACTACGGAACGGGCGCGATCATGGGCGTTCCGGCGCACGACCAGAGGGATTTCGATTTCGTCCGCAAGTTCGGCCTTCGTGTCATCCCGGTCGTCCGCAAGGCCGGCGAGCCGATCCCCGATCCGGATTCCATGACCGAGGCCGCGGAGGCCGACGGCGTCGCCTGTAACTCCGGCCCCTTCGACGGTCTGCCGACGCCGGAAGCCATCGCGAAGATCGGCGAATGGTTCGAGCGGCAGGGACTCGGCAAGCGTGAAACGCAGTATCGTCTGCGAGATTGGCTGATATCGCGCCAACGGTACTGGGGAACTCCGATTCCCATGGTTTATTGCGACCGTTGCGGTGTGGTCCCCGTGCCGGAGGAGCGGCTTCCGATCGAGCTGCCCCTCGACGCCGTGATACCCGAGAACGGAGGGAACGCCCTTCTCAACTGTCATGACTGGATCCATACGTCCTGTCCAAAGTGCGGGGGCGCGGCCCGCCGAGAGACCGACACCATGGACACGTTTTTCTGCTCCTCGTGGTATTACTATCGCTATCTCTCCCCGGATTCGAGCGAACGTCCCTTTCTCCCGGAGGATTCGAAATACTGGATGCCCGTCGATCTTTATATCGGCGGGATCGAACACGCCTGTCTGCATTTGATATACGCCCGGTTTTTCACGAAAGTCATCTCGGATCTCGGTTACGTCGCGAAAGACCTTCGGGAGCCCTTTCAGGGACTTCTCACCCAGGGCATGGTGATCAAGGACGGAGCCAAGATGTCGAAGTCCCTCGGCAATGTGGTCGATCCGGATGAGATCATCAGGCGTTACGGCGCCGACACCGCGAGGCTCTTCATCCTCTTTGCTTCTCCGCCGGAAAAGAGCCTCGACTGGTCGGAGAAGGGAGTCGAGGGTGCACATCGCTTTCTCTCCCGGGTCTACCGCCTCGTGGAGGAAAGGCTCGAGGGGTTGAAGGCCGCGAAGAACGTGCGAATCCCGATGGCTTCGTTGTCGTCGGAAGAACGGAAAGGCTTGAAGCGCCTGATCCACTCCACGGTCGACCGGGTGACGCGCGATATAGGAGAGGAGCGCCAGCTCAACACGGCGGTCGCCCGTCTGATGGAACTTTCGAACGGCCTTGCCGCCTTTACCCCGCGTGTCGCGGAGGATTGGTCTCTCCTGTGGGAAGGCGTGGAGACCCTGTTGCTCTGCCTCGCTCCGTTCTGTCCGCACATCTGCGAGGAGCTCTGGGAGATGATCGGGCACAGGGAGTGGCTTTCGCTGGCGAAGTGGCCGGAGGTGGAGGCCGACGCCCTCAAAGTCGACCGGGTCACGGTGGTCCTTCAGATCAACGGAAAGGTACGGGAGCAGTACGAGGTGAAACATGGGTTGTCCAGGGAAGAGCTGGCGAAGCTCGTTCTGGAGATGGAGGCGACAAAAAACCGAATCGGAGGACGCGAGGTCGTCAAGGTGATCACGGTTCCCGATAAGCTCGTCAACGTCGTGGTCAAGGGATAGGTGGATTCGTGCCGCATCTCCACTTTTTGATCGCGTCGGGTACGTCCCAGAGACGTCTTCTGGCGTCCGAACTCGATCGTTTGGCGTCCTCCGGTTACGAGGTCTCCCAGCGCCTGGAGGGAGGGGATTGGGCTTCCATTTTGACGGAGAATCTGAGTGGAGGGCTCTTTTGTGACCGAAGCGTCGTCGTCGTCGACGATGCCGAAAAACTGGGGCCGTTTCCGGAGACGCGCGCCGGACTGCTCGAGGGGAAGGACGCTCCCGTCGTGCTCCTTCTGGTCTGCAGGTCCGAGGCTCACGGCATCGTCTCCAAGCAGCTCATGGAGCGATGCTCCGTTTCGCCGACC
>DAIPHL010000118.1:0-7071 GCA_036771375.1 Synergistaceae bacterium | reverse complement strand
GGTCGGCGTGACCTTATCGCTCCTCCTTCGTTCGAACCGCTGAGGCGAGTGTGAATGTTATTATACGCAAAACGGGGCGGAAAGGAAACAATCTCCCGGACGGAGTTTCGCCGAAACCCCCCGCGACGAGGCGGGGACGAGTTCATGGTTGGGTTCGTCGGAGTGCGGTTTCGAATGTGTTCGGCGATGTTTCGATCGTAATGGAAGCGCTCCGGCGAGCTCCGTCCGGGAGATTGTAATCGAAGAGCCCGACGCAGGCTCGTGCCTTGTGCACCGGGCTGGCTTGCATACGATTTCCCCACGAGGGGAAAGGGCGCTCAGAACGGGCCGAGGTTGATCAACGTCGCGACGACGAGGGCGACGGCTCCGATTCCCATGAGCATGCCGTACAGCGGAAGTATCCATTTGAAGTAGGTGGAGAAGGAGACCTTCGCGACCCCGATGTACACGACAAGCGCTCCCATCGTCGGTATGATCATGTTCGTGAGCCCGTCTCCCAGCTGAAACGCCATCACGGCCGTCTGTCTCGTGAGCCCAATGACGTCCGCCAGCGGAGCCATGATGGGCATCGTGACGGCCGCCTGTCCCGAGCCGGAGGGAATGAAGAAGTTGATGACGGACTGCATGACGAGCATCCCAAGGGAGGAGATGGACTTCGGAAGCTGTTTCAGAGGAATGGAGAGGCCGTAGATGACCGTATCCATGATGTTCCCGTTTGTGAGGACCACGGAGACCGAGCGGGCGAAGCCGATGCATATGACGCCGACGAAGATGCCGGCGCAGGCCCTGCCCATGATGTCGCATATTTTATAGTTGTCGAATCCGGCCACCAGGCCGGCGATGATGCCGGATATGAGCCAGAGCGCGCCGATCTGTGCGAAGCTCCACTTCCACAGCATGGGGCCCACCATCTGCAGACCGATCGTAGAAAGAAGCATGAAGGCGAGAATCTTTTGCCGGCCGGTCATCTTCGTTTTTCTTATGTCCTCTATGTCGAAATCGGCGGAGGAGGGATTGGAGAACCCCGTGACGCTGCAGGAGGGGTCCTTCCTGACCTTCGCCGCGTAGCGCAGCACGAACCAGAACGTGACGACCATCATCACGAGCCATACCACGACCCGGAACGTCATCGCGGAATACACGGGAAGTCCCGCGATGCCCTGGGCGACCGCCACCGTATAGACGTTGATGGGGCCGTAGGCAAAGGCGGCGAACGTGGGGACCATCGCGATCGCGAGCCCGGTCATCACGTCGCAGCCGCACGCGAGGGAGAGGGCGATCGTCATCGGGACGAACGGGATGTGGAGCTCGAAGGCGCCCATCGCGCCGCGTACCGCAAAAAACGCCATGAGCGCCCCCATGACCAGGATGTAGTTTCCGCGGCATACGTTCATGATCCAGCCGACCATCTTGTGAAGTGTGCCGCTTTCCGTGTAGACATCCGTCGCTGCGATCGTGAACCATATCATCGACATGATTCCCATGGAAGCGGTGAATCCTTCGATGATGGAGACGAACCAGTTAAAGGGCGAGACCGGGGTCTGCGCGATGTAGTGGAACGTGGCGGGGTCGATGACCTTTCTGCCGGCGACCTCGACTCTGTCGTACATGCCGGCCGGCACGAAATAGGTCATTACGCCGGCCAGGATGAGGCAGAACAGAATGATGGTCCAGACGTGCGGTATGCGGATTCCCTTTTCTTCCTTTGCCTTCGAAGGCTGCTCTGTGGTGATCATGATGCCGGATGCTCCTTCCTTTGGATTGACGAATGGCTCGTCATGACGAGAGAAGATTCTTGTGAAACCTTCCGCCCTGCATCACGACAAGCAGATTTTCCCTGTGATCTTTGAAGCGCTCCATGTTCGTCAGAGGATTTCCTCTGACGACGAGAATGTCGGCGAGCTTGCCGGGCTCGATCGTACCGGTCTCGCTCTCTATGCCGAGTATCGCCGCGTTGGTTTTGGTGAACGCGACGATCGCCCCCATCGCCCCCATGGCCTTCGCCTGGTAAGCCACGGCGCCGGACGCGAAGATGGTGTTGCCGCCCGTCAGGTCCGTGCCGCCGCCGACGGGCATGCCCACTTCCAGTGCGTTTCGAATGGCATTGTATCCCTCCTCGCATACGGAGACGAATTTATCGTAGGTGGGCTTCGATATCAGGTCGCGGCTTTTTTCTATCACCACTTCGTAGGTGATCTGCGTAGGGACCAGAAAGCAGCCTTTCGAAGCGGCCGTTTTC
Organism: Synergistaceae bacterium; assembly: GCA_036771375.1. GTDB lineage: Bacteria > Synergistota > Synergistia > Synergistales > Synergistaceae > DAIPHL01. The sequence goes on along the minus strand of DAIPHL010000118.1, from coordinate 4,832 downwards.
GCCGTCTCCTTGGTCATCAGGTTCCCATGTTCGATGGTTCTGACGCCCGCCTTCGCACTCAGGGAGATGCTCCTGTTCGAATAGCTGTGAGAGGCGACGTAGGTTCCCACCGACTCGGCGACGTTCACGACCGCTTCGAGCTCCTCCAGCGTGTACTGCGAGGTCTCCGGCCCCTGGGTCGGGCTTGCACACCCCCCACCGCACATGACCTTGAGGAAATCGGCTCCCCGGCGTACGTTCTCTCTCGCCGCCCGGAGCACTTCCGGGACGCCGTCGGCGATCGTCGCCCGAAAGCCGAGATACGGCTCCGAATACGGACGCGTCTCCGACGAGACGCGATCGTCTCCGTGCCCTCCCGTTTGGGCTATGACGGAACCGCATATCTTGAGGCGCGGTCCCACGACCAGGCCCTGTGCCACCGCCTCCCTGAAACCGGCGTCGGCTCCCCCCATGTCCCTCGCCGACGTGTATCCCTGGTCGAGCGCTTCCCTGAGGTTTTTGAACATCCGTGCGGCCATGAGTCCCGGGGCATTGCGCCTTGCGAGATTGATCACCTCGATCTCGACGAGGCCGAGGTGGAGATGCGCGTCTATCAGGCCGGGCATAAGCGTGTTTCCATTGCAGTCGACGACTTCTTCGACGTATGGCGGCGCGCTTTGCTTCTTCGAGATCTCCTTTATCCTGTCGTCCTCCACGAGGACCGAGACGAGCTCCTGGACGTCCCCTCCGTTGCCGTCAATCAAATTCGCGTTTTTGAAGAGTTTGTATTGCATGTCCGCATCGTCTCCTTTAGATCATGCATTATATATTATATATGATTTTTGCGTTAAGGAGATCCTTTCGTACCTCCACAAGTCGTCTTCCCTCCGAGGACGAGATCGGGCGGGTTTTGTGAAACGCTCTTCTCCGCTCCAAGGGAGGGCGTGTCCTCGATTTTTCGGGGTGTTTCTGTCATAATGATTTCGCGTTCGGGGGGATCGGAGACCTCTTTTCGAAGTTCGAGCCCTCCCCTCGCCGGGATCTCCTGTCTTGTGTGACGCGGGTGCTTCTCCGGTCTTTCGTCCGTCGATGGGACGGCTGTTTTGAATTCCAAGGAGAGGGGCATTGTCGAGTGAGAAGTGTATTTTTTTATGATTTCGAAGGAATCGGGCGGGTCTGGATATCCGACGATGGGAAGGCCGTCACGCACGTCCTCTTCGCTGGCGAAAAACTTCCCGGGGACGTCGCGAAAAGGGAGAGTCCCCTGATCGTCCGTGCAGCTGGACAGCTGCGGGAGTACCTCGCCGGCAAAAGAAGGACGTTCGATCTGCCCCTCTCCCCGTGCGGAACGGACTTCCAGCGCGCGGTCTGGCGCGTCCTGCTGGAGATCCCATACGGCGGGACGGAAAGCTATCGATGGGTCGCCGAACGGGTCGGTCGGCCGAAGGCGTTTCGCGCGGTCGGCGGAGCCAACAATCGAAATCCGATCGCCGTGGTCGTCCCCTGCCACAGGGTCATCGGTGCGGACGGAAGCCTCGTCGGATACGGAGGAGGTCTTTCCATCAAGGAGTTCCTGCTCGAACTCGAACGAAGGACGCTCGCCCGTGCAGAATCCTGATCGTAGAGAGTGTTTCCTTTCCTCCGGACGGAGTTCGTCTGTCTTCGTCCCGGACGAGATTTGCGAGGTTTCCTTTCTCCTCCGCCGGATGGATCGATCGGCCGCAATGCCGTCGGAACATCCGGTTTTTTCGATTCGTCTCTTTTTGTAAGGTATCGGCGCGGCAGGTTGCGTCATTTTTTTATGGGGCTATAATGACTTTGGGGAATGCTATGCGTTTTTTTTGTAAAACGTAGCAAACGTCGATCCATAACAAAATATTTTAACGAGGGGGACGCAGCATGAGCGCAGTGGATGCAGTGGAGCCGGTACGAACGGCGCAGGCTGGGACCGTCGAATCCATGGATTGTCTTGTCACCATCACGGGTTCGGCCTCCGGAAGGGTGATCGAGATCACGGGGAGCAGCGCCTCTCGCTTCAAGGGCGCCATGGAAGCGAAGGTCAACGCCGTTCTGGACGAATTGGAAGCTTCGGCTTCCCCGGCGGTGAAGGTCAGTGTGCAGGACAACGGAGCACTGGACGTGGTGTTGGGCGCGCGGGTCGAGGCGGCCTACCGCCGTTTTACGGGAGGTGCTTCCAAATGAGACGAACGATGCTTTATCTGCCGGGAAACAACCCCAACATGCTCACCCGCGGCCATCTCTTCGGTTCGGACGGCCTCGTCCTTGATCTCGAGGATGCGGTCTCTGCGAGCGAGAAGGACTCCGCCCGCATTTTGATACGTGAGGTCCTGAAACGTGGAGAGTTCGGAGACTGCGAAGTCACCGTCCGCATCAACGGACTGGACACCGAGTTCTGGCGTGACGACCTTGCGGCCGTGGTCCCGTACGGTCTGCACGGAGTCCGGGCGCCGAAGGTCGAGAGCCCGCAGACGGTCAAGGATCTCGACGAGGAGCTTTCCGTCGTCGAGTCGAAGTGGAACATACCGGTCGGGCGCACGAAGATCTTCTGCCTGCTGGAGACCGCGTTCGGCGTTTGGAACGCCTACGAGATCGCGAAGTCGTCCCCGCGCGTGGTCGCCATCATACCGGGAGGGGAGGACCTTACCGCCGACCTTCGCACGAATCGCAGTCTGGAGGGGACCGAACTCGAGTGGGTGAGGCGGATGTTGATCGTCGCCGCCCGTGCAGCCGGCGTCGACGCGCTCGATACGGTGTTTCCCAGGATCACGGACGACGAGGGTCTGCGGCGCGAGGTCGAGTTTGTCAAACAGCTCGGTTTCGACGGGAAGAGCGTCATACATCCGAATCAGATACCGATCATCCATCAGGTCTACACGCCTACGGAAAAGGAGATCGAACGCGCCCTCCAGATCGTCGAGGCGGCGAAGGATGCGGCGGCACGAGGACTCGGCGCCGTTTCGGTGAACGGACGCATGGTCGACGCGCCGGTCGTGAAGCGCGCCGAATACACGCTGGTCCGCGCCGGGCTCATGGGTGAGAATGGCCAGGCCGACGCGGGGAAGAGGGGGTAGGTTGCTATGGCGACAAACGCTGCAAAACGCGATATTCCTGCACATATAGAAGGGTACGGCGACACTTCCGGCAAGCTCTTCGCCGGGGCCTTTGCGCGAAAACCCGATGTATTCAGAAGCGGTGGCAAGCTCAAGGCGGCCTCCCCTTACGACAAGGGCAAGCTGCTCTCGTCGATCAAAGACGCGATCGCCGCTTCCGGTCTGAAAAGCGGCATGACGATTTCGTTCCATCATCATCTCCGCAACGGAGACTATGTCGTCAACCAGGTAATCGACGCGTGCGCCGAGATGGGCATTCGGGACCTGACCATTTTCCCGACGGCTCTTTTTGGCGTGCACAAGGCGATCGTCCCCCATATCAAGAGCGGCGTCATCCGGCAGATCATGGGGTCCGTCAACGGCCCCATCGGTCAACTCGTCTCCGAGGGAGGGATGGGAAAGCCGGTGATCCTCCGCAGCCACGGCGGCAGGCCACGCGCCGTCGCGTCCGGCGACGTGCACATCGATGTGGCCTTCGTCGCCGCTCCTACCGCCGATTGCGGAGGGAACATCTCCGGGCGCATGGGGAAGTCCGCCTGCGGTTCCATCGGATATGCCTTCACCGACGCGGAGTACGCCGACTGTGTGGTGGCCGTCACGGACAACCTCCAGCCCTTTCCGATCTCTCCGATCTCCATCCCGGGCATATACGTCGATTTCGTCGTCCAGGTGGAGAGCATCGGCGACCCCGCGGGGATCGTCTCCGGGACCACCCGCGTCACGCGCGATCCGCTGCGCCTTCTGATCGCTAAGTACGCGTCCCGCCTGATCGAGGCCTCTCCGTATTTCAAGGACGGCATCAGCTTTCAGACGGGAGCCGGAGGAATTCCTCTCGCCGTGACCGCCTTCATGCGCGAGGCGATGAAAAAACGCGAGATAAAGAGAAGCTTCGGCCTGGGCGGCATCACCGGCTACTTCGTGGATCTTCTCAAGGAAGGCCTTGTGGAAAAGTTGATGGACGTGCAGTCCTTCGACCTCGAAGCGGTGAAATCGATCGGCGAGGATCCGCGCCACATCGAGATCTCCGCGGACTGGTACGCGAGCCCGTGGAACTGCGGAGCCGCGGTGAACGCGCTCGACGTCGTCATTCTCGGCGCGACGGAGCTGGACGTGGATTTCAACGTGAACGTCAACACCGAGGCCGATGGAGCTCTTCTGCACGGTATCGGCGGGCACCAGGACACCGCAGCCGGGGCGAAGCTCACGATTATCGCCCAACCCCTGCTTCGCGGCCGTATCCCCTGTGTCGTCGACAGAGTCCACTCCATCACCACGCCCGGTGAGGTCGTGGACGCCCTCGTCACCGAATTCGGGGTCACCATCAACCCGCGCAGGCAGGACCTGATCGATGCCTGCAAGGAGGCAAAGGGAGAACATACCGTGCCGCTCATCCCGATCGACGAGCTCGCGGCCCGTGCCCACCAGATGAGCGGCCCCATGGAGCCGGTCGCCCAGGGCGACAGGATCATCGGCGTCATAGAGTGGCGCGACGGAACCGTCATCGACGTCGTGAGAGAGCTGGCGAAATAAAGGGAGCGACGGAGATCGTCTTCGAGCGCGCCCCGCATTTCGGAGGGGTTCGTCGCCCTCCCGAATCCGATTCGAAAGGGGCCGTTTGAACCCGGCAACGCGCTTCGAAGGGATTTCACGACGAGGTGGTCCCATCCGAACGGAAAAACGCAAACCCCACAGGGACGAACGTGCACATCCACCCCGCCGACC
>DAIPHL010000117.1:0-7199 GCA_036771375.1 Synergistaceae bacterium | reverse complement strand
GGTCGGCGGATGTACACGGCGCGGGACGCGGCGCACAAGCGGCTCGTGGAGATGCTCTCGTCGGGGGAGGCGCTCCCCTTCGACTTTGCGGGGCAGGTCGTCTACTATGCCGGCCCGAGCCCGGCGAGGCCGGGGGCCCCCGTCGGCTCCATCGGTCCGACCACGAGTGGCCGGATGGATGCATACGCACCGTTTCTGATGGAAAGAGGGCTCAGGGTGATGATCGGCAAGGGACTGCGAAACGAGGCGGTCAAAAGCGCGATCGTGCGGCATGGCGGGCTTTATCTGGCGGCAATCGGCGGGGCGGCGGCGCTCATCGCACAGAGCGTGAAACGCTCCGACGTGGTCGCCTTTCCCGAGCTCGGCACCGAGGCGATCAGGAGGCTGGAGGTCGAGAATTTCCCGGCCGTCGTCGCGATCGATTCGTCCGGCGGCGACATATACGATCGCGTTCGAGGCACCGCACCGGGCGCGCTTTAGGGCGGGCTCGCGGGGTGGACGCTTCCGACTTGCCGAATCCGAAGCGGGCGGAACGGAACATAGGGAATCGTTCTCCTTGGAAGGGCCTGCCCGCAAATCCGCCCGGTGCGCCTGTACATATCGCATAAATACGTTATCATGCATGAAGAACCGATTCTCACAAGTCGGAGGGGTTTGACCTGAACGGAAACACGGGACTTCTTCATATCATCAGCCATACGGACCTGGACGGAGTCGTCGCCGCGGCGCTCGCCTGGCGCGCGCACGCCCATGTCGAGAGGCCCATCCGTCTCTCGCTCACTGGATATGGAGAGGTCGACAACCTCATGCTGGAGACCGTAAGGGCCGGCACGGAGCTCGTCGTTCTCGACCTGTCCCCGCAGTTTCAGGCGACGGTGGACGAACTGGACAGGTCGTTTTCGACGGATGCTCCGCCTTTCCTCTTCGATCACCACAAAACGACCTTCGAAAGATACGAGAAACGCCCCTGGGCGGTCCTCGACACGGCCTGCTGCGGCGCCATGGTCTACTGGAACTGGCTCTTCGACGGAAACGCCGACGAGCGGACTCTTCGTGCCGTGGAGCCTCTCCGGGAGGCCGTTCGTCTTGCGAACGACCGGGATCTTTGGATCAACGAAGATCCGGACAGCAGGCTTTGGCAGGCGATGGTCACAATGTGTGGGGAGTGGGGGGCGTTTTCGAGGCTCGTCTGGAATCCGAGCGTCGCCCTTTCCGAGGAGGAGCGTCGTGCGGCGTTCTCTTTCGTAGAGAGGCAGGAGGAGCGCTTTCATCGGGCCAGGGACTCGCTGGTCCGTTCGCGCATCGACGAATCCGGCGGGGAGCTCGCCTTTCTCGGCGACGGACACCTCGAATTCGGCGACACCTCGGATTTTTGCGGCATGATCTTGGATCGGCCGGACGATCCCGCGCGGACCCCTCTTCTCGTGGCGCTCGCCTATCGAAAGCCGGGGGGCAACTGGGCCGTCTCCATGCGCAGCCGTTCGGGCCTGGCCGGCAAGGTCGTCGGCCTTCTGAAGGACGGGCGAAAGATCCGGGGCGGGGGGCACGGCGATGCGGCGGCCCTTTATTTCCCCGCCAGCTACGGCGAGGACGGCATACGGGAGAGCCTCGTCGCGGCGCTGTCCGCTGACCGGGAGAGCGCGTCCGACATGGGCGTCACGCTGGGCGACCTCCTGAAGGGGGCGTTCTGATGCCTCGCAGGCTCGCATTCTTTTACGCCTCGGTCGGGACAGGGCACAGAGTGGCGGCGGAGGCCCTGAAGGAGTGGTGTCTGCATGAATACCCCGATTCGGAAGTCCTGTGCCGGGATCTGCTCGATTACGTTCCGGGGTGGATTCGCTGGAGCGTGGTGAACTCGTACCTTGCCATGGCGCGAAGGTCTCCGTGGCTTTGGGGGGAGCTCTATCGGGGCACCGACGCTTCCTCCGGCAGACGGCTCTCCGGGGCGTTCTGGAGGGATGTCCACACGAGCGTCAGCCGGGCCTTTCTCAGACGTCTTCTGGGGGATCTGGACAGGTTCGCCCCCAACGCGATCTTCGCCACGCATTTCTTCGGGATGTCCTCCCTTCTGGACGTCTGGGATCAACACGTTCCCATCTACTTCGTCGACACCGATTTCATCAGCCATTCGTTGCAGAGGGACCCACGTTTCGCGGGCTGGTTCGTCGGCAGCGACGAATCGGTGCGCCAGCACAGGGCGGACAGCATTCCGTCGACGGAGGTGACGGTGAAGAATCTCGGCATTCCCATATCCATGGCGTACGCGTCGCCTCTTGCCAGGGAGGAAGCCAGAGATCGTCTTTCCGTCGACGAGCGGACCAGAATGGTCCTTGTGAGCGGAGGCGGTATCGGCGCGGGGGCTCTCGGCACGGTGGCGGACTCCATGCTGGATTGCACGGATTGGCGGGTGGAGATCGTCTGCGGCAACAACAAGAGGATGTTCGAGGCTCTCAGGGAGAGGTATTATCCGTTCAAACACATCATCGTCAGGCGGTTCCTCGGCAATATACGGGATTATTATGCGGCAAGCGACGTGGTCGTCCTCAAGCCCGGCGGCCTTTCCGCAGCGGAGACGCTCGCGATGGGCTGTGCCCTGCTGTTGCTCGATCCCTTGCCGGGGCAGGAGCGGTACAACTGTGACTACCTTCTGGAGCGCGGGGCCGCGAGGAGGGTGTACGAGAACAGAAGGGTGGGGGAGCTGATAAAAGAGCTGCTCGAATCCGGCGAGGAGCTGGAGCGGATGAGGGCGAACGCGCGGGCGATCGGCCGTCCGTTCGCCGCGAGGGATATCCTGCGGGTTGTGATGGAGGAGCTCGACGCCGACCGAAGGGGATAGTCTCCTTCGGCGATTCGATCGGCGGGGGCTGCTATGCCGGCTGGGGCTTTCTCTCGTTCCTTCCGCTTCTGTCTTTCTTCGCCCTTCGTTTCCGGCGCCGGCGTTAGCGCAGACCGAATCGGGCGTAAACAAGACGCAGACAGCTGAGAGGAGGCCCCTTCGGGGTCGCCGTCATTTTTTGGCTGTGCATCGATTGCTTGAACGCCTCCCCCGAAAAGGGGAGGCGTTTTCCGGCCGCGAAGCGGTGGGGTCGTCCGCTCCATGGAGATCTCGTGGCACAAAAGCCGTTTGGAACACATGACAGGCGAAACGGCGCGATCCCGTGGATTTTAAAGATTTGCTTGACGAACGCGCACCACAGGATATAATCGCGAAGACAACGGTATGAACAGTGGGGTTCCGGCATAGAGGGAATCCAGTGAGAAACCGGAGCGGCCCCACTACTGTCATCGGGACGAACGTGCATGGCCTCGCCGTTTTTCGAAACGGGAGGAGGCGAGAGCGGAGCGAACCGGGAGCCAGAAAATAGGCCGGAACTCCGAGAGGCGATTGTGCGAGGGCGCAGGGCTTTTTTCCTGTTCGCGTTCCGGGCGAAGCGGATCATGGAATGGGGGAGATCGGCGTTTTTTCGCGGGTTTTCCCCATTTTTTGTCGTCGTATGTTTTTTAATGACGGAGCGAACGGGCGCGATCGTCGCAATCGAATGCCGGAGCGTTTCCACAGAGAAGCTTTTCGGGACGAAGCGCGTCTTGTGCGCTTTTCGTCTTCCGTCCGGTGGGAGACGGTCTTTTCGTTTCGGCTCCATGGCGACAGTGCGAACGTTTGAAAAAGTAAGACCGGAGAGCTCGCCCGAAATTCGGGCGGGTCCTCCGGGAGGGCGGAGGTGATGGAGAAGGAGGGCGCATCGGATTTGTCGTTATGGTCTGTGGGAGGAATTGCGATGATGAATTCTGAGGGAGTTGAGACGACATGAAGAAGAAATTCAAAGGATCTCTCGTTCTGTCGCTGGCGTTTGTCTTCGGGCTCTTCTGCCAGGGCGCCTTCGCCGACGTCTTTTACACGACGTCGAATCATTCGACCGGCAGTGTCGGCCTTCTGGACAGGGGAAAGGACGTCTGGACCGTCAACAAGAACCTTCTGACCAACCTGGCCGGGGACAGCTATGCATACGGTTTCAACGATCCGGACGGAAGGTCGCGCGCCTTCGTGCGGGAGTACAGTTACGGTCCCAACGACAACGTGATGGGCTTCGACCCTCATAACTGGGGCGCCCCTCTCTTCGAGACGAAAGAATGGGGGAGCAACATTCACGCCGCGGCCTCCAGCGGCCGTTACCTGTATGTCGTCACATACGAACGGCGCGCGGCCGAGAATCCGCAGGAGCAGCTCCCGGGAGAGATCGTGCGCATCGACATGGGGGACGCCTACAGGGTCGACAAGCGGGTACCGAAGGAGAACGTGACGATCCAGGGCAAGACGTACAGTCCGCGTGGCGACGGCATCGTCGTGGTGGGGGACAACGTGTACGTGCTCTGGAGCCTTGCCGATGCCGAATTCAAGTCGTACCTGCCGAGCGAGCTCGTCAAGATGACCAAGGAGCTTGCCGTCGTGAAAACGGCCCTGGTCGGCAAGAACACGGGGAGCCCCTCCGTCGGGAACATGGCGTATCACGGCGGTAAATTGTACGTGGCGGCTTTGGGCGGAGCACAGGGTGACGACGACGGGGAGATTCACGAAGTGGACGTCTCCACAATGGCCGTGCGGGAGGTCCTCGATGGAGAAACGATCGACATTTACGAGGACACGGCCGGCACGAAAAAGCTCTCGCCCGGAATCCACGGCGTGGCGATCGGCAAGGACGGAACGGTTCTTGTCCTCGCCGGCGCCTACACGGCGGACTGGAGCGCCTTTGTCGCAAACCTCTTCAAGACGACGGTGTCGGGCCTCTCTGCCGGAAAGATCGGTGAGAAGATCGCCGATTTCCGCTCCACCGGATTCTCCTGGACGGTCATGTTCGACCCGTATGGGGAGAAATTCTGGGCGATGGCCGGCAAGGAGCTGAAGATGTTCAACAAGGTCGGGACGTTGGAGAGGACGTTCACCTCCGCCGAGCTGGGAGACAATATTTACTCCATCGTCGCGGTCGCTTCGAAACAGGGTGCACCGACTCCCACACCGCCGGCTTCGGACGACGAGTCCGGCAGCGGTGGCGGCGGTTGCTCGAACGGCTTCGGCGGTGTCTTCGTCTGTCTGGCGGCCTTTGTGCTTCGCCGGGCGGCAACGGCTGGAAGAAAAGGACGATGACCGGGGGACCGACGAGGACGCTCTGGTAGCCGACAGAGGGGAGATATTTTTATGCGACGCTGGAATATACGTTCTGAATCGTTCGACCTTGCCCGTGCGACGCGCGCCCGGAGAAAAAACACGAACGCGCGTGGACGCTCGAGGCCCCTTTTTCTCGCGATGCTCTTCGTCCTCCTGCTCTTTGCCTCTTTCCATCCCGAGGCGGTCCTGCGGGCGGAATCCTCCCCGGGGACGCGTCCTGCCGCGCCGGAGCGCATCCTTTCCATCACACCGACGGGGACCGAGATCCTCTACGCCCTGGGCCTGGGCGACAGGGTCGTCGGGGTCACGAAATACTGTACGTGGCCGCCGGAGGCCTTGTCGAAACCACGGATCGTCGACATGATGCACGTGAACATGGAGTGGGTCGTTGGGATGCGGCCGGATCTGGTCGTCATCTCGGATATGAACGAGACGCTGAAGCCCTCGCTCGAATCGCTCGGTTATCCGGTCGTCGTCGTCAGGGGAAGCGACTTCGGGCAGATCTGCGAGTCCATCCCGGCGGTGGGCAGAGCGTGCGGAGTCTACGAGAGAGCCGTCGAACTGGTGCGGCAATTGAAGGCGCGCGTGCACGAACTCTCCTCCGGCGTTCGCAGCAAAAAAGCGCCCCGCGTCCTGGTGGTCGTGGGGAGAGATCCCGGCGATCCATCCCTGAAAAAACTCTACGTCGCGGGACCGAAGTCCTTTTACAACGATCTCCTGAAGGAGTCCCGCGCCGTCAACGCCTTTTCCAAAGACGTTCCTTACGCCCAGTTGTCCAGGGAGGGACTGCTTCGAATCGACCCGGACGTGCTGCTGGAGCTTGTCGGAGAACACGGCTCTCCGGGAGTCGGGGAGAAGGAGATCCTGTCTCAGTGGAGGGCTGTGAAGGGCCTTTCCGCCGTCAAAAAAGACAGGGTCGTGATCATCAGCGGAGATTTCACGCTGAGGGCCGGCCCCAGATATCCACTGATCCTCGAAGCCTTCATAAAGGCGATCCACCCCTGACGAGTCTTTTCTCCCCGAAGGGGAGGATGGTCGAACGATCGAGTGGGAGCGGCGCGTCCTCCTGCCGAAGCACGGGAGCAGGAAGAGCGGGGCATGGGGCCTCTTACTCCCCGCCGCCGAAGGCGAGCGACAGCTCCCGAACGCCCAATCGTTGCAGCTCGTCCATCAACTCCGCGACGATACCGTATTTCACGTCCCTGTCCGCGGCGATCATGATGTCCCCGCTTTTCGAGACGATCTTCGCCACGTATGTGGACAGCTCTTCTCGCGAGATTCTCTCCTTGCTCCAGAAGAGCGTTCCGTCCTTTCTCACCGAGAGGACGACAGGATTCCCCGGAACCGCGGAGGGGCTCCCGCTCGGGAGTGTCAGGTCGATCGCCCCCTGCACGAAGGACGTCGTGAGGACGAAAAAGATGATCAGCATGAAAAGAACGTCGACGAGGGGCGTGATGTCGACGTCGACGCTCCTTCTCCGTCTCGACGGAGGCATGGTCTTCACGCCCGAAAGACGCCGCCGTCACCTGCGCGGGGGGAGGCGAAGGTGCGGGACGAGCTCTCGAAGTGTTCTCGGATGAGGAAGTCCGCGCCGCTTTTCAGCGTCTCCTCCTCCCGATCGATGGCGGCCTCGAACAGGCCGTGGACGATGATCGTCGGGATTGCCACGGAGAGACCGGCCACCGTGGTAAAGAGCGCTTTCCATATCCCCCCGGTGACTGCCTGGGGGTCGATGCCGCCCCCCACATCCAGGGACTGGAACATCTGGACCATCCCCAGCACCGTCCCGAGGAGCCCGAGGAGGGGGGCGGCGCGCGCGACGATGCCAAGAGCGGGAAGTCCCCTTCCCCAGCGGTACAGCTCCCGCCGGATGCGCTGTTCGATGAGAAGCGTCAGGTTTTCGCGGTCCAGTCCCCAGTGGGAGTAGGCCGCGGCGAAGAGCCGATGCATGGAGCTGCGTCCGTCCGCCACGCTTCGCGCCCTCTTGTCGTCGCCTTCGGCGAGCGCTTCGGCGAACGCTCGTTCCAGCGCGCAGACC
>DAIPHL010000116.1:0-7247 GCA_036771375.1 Synergistaceae bacterium | reverse complement strand
CAGAAAGCCCCACACATTCACGTGAAACGTCCTATCCCAGCGCATCAGGAAAAACGGAGGCAGGCGACAAATGGCTTTTCCGCCTCAGATGCACCCCCATAACCCAAGCACAGCAGCAAAGAAGTTATACGAGCATTACTTAAGGTAAGGAAGAAAAAGAAAAATGGAGTTTTAACCGGCAAAGCGATTCGGGAAGTAATTATAACATCGGTTACGAAACCCGTTAAACAGGTATGCAAAAATTCAGACGTCAAGCACATGAAAAACCACCGTTTCCGGCTCTCTGAAGCGCGGTGGCAAATTCCATGCCGAATTGACAAGAAAAGTTCCCCCCAACATCCAAGGACGCAAATTCCGGTTTAATCATGGAGAGATAGATACACGCAAAATCACGACTTGGGTCTCTTCGCAATAAACCGCTATTCTGCCCAATCTCCAGAGTTAAAAAATTAAAAACCATTTTAATTAAAAAGAACAAATCCAACGATTTTATTTTGAAAATAACTTAAAAATCAAATGGACCAGGACTGGACAAATCTCTTGAGATGCCATATACTCCATATTGGTTGATCAATGGTAGAGCCAAAGGCGCTCTTTTTCCGCATCGCCTGAATTCTTTCAAAAGATAGCGAAAGGAGGTGAACATCGGGTCACCTGACAGAAATCCATGCTTTTATAATTTAAAAACAAGGAGTGGATGAGAGTGGGTTTTACACACAAAAATGCTGGGAACAAAATTTTGTCGGCGATCTTTCTCTTTGTTCTCATTGTCTGCCTTCCTGCTGTCGCCAGCGCGAAAACGCTGAAAATGTATGCCCCCGATCCTGCCGACAGCTTCAAAACACAGGGACTCATCGATGCCGTGGCGCAGATCAGAAAAATGACAAATGGAAAAGTGAATATAAAAGTCTTTCCCGGTGGACAACTTGGCGGCTACGAGGAGTCTGTGGAAGAAGTAAGGCAGGGAACAATCGACTTCTCGGCGACATGGCTTACAAAACGTTGGGATCCGAGGCTGGACCTGCTGAATCTTCCTTGTTATGCACCACTTGGTTATCGGCAACTCGCAAAAGTTTGTTTTTCCGCGGAGTCGCTCTTTACCCAAAAAATCGAATCGATTCTCGGCGAACTTGGTCTCGTGAGTCTTGGCCCATGGCCTGAGTCATATGCTTGTCTGATTTTCGCGAAGGGGAAACGTCCTGAAAAATTAACCGGCTTCGAAAACAAGAAAAGAAGTATCCGGGTTCCTGCAATGCCCCTCTACAGGGATACCTACGTAGCCATGGGATATCAGACCGTTACAATGGATGTCTCCGAACTCTGGAACGCGATGCAGACAGGCCAGGTCGACGGAGCATCCGGTCAGCCTCTTGAGAATACCTATCTCCTTGGTAAGGACATCGTCAAACATGTGGACTATAACAGAACGGTCTGTCCCCCGATGTGGGTAATCGTCAACAAGGATCTTTGGAAATCGTTTACAAAAGAACAGCAGAAAATCGTAAGAGATACCTTTCACGAACATTCCCTGAAAACACTTGATTTAATGGATAAAAAAGACAGAGAGTATGCGGCGCTGCTCAAAAAAGCGGGAATAGAGGTGGCGGAGTATCCCGACAAATACTATATCGAGCTTGGTGCACACCTTAGGAAAACGGTATGGCCCAAATACCACAAGATCTTCGGAAAGGACTTCCTTGACCGTCTTGACCAGTTTGTCGTCGAAACAAGCAAACCGAACGGTAAATAAACTTTTTGTATAACGTAAAGATTCCGTGTGCCGAAGCCCGTGGCGGGCTTTGGCATACGGAACCGTGAGGGGAGTGATACAAACCGTGAACAGGTTGGAAAAATCTGTCGAAACGGTCGTCAATTCCAAGCTTTGGTTCCTGTTAATCAAAGCTCAACGTTTCATTATGTTGTGGACTTCGATCATCATGCTGTCCATTCTGGGCATTGTTGTCTTTGCTCGTTACGGTTTGAACGCCGATGTATTTGGTTACGACGAAATTGTCCTTGTCGATTCTTTCTGGATGTATTTCATTGGCGCCTCGTATGCCATGTATGAGGGCAGCCACGTAAAAGCCGATATCCTCGCAAGACTTTTCAGTATACGCGTTCAGTTTCTGATGAAAGTTCTTGCCGGAGTTTGTCAGACGATCGTCAATATCGTTTTCAATGTTTTTGCTCTCAGCATGATTCTTCGCTCCATTGAAACGTGGCCCGTGACTTCTTCCTGGGGCATTCCGTTTTTGATCCCCCAGATGTCCATTCTTGTCGGTTTTACTCTTATGACGTTTTATCTGTCTGTTTATACCTTGAGGGATTTATGCTCATACATGAATGTACTGAAGGGGAATAGATGATGGCTATCTTGATCGCTATTTTGATAATCATTTTCGGCCTGTTGTTGGGAATGTATATACAATACGCATTTTTAGCGGCTACCCTTTTTTTAGTGGTTTCACTCGGATACAAGAGCAGTTTTTTACTCACCTACGGGTATAGTATCGTGAATTCTCTTATCCTGATATGTGTTCCTCTTTTCATCGCCGTCGGGCTTTTGATGAATAGAAGCGGTATCGGAAAATGTCTGGTTGAATTCGTGGACATTTTTGTAGGAAGGATAAAATGTGGACTTGCCGTTGTGGCCGTTGTGGCTTCCGGGGCATTCGGATCTATCGCGGGCAGTAGTTTGGCGACTCTTTCCTGCATCGGCTCGATTATGAAACCGCGGTTCGACGAGGCAGGATACGACAGAGGATTCACCGCCGCTTTGATCACCTGTGCCGCTCCACTGGGACTCTTGATCCCTCCCAGCGCCCACATGATCCTCTATTCGTGGTCCGGCCGGCAGTCTTTACTCGCTTGTTTTCTTGCGACGGTGGGACCCGGAATTATGTTGATGGTGCTGTTGTCGGTAACGAGCTTCTTTATTCTGCGTAGGAATTCGAACATCAAAACAAGGGAGCGCATGAACTGGAACGAATTTATACAGATGTCGAGCAGGCGGACGGTCGCCGCCCTTCCGGCTCTCGCCATGCCGGTGATCGTGTTGGGAGGGATATATGGAGGATTTTTTACCCCTACGGAAGCTGCGGCTGTGGCGGTCATCTATTCGATTCCGGTGGGTTTTTTCATCTATAAAAAACTGACGGTAAAGGATTTATGCGAAACGCTTATCGAGACGGCGTCGACCACCGGGGTGATCATGGTGATGATATTCTGTATCATGATGCTGAGCAGGATCTATATCATGGAGGATTTGCCCGGGATCATTACGGAATCATTGAAGAGCTTTTCCACGAATAAAAACGTCATTTTGTTTGGGACCAACATCATCCTTTTGATCATCGGGATGATCATGGATGATACCAGTGCCATACTCCTATGTTCACCAATATTCATTCCGATTCTGCAGGAGTACGGGGTGGACCCGATACACTTTGCCGCGATCATGGGAGTGAACATTGGGATCGGTCTCCTCTCTCCCCCTACGGCGCCCTGTCTTTATTTTGGCTCAGGAGTTCTGAAGACCGATGTGATCGACATGCTTCCCACAACCTTTAAACTGATCTTGTTTGCATGGCTGCCGACCTTGGTTGCGGTAACGTACTTCCCCGGTCTCGCGCTTTGGCTTCCCAACTTTATCTTGAGCAGGATGTGAAAAGTTGTTGCAATCCGTAATGTTGGGATAGAGGGGGAGCTTTGCGAAAAAGATGGATGTGCGGACGAAACGCCTGATCGAAATCCATATTGCGGTTCTTCTCTTCGGCCTGACGGGGTTGTTTGGGAAGTTCCTGCATATCCCGGCCCAATATATCGTTTTGGGCAGGGTGTTTTTCGCCAGCCTTTCGATCGGTCTATTTCTGGCTCTCCGTCGCGAGGACGCAAGACTCCGCTCCTTTGGGGATTACGCGATCGTCGTCGCGATGGGTGTTCTTTTGGCCGTTCATTGGACGGCGTTCTACAAATCGGTCCAGGTCTCCACTGTCGCGATCGCGCTTCTGACCTTTTCCGCGTATCCGATCTTCGTGACGTTTCTCGAACCCGCGATGTTTCAGGAGAGGTTGAAGAAGATCGATCTCCTCTGTGCCCTGGCGATGTTCGCCGGCGTCCTGCTGATCGTTCCCTCGTTCGACCTCGACAACAACCTCACGGTCGGTACGCTCTGGGGAATGTTCGGTTGCGTGACGTTCGCCGTGATGTCGCTTCTGAACAGAAAGCTCGCCTCACGCTATCAAGGCAGCGTCATCGCCTTTTACGAACAAGGAGTGGCTTCCTTGGTTCTGCTGCCGATGCTTCTGTTTCATCGTCCGACGATGACGGGCGCCGATTGGGGGCTCGTCATCCTCCTCGGCGTCGTCTTCACGGGACTCGCACACTCTCTTTTCATCGGCGGCATGAAGACGGTGCGCGCGCAGACCGCCGGGATCATCGCGAGCCTCGAGACGGTGTACGGAATTCTCTTTGCGGCCCTTCTGCTCGGGGAAGTGCCTTCGCTGCGCGAGGTCATCGGCGGAGTCGTCATTCTGGGGACCGCGCTTTATTCCACCGCGTGTTCGTCGAAAGAGAAGACGGCCTCGACCTGATCTCCTTTGAAAAAATCTCTTAAAGCGCCTGTTGGATGGAGCGACTCCCTCCGGTCCCTGGTGCGTCCGGGCGGGATATGGACATCGGCGATCGACGAGAAGTATATTGAACTCGTTGTTTTTTTATCGATCCAGTGGTATAATACTGTCATTCTGGATGTGCGCGGAGGGTAGAAGAGTGGGTTTCCCCACTCTTCGTCTTTTATGGATCGCCTCGCGCCGTGGAGTGGTTGAGGTATGTCCGAGAGGAACGAGTGGAAGCTCGTGTTGCGCAACATCGTCGAATCCAGGGGATTCGAGTGTGTCGGGGTGGAACTCTGCGACGGCCGATCCGCTTCCGTCGTGAGGATCTATATCGATTCGGCGGACGGAATCGGGCACGAGGATTGCGAAGCCGTTTCACGCGAGATCACCGGGTATCTGGATGCTTGCGAGGAAAAGGGCGAGCCCTGTCTTGCCGGCAAGTACTTTCTGGAGGTCAGTTCGCCCGGTGTGGAGCGTCCTCTTTTCACCGCCGAGCACTATGCCCGTTTCATCGGCAAACACGTCTCCATCAGGACGAAGGCGAAAAAAAACGTTGTCGGCAGGCTGGCGTCATGTGAAAAAAACGGAGAGATCCTGGTGGAGACGGAAAGCGGCCCCGTGACGCTCGATCTCTGTGGTATCCTGCGAGCCAACCTTTTGTACGTCGAGGAGAAGGGCGAAAAAAAAGGCGGTGGAGGGAAAAAGAAGAAGTCCAAAAGATAAGGGACTGTCGAGTCGATCTTCCGAAGGAGTAGGGGGAAAAGTGATGCAACTTGGTAAGGATTTCATAAAGGCACTCAAACAGATAGAGCTTGAAAAAGGGCTCCCCGCCGAGATCATCATGTCGAGTCTGGAGGCCGCGATGGTCTCCGCGTACAAAAAATATAAAAGCGGAAACCAGGACGTCAAGGTGCATATCGACACGGAGGACGGCGGGCTGTCTCTGTCGGAGTGCTACCATATCGTCGATGAGGTCGAGAAGCCCGATTCCGAGTGGACGCTGGAACATGCCGCGAAGATGGGCTATAAGGAGCTGGAGATCGGAGACGTCGTCTATGTGGACGTGGAGATTCTGCCGGAGAAATTCGGCAGAATTGCGGCACAGACCGCGCGACAGGTGATCATCCAGCGTTTGAAGGACGCGGAACGCCAGATTATTTTCGACGAGTTCGCGAACCAGGTGGGAGACCTGGTCGTCGGTACGATCTTCAAGGCCGAAGGGGATCAGATCCTGGTACGGGTCAACGACAGAACGGACGCCCTCCTGCCCAGGGAGGAGCGCATCACGGGGGAATCGTACAACCCGGGAGAGCGCAAGAAGTTCCTTCTGCTGGACGTGCGAAAAACCACCCGGGGACCGCGTATCGTCGTCTCCAGGACGCACCCCAGCCTCCTCAAGCGCTTGTTGGAACTGGAGATCCCGGAGATCAGCGAGGGCACGGTGGCCATCCGTTCCATCGTTCGAGAGGCGGGAACCAGAGCCAAGGTGGCCGTGGCATCCCTCGACATGAACGTGGATCCGGTGGGAGCCTGCGTGGGCAACGCAGGGGCCAGGATCAAATCGATCAGCGAGGAGTTGGGCGGAGAGAGAGTCGACGTCATCATCTGGAGCAACGATCCGATGCAGTTCGTGCGCAACGCACTTTCGCCGGCGAAGGTCGCCAAGATCGAGCCGGTCCTGGAACAGGAGAAGTCACTCAAGGTATTCGTTCGACAGGATCAACTCTCCCTCGCGATCGGCAAGGCGGGACAGAACGTTCGCCTCGCCGCCCGGCTGACCGGATGCAAGATCGACATCAAGGTGATCGAGCCGGAGAGGCTGCCCACGATGCAGGATCTGTTCGAAGATATCATAAAGAGCACCGGGGATACACTGTGGGCGGATCTTCCGGAAAAGTGACGGGGGAGTTTCCCCGAAAGCGTCCCAGGCGATGTATCGGCTGCGGAACGGAACAGCCCAAAAGAGCGCTTGTTCGGGTGGTCCGTTCTCCCGACGGAACACCGCACTTCGATCCCACCGGCAAGGCCCCCGGACGGGGCGCCTATCTCTGCGGAAGAGCGGAGTGTCTCCGGCAGGCGATGAAAAAAAACGCCCTTTCACGGGCTCTCAAAATGCCGATTCCCCAGGCTTTATACAGGCAGCTGGAGGAAATTTGCGTTGAACAAGACGATTGGTTCGACGAATGAAAGGAATCGGGAGAACGTGCTGTCCCTTCTCGGCCTTGCCAGAAGGGCCGGCCAGGTCCTGGTGGGGCAGGACAGAGTCCTGGGAGCCCATCGCGGGACGCTCGTGATCGTCGTTTCGAGCGACTGTTCGAAGGCGGTCATGCGAAAGGCGGCTGCCCGCGGAAGCGGGAGCGTCTGCTTCACGCTGAACGGGGTGACGCGGGAGGAGCTCGGCGGCGCGTTGGGCGTCGGAGGTGCACAGATTGCAGCCCTCGATGCAGAGGGTGGATTTGCAAAAAAATTGATCGAACTTTTTAAGCAGGGGGGCGTTGCCTAGATGAGTAAGATAAGAGTATACGAGCTTGCAAAACTTTTAGGAAAGAGCAGCCCCGAACTGGTCACGATGCTGACCGATCTCGGGGTCGGGGTAAAATCGCACATGAGTTCCATCGATATGCGCCGACC
>DAIPHL010000115.1:0-7259 GCA_036771375.1 Synergistaceae bacterium | reverse complement strand
GTCGGCGAAGGGGAGGTCGAGCGTTTTTCTCTTTCGTTCGAACCTTCCGTCCACCAGCGTGGCGACATTCTCGAGCAGCGCCATCTCGTCCTCGTTTCCCCGCAGGACGATCTCCTCGAGAGTGTACCCCGAATACAGCCAGATGTCGAATCCCATGCCGCGGACGGCCTTCGCGAACGGCAGAAGCTCGCGGGCGTGAAGCAGGGGCTCGCCCCCGGAGAGGGTGACTCCGTCGAGAAGGGGATTTTGGGCGGAGAGTCTTTCGAACTTCGCGATCAGCTCCTCCGACGAGATCTCGTATCCTCCGTCCGGGTCGTGCGTCTGTGGGTTGTGACAGCCGGGACAGTTGTGGGGACAGCCCTGGGTGAAGACGACGAAGCGAAGTCCCGGACCGTCCACGATGCTCTCCTCGACGATGGCGTGCAGTCGCATCGAAAAGGTCGGGGCTTCGTCAAGAGATGCCGTGTTTTTCGCGGTCCCGCTCCTCGGCACGTTTTGCGTTGTTGAAGCGCTCCACGGTGCCGACGAGGTATCCCGTAATACGCCGGATTCTCTCGAAGTTCCGCTTACCGTCTCCTTCCGTGCGTCCACATTTCGGGCAGCTGTCGCCGATGATGCCGTTGTAGCCGCAGACGGGATCGCGATCGACCGGATGGTTGATCGAACCGTATCCCACGCCCGACTGCGCCATGAAACGAACGATCTTTTCGAAGGCCTGGAGGTTCTTGGACGCGTCTCCGTCCAGCTCGACGTACGTGATGTGCCCTGCGTTCGTCAGGGCGTGATACGGAGCCTCGAGCGAGATCTTGCGGGCCGCCGTGATCGGATGGTAGACGGGCACGTGGAAGCTGTTGGTGTAGTACTCCCTGTCGGTGATCCCCTCCAACGTGCCGAATTCGCGTTCGTCCATTTTCACGAAGCGCCCGGAGAGGCCTTCGGCCGGGGTCGCGAGCAGCGTGAAGTTGAGCCCGGTCTCACGGGCCTCGCGGTCGAGCCGCTCGCGCATGAAGCGGACGATGTCGATGCCGAGCGACTGAGAGGCCTCGCTCTCCCCGTGGTGTGCGCCGACGAGCGCCTTCAAGGTCTCCGCCAGGCCGATGAATCCGACCGATAGGCTGCCGTGTCTTAGGACCTCGCCCACTTCGTCGTCCCAGCCGAGCTTGTCGCTGTCGATCCAGATGCCCTGCCCCATGAGAAACGGAAAGTTGCGCACCTTCCTCTTGCACTGTATCCGGAAGCGCTCCATGAGCTGTCCGATGACGAGATCCATCTTTCCCTCCAGCTCCGCGAAGAACGACGCGACGTTTCCGCGGGACTTGATCGCGATTCGGGGGAGGTTGATCGTGGTGAAGCTCAGATTTCCGCGTCCGGGGGAGATTTCGTGCTCCCTGTCGTGTACGTTGCCGATGACGCGGGTACGACAGCCCATGTACGCGATCTCCGTCTCCGGTCTGCCCGGTACGTAGTACTGCGCGTTGAAAGGCGCGTCGAGGAAGGAGAAGTTGGGGAAGAGTCTTTTCGAGGAGACGCGGCAGGCGAGTTGGAAGAGGTCGTAATTCGGCTCGCCGGGGTTGAAGTTGACGCCGTCCTTGACCCGGAAGATCTGTATCGGGAAGATCGGTGTCTCCCCTCCTCCCAGGCCGGCCTCGGTCGCCAGCATCACCGATTTCATGACCAGTCTTCCCTCCAAAGAGGTGTCCATGCCGTAGTTGATCGAGGAGAAGGGCGTCTGGGCCCCGGCGCGGGAGTGCATGGTGTTCAGGTTGTGGATCAGCGCTTCCATGGCCTGGTAGGTCGCACGCTGTGTCGCGGCCTGTGCCCGTTCGTCCGCGAAAGCCTGGGCGCGGGAGACGAGCTCCTCGGAGAAACCGGCCCCCAGAAGGAGCTCCCTCTCCTCGAAGAGGTATTTTTCGTTGTCGAGTTTCGGAACGATCCCTTTTTTCTTCAGGGAGGACGCCGCCTCGGACAGTTTTTCCTCCGCGTCCGCCTCGTCGCAGAGCAATGAGAACGCGATGGAGAGAAACTCCCGGTATTTTTTCGCGAAGGTCTTCGCGACGCCGGGGGCCATACCGTAGTCGAAGTTGACGATGCTCTGCCCGCCGTGCTGGTCGTTCTGGTTGCTCTGGATGGCGATACAGGCCAGGGCGGAGTACGAAGCGATGTCGTTGGGTTCCCGCAGGACGCCGTGCCCCGTGGAAAATCCGCCTTCGAAGAGCTTGATCAGGTCGATCTGACAGCAGGTGGTCGTCAAGGTGTAGAAATCCAGGTCGTGAATGTGGATGTCGCCCGATTTGTGCGCCGCGACGTAGCGAGGGTCGATGACGAACATCTCGTAAAACTTCTTTGCGCCCTCGGAACCATATTTCAGCATGGCCCCCATCGGCGTGTCCGCGTCGATGTTGGCGTTTTCCCGTTTGATGTCGCACTCGAACGCGTTCTTGAAGGCGATCTCCTCGTAGGTCTTCATGAGGCCCGTCTTCATCTCGCGTACGCGGTTCCGCTCGGCGCGGTAGAGGATGTAGGCGCGGGCCGTTTTGATGTAGCCGCAGTCGATGAGGGCGGATTCCACCACGTCCTGTATCTGCTCCACCGAGGGGGATATCAGTCCCGTCGTTTCGAGACGCTCCTCCACGACTTCGGCCACCCGTTCGGACGCCGTTCTGCCGCCGATCACCTCGTTCGTCTCACCCGTCGCGGAAAAAGCCTTTCCGATCGCGGTCGCGATCTTCGTCCTGTCGTAGCCAACCTGCCTTCCGTCGCGCTTGCGTATCGTCCGTATCAAAGTCACTACCTCCGTTCAAGATGGTGAGACAATCGAAAAACCGAAGTCGTGGAAGCCGGCTTCCCCGAGTTCGGTTTTTCGAAAAGTCCATACGACAGAACGCCCCATCTCTTGTTCGGCTTGTCTTGTGTCGCATGTCCCGTAGTCCCGCGGGGATGCCGAAACACTGCATTTCTCGGACCGCGAGGCCGGTCTCCTGGCTCGCCCTCCTCCTCCCCGACGCCTTCCCGGAACGGGCCGCTCCGGTGGCGTTCGTCGGTTCGTCCGGCTTACAGTGGCGGGAACCGCGCCGGCTTTTACCGGCTTCCCGATCACCTCTTCGGTTTCGTAAAAACGATTTCGATAAGTATAAGAGATAACCGTCAGTATGGAAAGGGTTAAAATGCTTTTGAATTGGACCGAAAATCGTCTTGGCGGAAGGAAACACGCGTCGCAAAGGCTCAAAAGAGGCAGGGGAAGTTTTTTCTTGTCTTGTCCGCCGAGCGGCGATATAATTGTCGTAACGATTACGGGAAACCGGGAGGAATGTGGAGATGAAAAAAGGTATTTCGGCGTTGTTCGCGCTCTCTTTGCTTTTCGTGATGGCGGCTTCGCCCGCGTTTGCCGCGGTGGGGCTGACCATAGAGGGAAAGTCCTCCGTTTCGAGGGACATCACGTATTACGTCCTTCCGAAGGATGGTGCACCCGCGTCGGTCTCGACGACGATCGGCGGGGTTTCGACCACCGGATTCGGCTCGAACGCGTATGACCTCTTTCTTTCGAACGGCTGGCAGCTGAATGGGAAGGACTCCCTCTCGTTCAACGCCGATATATCCGGCAAGAGCTTTTCCATATCGGGTCCTCCCGCCGAAGGTTCGCTCATGCTGACGTTGACGGCGAAATCCGACGACACGAACCTCGCGGAAGCGTTCGTGCAGATCAACTTCGAAAAGATCGACGTCAGCGTCGATGTGAGACCGCCCGTCGCGCGCCCCGTGCAGAAAATGCCCTTTTCCGAGAAGCTCCGGGTCGTGACGACCCCGGAAGATCTTTCCATATCCGAGATGAGCATTTCAGACGGGACCACCCCGGCCGATCCCGTCAAGTGGAACGGACTCGTCATCAAACCCCTGCCGGGCGAACGGGCCATCAACGTCGAGGGAACGCCGATCATCCCCGGCGAAAAGACGTTCGCGCTGGTCGTGTCGGGAGACTGGGGGAACATAGAGACGACGTTCCGGATCGACGTCTCGCCCGGGAAGGTGGATATGTTCCACTCGAGGATCATGATCGCGGACGAGAAGCTGGACTACGAGCAGGGTGAGACGGTCAAGACGTTCAAGTTCCATGAATACGGCGACTTCGGGACCTACACCAACTTCAACTACCGCAGGTGGTATTACGTCGTCTTCACCGCGCCGGTGATGCTTTCCGACCTTCGCGTGTATCTCCAGGAGCCGGGAAGCGATCTCTTCAAGCTCGTCAACAGGATGGACGGGGAGCCGCCGATCCATTTTCGCCAAAGCGCGGGCGTTACAAGAGAGGCAAGCCCGACCTTCTCGACCGAGGGTTACTACCTGACCTCGAGCGAGACCTATCCCTTGATGGTGGTGATGCGCATGTCGCCTTACTCGAACGGGTCGTACACGTTCCGGCTCGAGTACACCAGCAACGGCTTCCGGGAGCACGTCCAACTGATGCCGATGAGATGCACGCCGCCGAAGAACGCGAAGGAGAGCGGCGGGGGATGCGCTTCGGGGGCCGGCGTCTCGGCGCTCGCCGTCCTCGCGCTCCTCGTGATGCGAAGGAGAGTCGGGTAAATTACGTTCTCCCCGATCGGTACTTATGCCCTTTGAAATTATTTCAATGGATGGATGATTGTACTGTATCTGAACGTCCGTGCCATCGAATTTCGAAGGAGCTGAGTTCCGAATGATAGGGGAAAAAAGACCCGGCGGATGTCCGCCTTGACTCCTCTTGCTTCCGATTGTGGCAGTTGCCGCAGCTGGTTCTTGGATATGGGAACGCATCGGGGGGTACTTCAAGATCTGACGATGAGGGTCTGAACCCCGATCTGTCCACGTAAGACGTAAGGAAGGCCGTGCAAGGGCGGTGAAAGGAGGCGTATTTCTCTCTTTTCGCCGCCCTTGCGCTGTACAAATACGCTGAATGTGGCGATAATGGGGGCGGCGGCCGAGGATCTTTCGGCCGGGGAGGACGAAAAGAGGTCCGCTTTGCGCGTGGGGGGTGTCGGTGTGTACGATGAACCTAGGTTCCTTGAAGCGGGAGAGGGATGTCTCGTCGTCGAGTTCTCCGACGGCATCGAACGGGCGGCCAACATGAAGCTCCAGAGCCTGAGGAGGTTTCTTGAGGGAAAAAACGTGAGGGGTGTGCGGGAGTATGTGCCCACCTTTCGCTCCCTTTCCGTTTACTACGATCCTCTGTCGATCTCCGGGAAAAAGCTCGAAGAGACGATCGTCCACGGGCTCGACTCCATGAAGGACGCGAAGGCGCCTTCCCGGCGTGTGCTTGTGATGCCGGTCGCGTATGGAGGGGAGTACGGCCCGGATATGAAGAACGTTTCGGAGCACACGGGTTTCGACGAGGACGAGATCGTTCGCAGGCACACCGCGAACGATTATTATTGTTTCATGATCGGATTTACGCCGGGATTCGGCTACCTGGGAGGACTCGACGAATCCCTCGCCACGCCCCGTCTCGCCTCGCCGAGGATCCTCATTCCGGCGGGCAGCGTCGGAATCGCCGACAAACAGACGGGCGTGTACAGCATAGACAGCCCCGGAGGCTGGCGGCTCATCGGCCGCACTCCGCTGCGGCTTTTCAACCCGGACGACGAAGAAACCCCGACGCTGCTCGAAGCGGGCGATTGGCTGCGTTTCCGCCCGATCTCGGCGAACGAATTCGAGCAGATCGCGTCGGAGGTCGCCGCGCATCGCTACGTGCCGGAACGTTTTCATGAAGAGGGGGGCGAATGATGTCCTTTTCCGTCGAAAGACCGGGTTTCTTTACGACAATCCAGGACCTCGGGCGCTGGGGGCATCAGTTTCGCGGAGTCCCGGTCTCCGGGGCGATGGATCCCTTCTCTCTCCGGATGGGCAACGCGATGCTTGGCAACGAAGAAAACGCCGCCGCGCTCGAGATCACCGTCATGGGTCCCGAGCTGATCACGAACGGAGCGTGCTGTGTCGTGCTCGCCGGGGGCTCTTTCGCGATGACGATCGACGGAAGGGAGGCGAGTCCCTGGACGGTCTATGCGCTCGCTCCCGGCTCCTCACTCTCGATCGCCGGAGCCCTTTCCGGCCGGGGGTGCCGTTCGTACCTCTGCGTAAGCGGAGGTATCGAAGTCCCGCTCGTGATGGGAAGCCGTTCGACCTATACCAGGGGGAAACTCGGCGGGCACGACGGACGGGCGCTCAAACCCGGCGACGTCCTCGCGAGCGCCTTGCCGGAGCCTCTCTGGGCGCGCTCCGACGGCTTCGCCTGTCCCGACGACCTGCGTCCGTTCCGGGAGGAGGAAAGTCTCCTGTACGCCATGCCGGGTCCACAGGCCGATTTCTTCACGAAGAGGGGGATGGACACGTTTTTCGCGGAGACCTATACGGTGGCGAACCAGGCGGATCGAATGGGCTACCGGCTGGAGGGGCCGGAGATCGAGCGATCCAGGGGAGCGGATATCATCTCGGACGGAATCGCGCTTGGCGCGGTGCAGGTTCCCGGGCACGGTCGCCCGATCGTCATGATGGCCGATCGCCAGACCACCGGGGGGTACGCGAAGATTGCGGTTCTCTGCGCCTGGTCCACGGCTGCGCTTGCCCGTAAGCTTCCCGGCGAGTCGATTCGCTTCGACCGGGTTGCACGGGAGACCGCGACGGAGAAGCTCGCCCGTTTCGAAGACGATCTCCGTCGTCTGGTCGCCCTGCGCGCGACGTACCGGTCCAGGCGTTACTGGTAGGGGGGATTTTGAATGAGCGTGTTTATGGTGGATATAAACAGCGACCTCGGTGAGGGGTTCGGAGCGTGGAGCATGGGAGACGACGTCGCCCTGCTCTCGACCGTGTCGTCCGCGAACGTGGCCTGCGGTTTTCACGCCGGGGATCCGTCCATCATGCGCAGGACGGTCAGGCTCTGTGCAGGCGTCGGGGTTGCGGTGGGAGCCCACGTCTCGTACCCGGATCTGCTGGGTTTCGGCCGTCGGAACATGGTCTGTTCTCCGGAGGAGATCTACGATTATTGCCTGTACCAGATCGGGGCGCTTTCCGTTTTCTGTGGCTCCTGTGGATTGACCCTGCAGCACGTGAAGCCGCATGGGGCGCTCTACAACCAGGCGGCGATGGACCGGCGGCTGGCGGATGCGATCGCCTCGGCGGTGAAAAGTGCCGGAAGGGATATCATCCTGATGGGCCTCGCGAACTCCGCGTTCGAGTCGGCCTGTAAAGAGCTGGGCGTTCCGTTCGCCTCGGAGGCGTTCGCGCCGACC
>DAIPHL010000114.1:0-7293 GCA_036771375.1 Synergistaceae bacterium | reverse complement strand
GGTCGGCGTGAATTTCTTACACAAGGGGCGGACACGCGTGTCCGCCCCTTGTGTTTTTCGCGCGGGCTCTCTCCGAATCCCTCGCCTTCGCGTCTCCTTCTGCCGGAGAAAAAGCGGATCTTTCGCCGCGAGGCCGGGTTTTCACGCGAATCCCTCCCGTTGAGGGTTCGAAGAAAGCGTGTCTCCGGGCTACTTTCCGAGCGCTTTTCGGAAGGCCGCTTCGATGGCGTTCTTTCCGGGCATGCCCTCGAATCTCGCGATTTCCCCGCCCTTTGCGTCGAAGAGCACGCTGAAGGGAACCCCCCGGATTTCGTAGGCCTGGAAGAGCTTCGCGTCCTCGTCCAGATATCCGGGAATGCTCTTGATCCCCCATCGCTCCGTGAGGATCTTTTGTATGACGTCCCTGCGGGCGCCGGGAGGAAACACGGTGATCATGGAGATCTTGTTCACGGAGTAGGTCTTCCTCATCGATTCGAGCAGAACCAGCTCGTCACGGCAGTACGGTCAGGTCGGTGTCGAAAAGACGAGATAGAGCGGCCTGCCCTTCGCTTTTTTCCCCAGGTCGATCTTCTTTCCGTCGGAGAGTGCTTCGAGCTTTTTGCCGTCCAGTCGAACGCCTGCCGTGCTCTGCGATGGATTCGACACGAGGAGCGCGAGTGTGCAGAGGAGAAGACAGGCTTCGATTTTTCCGAATACAGAGTTTACTTTTTTCACATGTACATACTTCCCTATGTTATTATCTCATTATATCGAATGCAGAAAACTTCGCGAATCGGCAAAGTATGAGGTGATGCGGATGTGGAAGTGTTTTTTGAAGGGCACTTTGAAGTTGATATACAGGATGAAGTTTCGCCTTGCCAGTCTGGAGGAAGCACTTGGTACCGGAGAAAAGGTCATGCTCTGTCCTCATCACGTTTCCTTCATGGACCCGGTGCTCTTTGCGCTCTTTGTGCCTGGCGAACCACTTCTCGTCGTCTCCCCCGCGCTCGCGGCCACGAGGTGGTTTGCGCTTTTCAAGGGCTGCGTCGAGCACGTCGTCATGGATCTGTCGGATCCGTTCGCGCTGAAGGAGTTGGATGAACTCTGGAAGAAAAGGCGCTTCGTGATCCTCTTTCCCGAGGAGGAGCCCACCACGAACGGGATCCTGGCCAAGCTGAGCGAGGCCGTCGTCACGACCGCCGACAGAAGCGGTGCCCTGGTCGTGCCTGCAAGAGCGATGGGGATGCAGTACTCCCGCTTTTCCCGCACAGCCGGCCGCCTGCCCCGTCTGTTCGCGCCGCAGGTGACGCTCGTCTCCGGGAGGGCCCGGAGGGTCGAAAGCGACGCGAAGGACTTCCGGGAGCGAAGGCGTCTTGCGACGCTCGCCATGGAAGGAATCATGAAGGATTTCATGATGGAGACGATCTGGGATCGGGAACCTCTCTTCGACACCCTCGTGAATCGGCGCCGTCTTCTCGGAGGGCGTTTCGTCCTCGCGATCGAGCCGGACGGTACGACCCTCGATCTGAACGGCTTTTTCACCCGCCTTTTCGTGATGGAGTCGATTCTTCGAAAGAGATCGAACCCAGGCGAACGAGTCGGGATCATGCTCCCCAACACCTCCGCGACGCTTGCACTCGTCCTCGCGGCGCAGCACGGCGGCAGGGAACCCTGCATGATCAACTATTCCATGGGAGCGCGCTTGATCGTCGCGGCCTGTGCGGTCGCAAAGGTCGGAAAGATCGTGACGTCCGCCCGCTTCGTCGAGGAGGGGAAGTTTGCCTCGCTGGTCGAATCGCTTCAAGGGGAGGGGCTTGAAATTCTCTATCTGGAAGAGCTCGTCGGGAGCCTCTCGGCGCTCGAAAAGATCCGATGTCTTCTCTCCTCCCGCCTCGCCGCCCGGACTCCCGAGCCGAAGAGGGCGGCGGAGAAGATCGCCGTGGTGCTCTTCACGTCCGGTTCGGAGGGAACGCCGAAGGCGGTCGCCCTGACGCACCTCAACATCCAGGCCAACATCGCGCAGGCCCGGACGGTGCTCGACTTCTTCATGAGCGACGTCATGGTGCACATCATGCCGATGTTCCACTCCTTCGGGCTTTGCATCGGCGCTTTTATGTCCTTTTCGGCCTGCATGACGATCGCCTTTTATCCGACGCCGCTGCACTACAAGAAAATCCCCCGCTATTCGCGGATCGCAAAGGGAACGGTGCTGCTCGGGACGAACGCTTTTTTGTACAACTACGCGAAAAGCGGTGATCCGCTCGATTTCTCCGAGATGCGGTACGTCGTCTGCGGGGGCGACAAGCTGAAGGAGAATACCGCCAGACTATGGAGCGAGAAGTTCGGCATACGAATTCTGGAGGGATACGGTGTGACCGAGGCCTCCCCCGTCGTCGGAGTCAATACGATGGGGCACTATCGCTTCGGCTCGGTGGGCAGACTTCTCCCGGGCATGGCGTGCCGCCTCGGGCCGATCGAGGGGGTGACGGGCGCCGGCAGACTGATCGTAGATGGACCCAACATCATGAAGGGGTATCTCCGGGCGGACGGGAGCGTACAATCACCCGGCCCGGACGGTTACGACACCGGAGACATCGTCACGATGGACGACGACGGTTTCATCTTCATCCGGGGACGGGCGAAACGATTTGCCAAGATCGGCGGGGAGATGGTCTCGCTGACGCATATCGAGGAGGTCGTCCAGGAGATATGGCCCGATTCCCTCCACGCCGTAGTCGGCCTCTCCGACGAAAGCCGGGGAGAGATCGTGGCGCTTCTGACCGAACGGGAGTCCCCCGACAGGGAAGAGCTGCGCCGGATGATGATCGCAAAGGGCCTGCCCGAACTCGCTCTGCCCAAGAAGATACTCCACGTGCCCTCTCTTCCGAAGATCGGCGTCGGAAAGACGGATTACCAGGCGGCGGCAAAGATCGCCGCGGAGGCGTGAAGAAATCTCCGCGGTACGAGCACCGACCTGCGGCCATCTCCCGTACGGCCGGAATGCGACGTGTCCTCTGGGTCGGGCGCGGGGAGATCCCGCGGGCCCGGCTCATATGATCAGCCGAAGCAGGTCCGGTTTGTCGTTGATGTATTCGTAGACGATGTTGCGTTCTTTCATGCGGACGAGAAGCGGTTCGAAGTCCTCGGGAGAGCGTACCTCGATGCCGACGACCGCCGGTCCCTTTTCGCGGGCGTTCTTCTTGGCGTACTGGAAGAGGGTGATGTCATCGTTCGGGCCCAGGGCGTTTTCCAGAAATTCGCGCAGCGCGCCGGCCCGTTGTGGGAAGCGGACGATGAAATAGTGTTTGAGCCCTTCGTAGAGCATGGAGCGCTCCTTGATCTCCTCCATGCGGGTTATGTCGTTGTTGCTGCCGCTGACCACACAGACGACGCTTTTGCCCTTGATCGCATCCCCGAGAAAGGGGAGGGCGGCGATGGAGGCCGCGCCGGCGGGTTCCACGACGATCGCGCTTTCGTTGTACAGCTCCAGGATCGTGGAGCAGATCCTGCCCTCGGGCACGACGACGATGTCGTCCAGCTGTTCCCTGCAGATGCGGAAGGTGATCTCGCCCGGGGTGCGAACGGCGATGCCGTCGGCGAAGGTGTCCATCTCCTCCAGGGTGACGATGTGTCCCGCCTCGAAGGAGCGTTTCATCGACGGAGCGCCGGCCGCTTCGACGCCGATGATCTTGGTCTCCGGGCTTATCGCGCGAAAGACGCTCGAGACGCCCGCCGCAAGTCCTCCGCCCCCCACCGGAAGCAACAGGTAGTCGATCGGTTTTTTCGTATCGTTCAGGATATCGAGCCCGACGGTCCCCTGTCCTTCGATGATCATGGGGTCGTCGAAGGGATGGATGAAGCAGGCGTTGCGCGAGGCGCAGAACTCCTTCGCCTCCTTGCTGGAGTCGTCGTAGGTGTCGCCGGTCAGGATGATATCGACGCTGTCTCGCCCGAGCATGGTCACCTGTTTGATCTTCTGCTTCGGCGTCGGCTTCGGCATGAAGATGGTGGCCCGTATGCCGATCCTGCTGCAGGCAAACGCCACGCCCTGTGCGTGGTTTCCGGCGCTGGCGCAGACGACGCCACGGTCGAGCTCTTCTTTGGAGAGGTTCGATATCTTGTTGTAAGCACCCCGTATTTTATAGGAGCGAATGATCTGAAGATCCTCGCGTTTCAGCCAGATGTCGGCCTCGTATCGCTCCGAGAGGGGGACGTTGTCCGAGAGCGGCGTCTGTATGACGACGCTGCCGATTCTCTGTTTTGCCCTCTGTATGTCGCTGAGCTGTGGCCTGTAGGCGTCGACGTCGGGGCGTCCGGCACCCGCCGCGACGGATGATTTTTTCTGCGTCATGAGAGATCCTTGCCTCCATCGGTCCGTTGTCCGCGCGGTTCATCGACGGCAAAACGGATAAATCATAAAAACGCATTATAATTCAGCCCCGGTGTTTTTGCAATTTTCGTCCGGCTATCTCTTCCGCGGACCGCTCTTGTCGATCTGTTCGTCCATCTTGAGGAAGACGGCCTTGGCTTCGGGCGGAAGTTTGGACAGAAGCCTCCTCCTGTGTTTGACCCCGATATCCGGGCGGGAGATTCCTCCGGCGGTTTTCTCGCTCGACCAGCTGATCTTCTTTTTCTTGTAGTACACGTCGAAGTCGACCACGCGTCTGCCTTCGTCGTCGTACTCCAGCGCCATCGCCATGCGTTTGATCTCCTGCGGGGGGAGGGGGGTGATGATGCGCACCTGGTAGACCTCGGACTTCAACATCGCGATGGTGTACTCCGGTTCCCAGCTCTCCCCGGTGACGATCGCGATGTCCAGCCCCTGCAAGACCGTGATCAGGCGTTGGTAGTGGAGGTTGAACTGATCCATCGCGTCGAAGATCGTGATCGCCATCTCGTTCCAGTCCGGGCTGCCCATGGCGATGCTCAGGTACTCCTGGGCCTTCGCGCGGATGAAGGTGAGCAGCTGCCCGTACGGCTTGTCGATCAGAAGAGCGCGCTTGTAGAAGTCCTTTACGGTGACGACCTTGTTGAGCGGTTCCGACGTGAAGTTGAGGAGGACGGAGCGTTCGTCGAGATTCTGCATCAAATATTCGCGCATGGCCTCCCGTGCCTTGAAGTCGATGGCGATCTGGTCTATGGCCCTGTCGAAATCACCGATCAGGCGCATGACGATATTGGGGGGCGTGACCCGGATCCGGTGTATCTTGTCCGTCAGGTTCCGGTTGATGATGCCGCACAGAATCGTCGAGGTGCGTGTCGTCGTCTGATAGGTCTGTACCTCGTCCGAGCATTCGGAGGAGAAGAAGATCAGGGTATCTCCCTCGCCGACGTTGTTGTACGACTCCAGGGGGGAGGTCAATCGCGAGGAGGCGATGCTTTCGATCGCATCGATCAGTTCTCCGGGATATTCCTTGGCGCTGATGGTAATGATGGTTGGTCCTGTCCGAACCAGGGACAACATGCTCCTTCACCGTCCTTCATGCAGTTTCGATTTTCCATGTAAATTGTAAATTCCTTGTCGGTAAAAAACGAGCGTCAGAGACCGACGCGGTCACAGCCGTCTCATCGTCCTCATGCACCGCGCGTTGTCGGTACATCTGGGATACAACAGGGACTTGATCTCCCCGGTATGCGGATCGATCAGCCGTATGCGTTCGATGCCGTTCAGGAAGTATCTCTCCTTGTCGTCGACGTGGCTGCCGGGTTCGGTGGTGTGCCCGTAGAGGTTGAACCTGGCCGCCGGGCCGTCCATGATCCGTTCGATGTAGTGCGATATCCGGAAACCGGCTCCCCACAGGTCGAAGTCCATGACATCTTCGCAGATGGTGCACTCCCTCGGAATCGGAGGCAGAAGGTCCATCCTGTCGTGGTTGCCGAGCGAAAGGATGATCCGTCGGCGAGGGGCCTGAATGATGTCGAAGAGCTTTCTGACGGCGCTCCGATAGCGCTCCCGCTCACCCGGATACAGCCCGATCTTGATGTCGTCGGCGAGGTCTCCGGTATGAACGAGAACCGACGGGCTGACCCGCCGAAGCAATCGGGCGAGATAGCCGTAGATCGTGACCGGTGTGTCCGACAGGTGCAGGATCTTGTAGGAACCGTCCATCATCTCCGGTAACCAGCCGGCCTTGACGAGGGCTCTGTCGACGGTGTGGTGCATCGACCGCCTCAGTTCGTCGGAGGAGAAACTCTCCCAGAGTCTCTGCAGAAAGGATCCCGGTCCAGTCGGTCTTCGTTTCATCGAATGTATCCTTTCGAAGCCGTGGGCGTCGTGCCTTCTCTTTCCGAATCAAGATCACTTCGCCGCGTTTACCGTACGTAATTGACCACGTCCGTTCTGCGTTCGGCCGGATCGGGGAGGGGTCCTTCCGGGTGGCCGACGCACACGCTGGCGTAGACCGCATATTCCTCGGGGACCCCGAGCTCGGTCAATACCCTCCGAAAGGCCGGGACGTCGCAGACCACGTTGAGCTGATTGATCCAGCAGGAGCCGAGCCCCAGAGAGTGGGCCGCGAGCATGATGTTTCCGGCGGCGAGGGTGCAGTCGTTGATCGTCGTCGAGCGGGAACGGTCGCCGGAGACGACGATCAACACCGGGGCTCCGTAGTTGACCGTGTACGTCGGTTTGGCGACCATCTTCGACAGAAAATCCGGGACGCTTTCGTGGGTCGACGCCGACCGGAGCGCCTCCGTGATGCGGTCGATCCTCTCCCTGTTTTCGACGACCGTGAAGTGCCAAAGCTGCGTGTTCATGGCGGACGGGGCGAAGGTCGCCGCTTTCACCAGAAGCCCCAGCAGATCTTCGGAGACCCTCCCGGGTTTGAATTTTCGAACGCTGCGGCGCTCGATGATGCCGCTTATCAGACTGTTCATGCGCGATTCCTCCGATCGTTCGATTCGTCTTCTTTCGTCAGGCCGCGTCTCTCATCGTCTCGAGCGAGTGCTTGAGATCGGCCAGGAGCCTGTCTCGTTTCTGACGCTCCGTGAGTTCCTTCGGCAGCGCGTCGGGGAGGAGTGGCTTCCCGAACGTCAGGGTGATCCGGTACGGACGCGGAAACCTCAAGTGCGGAGGGAAGGCTCTCCAGGTCCCCTCGAGCCAGACCGGAACGATCGGCCTGCCGGTTTTCAGGGCGATCAGGGCGACGCCTCCTTCGAGCGGGAGCATTTTCCCGTCCGGTGTCCGCTCTCCCTCCGGAAAGATGAGGACGCTGTAGCCGCTTTCGAGAAAGCCCATCACCTGCCTGAGCAGCCCCGCCGCGCTGTTTTTGTTCTCGGGCAAAACCGGGACGACGCCGAGCGTCCGCGCCGACC
>DAIPHL010000113.1:0-7303 GCA_036771375.1 Synergistaceae bacterium | reverse complement strand
GGTCGGCGACGCTGACCCCCGAAAGGACGAACGCGTAAAACAGTTTTTTCGGCG
The DNA here is from genome assembly GCA_036771375.1 of Synergistaceae bacterium. GTDB lineage: Bacteria > Synergistota > Synergistia > Synergistales > Synergistaceae > DAIPHL01. Next base: position 7,249 of record DAIPHL010000113.1, on the reverse strand, counting down.
TATCTGGCGGATAGCGCGAACAGAATTTGGACAAAAGAAGAATCAGCGCCACCTTTCCGAACTCCGCCGGCTGGAAACCGAAGGCGCCGAGCCGGAACCAGCTTTGAGCGCCCCGAGAGACCGTCCCGCCGACCAAAAGAGCGGCGAGCATGACAAACGACAAACCGTATATCCAGTAACTCCAGCGCAGGAAACGTTGATATCCGATGCGGAGCGTCGCAATGTACAGAGCGGTGCTGACGCCTCCCCACAACACCTGTTTTAAGGCGTACAGGGCGGTCGATGTTCTGACGCTCGTTCCCGCGCTGTAGATCGAGACGATGCCGAGCAGCAGAAGAACGATGGTGGCCAGGAGCATGATGCGATCGAGGCCGTTGTGCACCTCGCTCCAACTGTACGATTCCAAGGACATTCTAGCGTTTCTTGTTCCTCCGGGACCTGCGAACCGTCATGACCGGTATGTTCGCTACAAGGGCGACCGAGCTGTCTTCCTTCTCCAGGTCGAGCTCTATCCTGTTTTCGTCGATCTCCACGTAATTCTTTATCACTTCGATGATGTCCTTCCTCAGGTTCTCCATCATCTCGGGAGAGATGTCGCTCCGATCGTGCATAAGCACGACCTGAAGACGGTCTCTTGCAATCTTGCCCGACTTATTCGAACCGAACAGGTTGGAAAAAAATCCCATCGATATTCCTCCTTATAGGCCGAGCGCCCTTTTGATTCTTCCGAAGAATCCCGTCTCACCGGAGGAGTCCAGATTTAAAAACGGAACGTCCTGTCCCGTTATCCGGGCCGCGATGTTTTTAAAAGCCTGTGAAGCCGGTGAATCCGTGGATAAAGTCAGCGGTTCACCCCTGTTCGCGCTGGTGACGACGGATTCGTCGTCGGGAACCATGCCGAGGAGGTCGATGGCGAGTATATCCAAGACGTCGGAAACCCCAAGCATGTCTCCTTTTTTGATCATCTGCGGCCTGATTCGATTGACGATCAACCTGATGGGAGATTTGTCCATGGATTCGAGCAGTCCGATGATTCGGTCGGCGTCTCTCACGGCGGAGACTTCCGGCGTCGTGACCACCAGGGCCTCGTCCGCGCCCGCCGCCGAGTTCCGAAAGCCGGACTCGATCCCCGCAGGGCTGTCGACCAGGATATAGTCGAAATCCCCTCGCAACTCGTCGCACACTCCGATCATCTGTTCGGAAGAGACGGCGTCCTTTGTTTTGGATTGTGCAGTCGGGATCATGTACAGGTTTTCCACCCTCTTGTCCCGAATCAGGGTTTGGTTCAGACGACAGTGCCCCTCCAGAGCGTCGATGAGCGTGTACACGATTCGATTTTCGAGCCCCATGATCACGTCGAGATTACGCAGCCCGATGTCTCCATCTATCGCAACCACTCGGTTGCCCATGCCGGCGAGTGCCGTCGCCAAATTCGCTGTGGTGGTCGTCTTTCCGACCCCTCCTTTGCCGGAGGTCACTACGATAACACGTGATGCCATTGTCACTCCCCCTAGGTGAATCCAGTCGAATGAAATTTAAGAGGACGACGGCTGTGAAGCCTCGTTCCTGTTCTCTTTTTTGAGTGCCGGCCAATAATCGATCAGAACCGAACCCTCCTCCACCTTTATTATAACTTTTTTACCCCACCATGAGGCGCTTTTATCGAGGGAACCGATTCGAGCGCCGATGCGAACCTGCAACGCTTCCATCGACCTTGCGACGATCGATGCGTTTTCGTCTCCTCCCGAGCCTGCGTGAACGAGCCCGTTCAACCTTCCCAACACGACGATATGGCCGGACGCACATATTTCCGCGCCGTCGTTGACGTGTCCGGACACGATGACGTCTCCTTTGTGGTCGACTCTCTGTCCCGAGCGTAGCGTTCTGTCGAGGAAGAGTGTATCACAGTGGGTCATCCTGTTGTTCCCTCTCTTCGAAGAGGGCGGTTCCGAGACGGGTAAACCCGCTCTCTTCAGCAGATCCTGGGATTCGCCGTGGTAGGTTATCCACGCGATTACCGTCATATGAGAGGGCCAGACGAGTTTTGAAAGCACCGAAAAGACCAACGCATCGGACATGGTACGTCCGCCGAAATCCAATACGACTCTCGCGTCGGTGAGAACCTGTCCGGCTTGCTCCATCAGCTCCTCGAAAGAGCGCGGCAAATCCTCTGCCGGCGTCTTTTCGGGGATCAAACATCGTAAGACGGAGTTCGGCATACCCTTCAGTTTTATCACGGGTTCGCCCCCTTCATGTCGTTTTTTTATCTTTTCGTTCTTTTCTTTCGTGTTCCAAAAGGTATGCGAGCATTTGTGCCACCAACGGTCCTGCGACGGACGATCCCGCGCCGCCGCCTTCCACCAGCGCGACGGCCACGTATTTGGGGTTTTTCACGGGGGCGTATCCCGCGAACCACGCGTGGTCTTCGCCGTGTGGGTTCTGTGCCGTTCCTGTCTTACCCGCGATCTCGACGCCGTAATGCCCGGCGATCCGACCGGTCCCACTGCTCACCACCGCTCTGATGCCGCGTTCGATGGTCGCGAGATTTGACTTGGATATTTTTACGTCGGTCCATTCCACTCTTTTTCCTGCATTCAGGCGGGGTACGATCAATTTGCCGCCGTTGGCGATGGCTGCGTATACTCTGGCGAGTTGCAGCGGTGTCATCAGCAGGAAGCCCTGTCCGATGGAGTAGTTGACCGTATCTCCCTGGTACCAGCTCTCCTTGAAGCGAGCTCGTTTCCACTCCTGCCCGGCGAGATTGCCTCTTGCCTCTCCCGGCAGGTCAATGCCGGTTTTCTGTCCGACTCCGAACTCTTTGCTCCACTTGAGCAGTTTGTTTATGCCGAGACGGACGCTCATCTGATAGAAATATACGTCGCAGGAATCTCGGAGGGCGCCTACGATCGACTCGGTCCCATGTCCGCTCCTCTTCCAGCAACGGAAGGTCTGAGGTCCCAGGGTGAAGCTTCCCGAGCAAGAGACGGTGGAATGAACGTCGGCGACATGTTCCATCAATATGGCGGCCGCGGTGACGACCTTGAACGTCGAACCGGGAGGATACGCTCCTCCCACGACGCGGTTCATGAGCGGGCGGTCTTTGTCGTCCCGGAGGGAGCCCCACTCCTTCTTGGAGATGCCCCACATCAGAGGGTTCGGATCGTAGGTCGGAGAGGAGAAAAAAGCTGCCACGGCTCCGTCCTGTACGTCCATGGCGATCAGGGCGCCTCGTTTCCCCTCCATCAGTCGCGAGGCTTCTCTCTGCGCGGCCAGGTCCAATGTGAGATTGATGTCGTTGCCCTTTTGTGGAGAGTTGTAGTTCACGTCCCGAAGGCGTCTTCCTCTTGAATCGACCTCCACGACCTGATCTCCGACCGTGCCTCTCAATTCCTCTTCGTACATGGCCTCGATGCCGCTTTTGCCTACGATGTCACCTCCCTGATAATATAGATCTCTTTGGTCTTCCAGCTCCTCGCGCGTGATCTCGCCCACGTATCCCATGATGTGTGCCACCAGAGAGCCGCCGGGATATATCCTTCTCCAGACTGCGGAGGGGAAGAGGGTCTGAGAGAACGCAGGATCCATCACGAGGTCCGATACCTGGGCGAGGGTCAGGTTTGTCGCGACCGATATCGCACGATACGGAGCCACATACTGCTTTTCGACTCTCTCCCTGAGATCGTCCGATGTCATCGGTATTCCATGTCTTGCGAAGAGCGCGGAGAGCCTTTCGAAGTCCTCGTTTTTTGAAAGATCCACCGGATAGCCCTTGATGTCGAACGTCCTGACGTTCACCGCCAGCGGCACGCCGTTTTTGTCGTAGATGTTTCCCCGTGGGGGGAGCAGACGGATCATGCGGAGCCTGTTACCCGAGGCGAGTTCCACATATTCGTCGGCCCGGATCAGCTGAAAATATGTGAGGCCCGCGACCAGGAAGGAGAGAGAAAAAATCAGGATGTTTCGTACGTAAAGGAGCCTCTGGTTTACGTCGAGGCGGTCGAATCCCTTGTTATACATTTGTCTTTCGCGCCTTGTACGCGTAGAGGGTGCCGAGGGCGATCAAAAAAGGTACGGTGATCAACTGCTGAATGAGAAACAACCGCATCGCGGCCCTGCTCGGTACGGACCATGCGAAGTAATGCGCCATCCCCGACATGAAGATCGCGGAGCCGGCGAGAGCCGCGAAGAGAAGCGCCCCCCTGCCGCCTGCGGGCGTCCTGTTCCACACCCAATAGACCAGTGCCACGGCGGCGATGTTGATCAATGCACTCATGCCGGGTGTCGTCGCCCAGCGCAGATCCCACAACACGCCTCCAAAAAAAGCGAACCAAACCCAGCCGGCGACGCGATGGGGGAGGAGCGGTCCGGAGACGAGGCCGTATAGAAGCATGAGCAGGAAAAATTCGGGTGCGAGCATAAAACCCATCGCCACCACCTGGAATATATCCTGTGAAAGCCAAGCGATCGTCGCTGCAATCATTTGCCTTCCTCTATGGTCCCTCTTGTCCTTCCGGAGAGGATCTGGATGCCGTATAGCTGCGTCAGATGAGCTCCGGAGACGATCTGTCGAGGCAGAAAGCCGTCCCGTACCTCGCCCTCTCCCCATATCTTGCCGATGGGAATTCCCGGAGGAAGGTAGTCTCCCACGAGAGCCGTGGAAACGGTCATCCCCCGTTTGAACTTTTTCTCGGTCGCCATGTAGAGCAGCCAGATGTTGCCTCTGTCGTCGCCGTTGATCACCCCGAGGTCCCACGTTTCGTCCACCACGGCGGCGAGAAGAAAAGAGGAGGATGTGATCAGTTCGATCCAGGCGTAGTCGTCTCCGACCCGTACAACCCTGCCGATCATGACCCCTTCGGAAAGAGCGGGTGCCCCGAGGATCACTCCGTCCTTTGCGCCCCGGTTGACTCGAATTTCCTTCCACCACGCGTCAGGATAACGAAGGGTGACTTTTGCGCCGATCAACGTCGCGGTGGACTCGGGCTGCGGAACGGACATCTGCTGGATGGTCGTACGCAGCGCGAGGTTCTCCAGTTCCAGATCGTTGTTGCGATCATGGAGGGTTTTCCGCTCCAGAACCCAGTTTCCGGCGGCCTGTACGAGAGATCTCAGCTCGAGCGCCGGAATTTCCGGAACATAGAGGACTTTTCCCACGAGATCGACCAGCCTGCCGGTCATCTGCGGAGAGCCGATCGATATCCACATGATCACAAGAGTGCAAAAAACGGCCAGCAGGACGTTTGTAAAAATCGGATTGAGTTTGTGTCCCGCCATTCGTCCCGCTGCGTCCGTTTACAGGACGGAATGAGCGACGGTAACCGCGATTTTGTTGCCGCGATCGACCGTCTCCAACAGTTTACCGAGTCCCATGGCGACGGAGTACAGAGGTTGCTCGGCAAGGTGAACCGGAACGTTCATCGCGTCCGAAAAGCGAGTGCAGAGTCCTCTCAAAAGAGATGTCCCTCCGGTGAGAACCAGTCCCTGGTCCACGATGTCTTTTACCAGTTCGGGCGGAGTCTGTTCCACCGCGTTGCGCAGCATGTCCTCTATTCCGCAGACGATCGGCTCGATCGCATCCCGGACCTCCGCCGAGGTGACCTTGACGACTTTCGGAAGACCGTGTTTCAGATCGCGTCCCTTGACCTCCATTTCGAGTTCGTCATCCAGAGGGATCACGGAGCCGATTTCCAGTTTCACCTCCTCGGCGGTGCTGTCGCCGATCGAGAGGGTGTAGTTCTGTCTCATCATCGCCACGATAGCGTTGTCGATATCGTCGCCCGCGGAGCGCAGAGAACTGCTGATGACCACGCCACCGAGGGAGAGAACGGCAGCTTCGCTGGTTCCTCCTCCTATGTCGACGACCATGTTGCCGCGAGGCTCGTTGATGGAAAGCCCTGTCCCGAGCGCGGCCGCAAGCGGTTCCTCGACCACGAAAGCCTCCCTTGCCCCCGCACCCAGGGTGGCGTCCACGACGGCCTTTTTCTCGACTTCCGTGACGCACGCGGGGACGCAGATGGCGACGCGGGGATGAGCCATCAGTTTCCTCCCTTTGTTCGCCAAATCGATATAGTGCCCGATCATCTGTTCCGTCATCTCGAAGTCCGCGATCACTCCGTGTTGAAGGGGACGGACCGTGTCGATGCCGCGAGGCGTCTTGCCCACCATTTTTTTTGCGGGATTGCCAAAGGCGATGACTTCTTTTCTCCCCTTCTGTCCGATCCCACGAACCGCAATTACGGAGGGTTCGTCTATGACGATTCCCCTCCCCTTGACGTAAACGACGGTGTTCGCACTGCCGAGGTCTATTCCGATGTCACGACTGAACAGGCCTGACAAAAATTTAAACATTCATGTATGCCTCTCTTTCGTCCATCCAGGCGTTTGTACAGCACAGACTTTTATCTTTGTACGGCTAATAGTACCACAGTTTTGACCTGGATAACGAGGAGCGATGTTCGATTTTCCTCCGTTGTCGGTTGCCACTTTTTGGGGGTGGGTTTTACGGAGGGGAGGAGCTCGACGTATCGCGTAAGTGACCGAACAGGCGAGATCACTTCGCGTCTATTTCACCGGCGAAAGGCGTGTGGAGGATCTCTGCGATGCGATGCGGATTGTCCGTTTTGCCAAGAGCCCACATGAATTTTGTGACGGTCGCCTCCGTCGTCATGTCCCTTGCGGAAATGACGCCTGTTTTCAACATACGCTGCCCGACCTCGTACATCGACGGGTCGACTCGGCCGTAAAGAGCGGTTTCTCTCCAGGACGCCGGTGTAGAGTTTTTCCTGTTGTGGGAGAGAGAGGAGGCATCTTGTGAGTAGGCAACTGAGCATCACTTTGCCGAGTTATCTGGCGGAGCAGCTGGAGCAGCGGGTTGCCTCGGGCGCTTACGCCGACCGCAGCGAGGTCATCAGCAACGGACTCCGGGAGTTGTTCGCCCGCGAGGAGGCGGTTGATGCCTGGAAGCTTATTCAGAGGGTGGTTTTGAAGGCGTGGAGTGAGAGTGCGGCGGTGATGGTCTGCTCGAATGTGTGCAGGGGCGGCGGTAGTCGGTGCGGGTGGATTCTCCAGGACTTGATGTGGGCGATGGTCCGCTCTTTCGGCCCGGCGGATCCGGTTGATGCTCCTGTTGGCCTCCTTCGCGGCCTCGCTCAGTTCGCCGTTGGGGGCTTCTTGTGGGGGGTGATCATTCCCTTGCCGACGTATCCCTTGTCGGCGATCCATCCGGAGGGGTCGATTCCGTCGAGCAGTC
>DAIPHL010000112.1:0-7337 GCA_036771375.1 Synergistaceae bacterium | reverse complement strand
GGTCGGCGTTCTGTTCGCGCTATCCGCCAGATACGCCGAAAAAACTGTTTTACGCGTTTGTCCTTTCGGGGGTCAGCGTTCTGCTCATATTGGCACAGCCGGACCTGGGGAGCGCATTGGTATACGGTTCCATCGTCTTTGCGATACTTGTCGTCGGAGGAACTCCGGGGAAATATCTGGGAGCGCTGGTCGGGACCGGGCTCCTTTTCCTGCCGATCTTTTGGAAAACGTTGAAAACGTACCAGAAACTACGGCTCGTCGTCTTTCTGGATCCCTACGTGGACCCCCAGGGAGCGGGCTACAACGTCATTCAATCCAGGATCGCGGTGGGCTCGGGCGGCCTCTGGGGAAAGGGGTTCCTTCACGGGACACAGGGGCGATTGCACTTTCTGCCCGAACCCCATACGGACTTCATTTTCAGCGTCTTTGCCGAAGAGTTCGGTTTCATCGGGGGACTCGTCGTCATTTTGCTCTTCGCCCTCCTTTTCTGGCGGATGCTCCGGGCCGCGTTTCGAACCAAAGATACCCGGGCAAAGTTGCTCTGTGTGGGCGTTTCGACGTGGATATGGTTTCAAGTCATGGAGAGCGTCGCCATGAGCATGGGACTGGCGCCGATTACGGGTTTACCCCTCCCTCTTTTCAGCTACGGAGGGAGTTCTCTCTTGATGGAGGCATGGGGTCTCGCTCTCGTACAGAGTGTCGCCATCTCCCAGGTAAAAGACCGTCTTCTGCGGCCGGTAGAATCATAAGAAAAAAGCGTTCCTTTAGGACACGGAATCGCCTCCGCATTGGGCGGCGGCGTTTTTTAGAGGAGTCAATGACCACATGGCATTCGAAGAGATGAGAAAAAGCTTCTGGCCGCTTCTCACGAGGGTCAAGCGCCCCGGACGATACGCCGGGGGCGAGTGGGGAAGTCTGCCCGTCAAAGATGCATCCATGAACTTGGCACGCGTCTGTCTCGCGTTTCCCGATACGTACGAGGTCGGCATGAGCTATCTCGGTTATCAGGTGCTCTACTCCCTGATAAAAACCCTCGATTACGCCGATGTCGAACGAGCCTACTGCCCTTGGATCGACATGGAACTGCAGATGCGGAAATCCCACTTCCCGCTCTGCTCGTTGGAGAGTTTTCGGCCTCTAAGAGAGTTCGACATGGTCGGAATCACCCTACAGTACGAGCTCTGCAGCACGAACATTCTGACCGTACTGGATCTCGGAAGGATCCCTCTGCGATCTTCGCAAAGAGACCGGCACGATCCTTTCGTGATCGGAGGAGGCGCGGGAGCTCTTTCCCCCGCCCCGCTCGAACCGTTTTTCGACGCGTTCTGCCTCGGAGACGGCGAGGCGATCTTGCCGGCGTTGCTTTGCCTGATACGCGAGACGAAGGGCGGATATCGAGAGGAGCGACTCCAAAAGATCGCATCCCTGCCGGGGATGTACGTCCCCGGCGTCAGCGCCTTGCCCGCAAAAAGACACATCGTCGAAAAGCCGGACGAGGCATTTGTACACCGGACCATGATCGTACCGAACAGCGCCATCGTACACGACAGAGTCGCCGTCCAGGTCTTCAAGGGATGCACGAGAGGCTGTCGTTTCTGTCAGGCGGGCATGATCGACCGCCCCCTGCGCGAACGAAGCGCCGCGTCCATCGCGTCCCAGGTAAAGGAGCTGTTGCGTTACACCGGATGGGAGGAGTTGGGCCTTCTATCACTTGCAACCTGCGATTGGACGCCTCTCGAGGAACTTTTGAACGAGCTCTCTCCTCTGTTGCGATCGAACAACATTAAGCTAAGCCTGCCAAGCCTCAGGATGGATGCATTTTCCGTCGAGCTCGCCTCCCGATTGGAGGGACTCCGAAGGGGCGGCCTGACCTTTGCGCCCGAAGCCGGCAGCGCCAGATTGCGACGTGTGATCAACAAGGGCATAGACGATGACGACATCGATGCCACCCTGGACGCGACCTTTCGACATGGTTGGGAGAGAGTCAAGCTATACTTCATGATGGGACTGCCGACCGAAACCGAGGAAGACCTAAAGAGCATCCTCGATATCGCGGACAGGGCGCTCGGCTACGCGAGAAAATACAAACGGCGCGGAGACGTCTCGATATCCGTCGCCGGTTTCGTGCCCAAGGCACACACTCCTTTTCAATGGGAGGGACAGACCCATCACGAGGAACTTCGCGAGCGGGGTAGGTATATCAAAGGACTCGTCCGCAACAGAAAGATTTCGCTATCGTACCACGAACCGGAACAGACGTTCCTCGAAGGCGTATTCGCCCGAGGCGGGACCGAACTGGCGGAACCCATCGAAGAAGCGTGGCGGAGAGGCGCACGTTTCGACGGATGGACGGAGTGTTTCGATTTTGAACGTTGGATGGAGACCTTCCGAGACCTGGACATCGATCCGGAGGATTGGGCCACGAGGAACAGGACCTTGGACGAAACACTGCCTTGGGATATCATAGATACGGGCGTGACGAAACACTTTCTGGCCCGGGAGCGAGAACGGGCTTTTCGGGAAGAACCGACGCCCGACTGCCGCCATGGAACATGCCAGTCCTGTGGATGGCAGAGATACGAAGGAGCATGCGTCCATGCGCATTAGAATACATTTTTCGAAAAAAGGCTTGGCCTGTTTCATCTCGCATACGGATCTTCCCATGCTCTTCGGGCGGGCTGCACGTAGAGCCGGGCTCTCACCGGAACAGACACAGGGGTTTTCTCCGCACCCTCGACTTGCCCTCTGCCCGCCCCTTCCGGTTGGAGTGATCGGCTTGAAGGAACCGGCGGATTTTTGGTTCCTCGATTGGGACGACACTTCGTTCAAGAGGTGGCGTTCTTTTTTGCCACAGGGCATCGATATCCTCGACGCGCGAAGTGTTGACGGCGTCTCATTGAACAAACTCTGCTCCGCGGCCGCATACCGGCTGGAGTCGATCGGCAGTGCGAATCCAGACGACATCGCCGCGGTGCTGAGAACATCGCTCTCGGCTCAAGACGCACTGCTGTCGATCACGCTCTCGGGAAAGGAAATTCATGTCGCATCCTGCGATCTGGAGCGTTGCGGCCCGTCGTTTATGGTCAAATCGCTCGTCGCATCCGAAGTGGTCTCCGGTTGGGACGAACTTGCGATCGCCCGCCTTGCCGTGGGGCAATGGGATCCCGTAAAGATGGCGGTGACACCGTTGTGGGAGGACACCTTGTCATGAACAGTGGAAACAAGGAAATGAAGCTGATCGTAAACGTGATCGATCCGGAGGAAATGCGCATCGCCATACTCGATGAACGAGGACGGCTCGACAATCTGTATATCGAAAGGATGCTTGAACGCCAACGGGCGGGAGAGATATACAAGGCGAGGGTCGACAGCGTGCTCCCCGGTATGAACGCCGCCTTTCTCAGCCTCGGCGACGGCCGAAACGGATTTCTTTACCTGAACGACGTGAGAGGCATCTCCGTCAAGCCGGGGATGGACATGGTGGTGCAAGTCCTGAAAACCGCGAGAAAAGGAAAGGGGGCAAGGGTCTCTCCACGGATTTCTCTCGCCGGGCGATATCTGGTCCTCGTCCCGGCAAGCGGAGACGTTGGCGTTTCAAAACGCATCGAAGACGACGAGGAACGCTCAAGGCTTCGGCACATTGCCCGAAACATCAGGCCGGAAGGATACGGTCTGATCGTTCGAACCGTAGCCGAGGGCTGCGACGAGGAAAGTCTTTCCAGAGACGTCGTCGAATTGATGGAGAATTGGAAAGAGGTCGAGCGAAAGGCCAGAAAGAACAGCGCGCCCTGTCTGCTTCATCGCGACATCGGACTGGTCGAACGGATTCTGCGCGACGAGCTCACTGGAGACATCGGAGAGATCGTCGTCGATTCCTCGGACGAATATGAAAACATCGTCGCGTTTATTCAGCGTTTCAGCGAAGAGGAGAGGCCGGAGGTCTCTCTCTACAGGGGCAACCTGCCCCTCTTTGATGTCTACGGAGTCGAACGCGCCATAGACGAAATGCACGACAGAAAGGTATGGTTGCCGAGCGGAGCGTATCTTGTGATCGATCAGACGGAAGCGTTGACGGTCATCGACGTCAACACCGGGAAGTTCATCGGTTCGAGAGATCTTCAGGACACGGTCTATCACACCAATTTCGAAGCGGCCGAAGAGATTGCCCGTCAGTTGCGGCTCCGTGCCATCGGAGGGATCGTCGTCATCGATTTCATCGATATGGAGAGCCAACACGACAAGGATAAACTGGTAAATCAGCTACAGGAACTCTTCCGCGGGGATCGATGCAAAGCGCGGGTCTACGGTGTCACCGAGCTCGGATTGGTTGAGATCACGCGCAAGCGCGCACGTCTTGACATGAGATCTATCATCAGCCGGGGCTGCCCTTTCTGTGGAGGACTCGGGTGGGTGGACAGAGAGGAGACGGTCGCAATGAAGGTCAAGAGGTTCCTTCGCAAGGCCGTCCTGGGATCGCATTCGGAGGCATTTCTGGTGGAGCTCCACCCCGTGATCGCTCGCTATGTCGCCGAGACGTATCTCCCCCTCTGGGAGGACGAGTTCGAACGAAGATTCTACCTCCTCGAGGGACCGGAGTCGGCATGGGACAAATATCGCATCGACTTCCAAGGCACCCTCACCAGAGTGCTCCACCGGATCGAAGTCATGGAAAAGCGCGAGGAACACGTCATTGTACATAGCACGACTTCAGCTTAAGGGCTTCAAGAGCTTCGGAGGGAACCACGATCTGCCTCTGTCGCCCGGGATGACCGCCATCGTCGGCCCAAACGGCAGCGGAAAGAGCAATCTTCTGGACGCGCTTCGGTGGGTTCTGGGAGACACGCACACATCGAAGCTCAGGGTAATCAGACAAGGAGACCTCCTCTTCCAGGGTTCCGTGTCGCAGGCGCCGGCGGAGGAAGCCGAGGTATGCATACAGATGCGCGAGGGAACCAGGGTCTGCACCATCCGCAGAAAAGTCACGGACGAAGGGGGACAGATCACGGTCGACGGCAAGAGGGTAACCCTGACCGAGCTTGACGACACGAAACGTATCTGGCAACTTGGAGGAGATCGGTTCGCGTTCATCGGTCAGGGAGATGTGACCGAGGTCATCCAGCAACGGCCGACGGCTCGAAGGGGACTTCTCGAATCCCTCTTCGGCATCGATGTGTACAGAAAGAGGCGAAACGAGGCATCGGAGAGGCTCTTGGAGGCAAAAGAAGAATACGGACGATTGAGAACGTTCTCCGCCGAGCTCGCCGCACGACGCGAGGAAATCGCCCCGCTGGTCGTAAAAGCGACGGAGGCGAGAAAGATACTGGATGACCTGGAAGAAGATCGGCGGCTTTTCTATTGGACGAGGCGAGAGCGCTGCGAGCGCCATGTCGAGGAAATCGCTGTCCGTAGAGACGCGCTTTTTCTCCGTGCGAAAGAAAAGGCCTCGTGGCAGAACATGTGGGAGTCTTCCCTCGCCTTTTTCGACGGTCGGCTCTCCGAACTCGCCGGTTCGCGAAAAGACGGAATTCGGGAACTGGACGACGCGAAAAATACCCTCGCCAACCTCACGAAAACGGCTTACGGTTTCGGAACGTCCCTGGTTTCGCACAAAAGAAGGCAGAGCGCCCTCCTCGAGGAAAGGGTGCAGATCTCTCTGCGGCTCGACAATCTCCACAAGGAACGTGAAGTCGCAAAGCGGGAATGCAAGGCATCTCTGAACGAGGTCTCTCTTGGCAAGGCGCGGCTCGCAGAGATCAACGAGCGATATGAGGCCATGCAAAACGCGATCGACCGGGCAAAAGAAGTTCGGGAAAAGAACAACGCGGAGCGGGGAAGCCTCCAGGGAGAGATGGAGACGCTCAAAGGCCGGATGAGATCGATCGGTACGACGTTGCAATCCCTGCGGGCGGAACCCGACCCGGGAGCGGACGACCCCTTGAAGCTTCTGAAAAAAGAATCCGACGAACTGGAGCGGCGTCACGCCAGGCTTCTGGAGGAACGGGAAGACGCAATCATTCAACACGGGAACATCTACGCGAAGCTGCAGGAGGTATCCACCGAGCTCCAGAGAAACAGACGAGAAGCGTCAAAACTGTCCTCCAGACTCTCGGAGCTGGAGGAACAGGCACAGGCGGAGGTATACCCCCGTCCCGTTCAACACATTCTCTCCGCCGTGCACTTGGGACGCATTTCCTTTGCCGTCGAACCATCCGCCGTCATCGACGCATTCACGTGTCCGATGGAGCTCGCGGTCGCCGTGGAGGCGTTCCTGGGTGGAAGACAGTTCTGGATATTGGTCGATACCATGGAGGACGCCCAGACCTGCATAGAACAGTTGAAGAAGAACTCCATCGGGAGGGCGACCTTTCTTCCCCGGGAGCGCAGCGTTCCAAGGCGACGCGTCAGAAACTGTCACATGCCCGACGACGGAGTGATCGGTTGGGCCATGGATCTACTGAGCCCGGTCGAGCGATGGAGAACCTCGCTGGAGCACCTTATGGGAGATCTCGTTCTGGTCGAATCCCATTTCGTCGCACAGGACATGATCCGGAGTGGCTTTAAAAACCCCATCGTGACACTGGAAGGAGACGTATTCCTGCCCTCGGGCAGCATTTCCGGCGGGAAAGACAAAAAACCGCTCAGAGCGCTCGAGATCAAATCGACATTGGCCCGACTGGAAAGAAACGTCGCCGCGACAAACGCCGCTGTGGCGTCATTGACCGAGGAGTTCACCCGTCTCGAGGCGGAGGAACTATCCGCGTCGAGGAAAAAAGAGGAGATGTCGGCGGCCATACGAGAGTTGGCAGCATCCAGGAGCCTTCTCGACGCACGACGGGAGGAAACGCTACGCGAGCGGGCAATGGCAAAGAACGAGCGAGACAGGATACGAAAAGAACTCTCGGTGGGAGCAGCCAGATACGCGGAGCTCGCCCGGAGGATCAAGGAGCTGGAGAGAGCGCTTCCCAAGAGCGCCCCGGAGATCGATGTGAAGGCAATTCGTGAGATGGAGCGCATGAAGAGCGCTCTTGCCGTATCCGAGGAGAAGCTGCGCTCTCGCCTCGTTCTCTCCGAACGCATGGCCACGGAAACAAAAGCGGTCGAACGCGCCCTGTCGGGAATCGACGACGAGATCTCGGAATGCTCCCGAGAGATCCTCGAACGAAAAACCGGGCTTTCAAGGATCGCCCGCCGTTACGCGGAGGTGGCCCTGCGCAGACGGAAACTTCTGCTTGACATGGCCGAATCCGGCGACCGATACGAGGCGATATGCCGCGGTAGGGATCGAAGGAGCCGGCGTCTGGTACGGGCAAAAAACGCTTACGCGGAAACCGCCGACC
>DAIPHL010000111.1:0-7358 GCA_036771375.1 Synergistaceae bacterium | reverse complement strand
TAGGGATATGAGAATCGACGTCGGCGCGGTGGGCAAGGGCTACGCTGTACAGAAAACGGTAGAGCGTCTTCGGAATGCGGGCTTGAAGTCTGGATTGATCAGCGCCGGGGGAAACGTTGCGATAATAGGTCCTCCCCTTGATGGGCGCGGTGCCTGGAATATCGGTGTTCACGCTCCGGTAGATGACCCGTCCACTCTGACGGATATTTTGGTTCTCCCGGAGGGAGCGGTCGTCACGAGCGGGAGCGACCAGCGCTACTACGTGTCGGGCGAAAAGCGCTATCATCATATTATAGATCCGCAAACTTTCTATCCCGCTGAAAAAGTGCGTTCCGTCACCGTTGTGCACTCGCAATCGACGACTGCGGACGTTTTGTCGACCGCTGCTTTTATCATGCCGCGGGAGAAGGCGGAAGGGCTGCTCGGCAAAAAAGGCGCGGAGGCGGTGTGGATCCTGGAGGATGGTTCAAAGGTTGCGACGGAGGGGTACGATCGTTTCGTAAAAACGAAGTGAAAACGCCATTCCGGATAATCGCTCATGACTGAACGCGCAGTCGACACAATTAAACGAAACGGAAAAAAAGGGGGGGATCGCGTTTTTTGCTGGCAAAAATAAAATTAGATGATATAAACATCAATATCTCCCATGCAAAATTATCGAGAGTAAGGGGTGGTTTTATGCGGTTTTTACACAAAAAAACAGGGCAGCAAACAACGATGTTTCGCGCATCCTTGATTTTATTTGTATTTGCGTTCATCTTTACGTTTGGGACAAAATCGGCTTTTGCAGATACAGTCCAGGTAAACAGCGGCGAGGAGCTGGATGCGGCGATAAAGAACGCTCCATCCGGCCGCATCATTGAATTGACGCGAGATATCGACGCGGTGTCTTCATCCACGTATCGTGACAGAACCAACGTCACGATCGACGGCAAGGGGCATACGATCGACGGTAAGGGTTTGAGCAAGACAGCGTTGCGTTTCAAGAGAAATGCAAGTGTCACCCTTAAAAACGCAACCATGAAGAATCTGTCCAGCAGTCTGAGGTACGGGGGCGGTGCGATCGGGATTTATACGGGTTCGCTCGAGGTTGAAAATTGTGCTTTCATCGGTAACGTAAGTACGGGGGCGTCCGGAAAGTCCAACGGTGGAGGAGCGGTTCTCGCTCACAGCGCTGGGGCGAATCTCTCGGTCGTGAACAGCACGTTTTACAACAATTCGACGAGCGGCGCGGGAGGAGCCATATTTGTTAAGGGGAGCGCGGCGACGGTCTCCAACTGCACCATTGTCGATAACAGGGCCGGAGCGTATACAGGAGGCGTCTACAACCGTGATATGAACGGCAAGGCGAAAGTATCGAAGTGCATCATCGTCGCAAGCAAGGTGAATGCCGGGAATGCTGGAGTCGATCTCTACAACTTCGTCGACGACGGATACAATCTGCTGGGATCGTTGAACACTTCCCTAGCCGGAACATCACATGCCGGACTCACGGTCGAAAATATGAAATTCGCGGATAGCGAACCAAAAGACAACGGCAGCAGTGGAGGCAGCCCACACACCTTCGCGCTTTCGCCGGCATCCCTTGCCGTTGACGCGACGGACTCCGTCTCACCGATGAAAGACCAACGCGGGATCGACAGGGACGATGCTCCTGACATCGGTGCGTACGAGTATGAGTTCTCGGGTTCGGGCGTGGTAAGGAAACCGAAGGCAACACCTCCGGCCGGTAATTACTTCGACTCGCAGCTTTCGGTAACACTGGAGAGCCTGACAAGCGGTGCGGAAATTCGTTACACCACCGACGGAAGCACTCCCGGGAAGGACAGCCTTTTGTACACGACTCCCCTCACGTTTTCCCGAACGACGATGCTCAAGGCCGTCTCCATACTGAATGGAAATTCCAGCGAGGTTCGTGAGTTGAAGTATACGTTTCTGACCGAAACACCCACCGCGGCTCCCCCAGGGGGCAGGTATTATGACCGACAGAAGGTGACGCTTTCTGCCTCGGAAGGCGCGGCGATTTTTTATACTCTCGATGGGAGCACTCCCAACAGGAGAAGCCTTCAGTACACGTCACCGATCGAAATAAATAGAGATCTGACGCTGATGGCGATCGCCTACATTGGGAACGAGAAGGAAAGCGCCGTTTTGAGGGAAACTTACAAAATTACGCTTCCCGTCGAAGTGAGCGTCAATAGTGGGTTACAACTGGATCTTGCCATAAGGGCGGCCAGAGAGAATGAGCTTATGATAATCTCTCTGGCAAAGGATATTGACGCCATTTCCTCCTCGACCTATGAGCAGGGCGTCAGGATTTTGATTGACGGCAGAGGTCATACGATCGACGGAAAAGGCGTCGACAACACGGCGCTGCGCTTTAAGAGAAGCGCCGACGACGTGACGTTGCGGAACTTGACGTTACGCAACATGAAGACCAGTGCATGGTACGGCGGTGGCGCGATCGGCTTCTACAAAGGCGATCTCGAGATCGAAAACTGTGCCTTTATCGACAACAACAGTACGGGGGCGTCCGGTTTATCCAACGGTGGTGGAGCGGTTCTCGCTCACGGTGCTGGGGCGAATCTCTCGGTCGTGAACAGCACGTTTTACGGCAACCAAACGACAGGGAGCGGCGGAGCCATTCTTGCAAAAGGAGGGAGCGTGGATATCGTCAACTGTACCATCGTAGCCAATAGCGCTGATGAGAAGGGTGGCGGACTCTATAACTCGGAATCGGACCGTACCGGTCTTTACAATAGTATCGTGGCTGGCAACAAGGCGCGAAACGGAGACGATGACACCGGCAACGCCAGCGGCGACCATAACCTCACGGGAGATGTCGCAAGACTGATGCTTGATCTGAGCGAGGGGCAACCCCAAGACAACGGAGGTCATGGCGGTAGTCCCTATACCGTCGCCCTGTTGAGGGGTTCGCCGGCAATTGGAGGTGCGGACGTAGGTCGGGCGCCGAAGAAAGACCAGAGGGGTTTTCAAAGGGATGACTTTCCGGACATCGGAGCGTTCGAATTTGTCGCTGGCGACAATGGCGGCGTGCCTTCGACACCGGGCGGCAACACCGAACCTTCGACACCGGGCGGCGGCACCGAACCTTCGATACCGGGTGGCGTAAATCCTCCGACGCCTCAGGTGCCTGTGATACCTGAAACACAGTCGGCTGGACAGGTCTCCATGAATCCGGTCGATTGGAACATCAGTATGGGCGCATTCGACCCCTCTACCGGGTTGACGCGGATCTCCATCGTCACGAACCTCTTCCTCGACGACGAACCGACAAAAGTCCGCGCCATCGGGACGGGTTTTGAGGGCGAAATCGAGGGTGAGTTGGTCAACGGCGGAAGGCAGAGCACAAAAGCCTGGCCGATCAAGTTGACCGGTGCGGTTCGCGGCATAGAGACGGCTGCGGTGACTGGTATCTTCTACAAGGTTAAGGGCAGCGACGAGGAGAGGTCCGTGACGCTACCTGACGGCGGTATCAAACTCGTCGATATGCGCAACGTCACGCCTGGAACATCCGAAAAGACGTCCGAAGGCAACGGCGGCGGGTGCGAAGCGGGCATGGGCGGTTTCATGCCGGTTCTGCTTGCGGCTGGTATAGCAGTGCTTTACGGGAGGAGGTTGCAGAAGTGACGGTAAAGTGACAAATCGTGAGGGTATTCTCTTCTGCCGAGTATCCCTTTCTTTGCGGCGCCGGCTTCGCGGACGTGGCGATGGCGGCGGAGACGGGAAGAGACGAAAAAGACGAAAAAGACCTCCGGGGGAATCCCGGAGGTCTTTGGGGTTTCGGAGCGATCTTCGTCCTGTGGGGCCGTCCGGATCAGGGCGTCGATCCCTGCCGGATTTCCAGGTCGGGGTTTCCGCACCACGCGTGATAGGAGGCGTCGTAGTTGCGGGCGTTTTTGAAGCCGGCGAGGCGGAAGATCATCGTCATGAAGGCGGAGCGGACGCCCGCCGTGTCGTACAGGACGATCGTCTGGTTTTTGTCGGTGAAGCCGGCGGATGCGATGAGCTCTTGCAGGGCCTGCTCCGGCTGGATCTTGAAGTCGGGGGTGAAGACTCTGTCCATCGGGAAGTTCACGGCTCCCGGGATGTGGCCGGGCCTCCGTTCGCCGAACGGGCGAATCTCGCCGGAGTATTCCTTTGCGGAGCGCACGTCGACGATGCGGACCTCCGGTTTGTTCAAATTCTCCTTCAGCCATTCGGTGGAGACGATGTAGCCCGGATCGATGCTTCTGTACGGGTAGGCGACGGCCTTGTTCGCGTGCGCTCGGTTGGACGTCTTTCCGCCCGCCGCGCGGTAGGCGGTGAAGCCCCCGTCCATGAACCTGGCGTTCCGGAAGCCGGTCATGCGGAGGATCCAGACGACCCAGGCGGAGTTGCCCCAGTCGCCGCCGTCTCCGTAGACGACGACCTCCTTCCTGCCGTCGATGCCGAGGGCGCCGATGCGCCGTGCCAGCGCGTCGGCGGCGAGGACCGTTCCCCATTTGGGAGAGCCCGCGCTGCCGTTCATGTTGGCGAAGTAGGTCCACTCGGCGTTGACCGCGCCGGGGAGGTGCCCCTGCTGTCCCTTGTAGAGGGACGCCGCCCTCGCGTCCACGAGGACCACCCTTCCGAGGTTGGCCTTGACCCATTCGGGGGTCACGATGAGGGAGGTGTAGGTCTCCAGCGGGTCTTTGTTCTGTGCGGGCCTTGCCGCCGTCGTCGGGGCGGGTTTCGCCGCCGGCTTCGTGGGAGCGGGTTTCGCCGCCGCGGGTTTCGTCGAAGCGGGTTTTGTCGTCGTGGGCTTTGTCTTGATCGTTCCGGTCGCGCCCGACGCGACTCCTGCGAGAAGGCCCGCCAGGCAGAGCGAGAGGAGGGCCGTGCGCGATGTCTTTCCGAGTTGTTTGACGATGTCGTTCATTTTCTCATACTCCTTAGCTCGTGATTGCCGCCGCCGTGCGAGGCTTTTGCGCGGTGTCCGCGGCATCAGAGAGCAAACTAGCAGTTGATGCGCCGCAAGGATAAGGCAAAATTACCTAAATTGTGGAGGATTTCCGGGGCGTTTCCTCTTCGACGGGCGGTCCGAGGCCTTCCGGTAGAAGCGTTCGACCGCCTTTGCCATCTCGTTCGGGCTTGGCAGCGTGACGGATGGCGCCAGTTTCGGGACGGCGTCTTTTCGCAGGTAGCGCCCGATCGCCTCCGCCCAGGCCCGTACGTCTCCGGGCGGCAGCAGGCCTGTTCCGCTCACGATCTCCTGGACGGCCGGCAGCTTCGACGCGAGCGTCGGAACGCCGGAGGCGAGCGCCTCCAGAAGGGCCAATCCCATCCCCTCGTCGAGGGAGGGAAAACAGAACAGGTCGCATCGTGCCATCCACTTTCCCCCTTCGTCGCTGTGCCCGTGAAAGCGGACCATGCCGGACAGGTCCGTCTTTCCGGCGCGGCGTTCGAGCTCGCCTCTCATGGGGCCCTCTCCCACCACGTCCAGGCGCCAACCGGTTTCACCGGCTCGACGGAGCAGGGCGAGCGCCTCCAGCAGGACCATCGGTCCCTTCTTCGGAGCGAGCCGCCCCAGATAGAGCAGGCGTCTTGCCCCCTCGCCGGAGGGGGTTCCTCCCTTCCAGGGGAGGACGTCGTCCGTGAGGGCGTTGTAGATCACCTCGACGGGCGCCGAGCGGGGAAGTCGCCCGGCGAGATGCTCTTTGACCGCGCCGGAGACGCAGATCACCCCGTCCGCACGTGAGAGCGGCCAGAGGCCGAGGTTGAGCGAGTAGCGCGCGTGCGCGGTGAAGACGAAGCGGGCGCCCGAGAGCGATCTTGCCAGAAGGCAGATCCAGGCGGGAACCCTCGAGTGGGCGTGTAGCGTTCGAATGTCGTGCGCGCGGGCGAGACGGGCGATACGGAGGGCGCAGTGCATTCCCGCGAGCGGATTTTTTCGATGGACGGGCATCGTGACGTGTCGGACGTCCTTCGGAAGTCGTTCTGCCATCGCGCCGCCGGAGGAGACGACCCAGACGGCGTGCCCGTCTTTCGAGAGCCCCGACGCGAGCGAGACGACGTGTCGTTCGACGCCGCCTTCCTCCAGGGCGGGAACCAGAAGCATGACGTTCATTCGATCCCCTCCGTTTTTTTTGGGACGCATCCGTCGGATATCATATCCCACGAAGCGGGCGCAGGGCAAGCGCAAAAGGCGACTTCCGTCCCTCGGGCGCCGGGGATGGCCGTGCATCGTCCGCTTTCGGGATATAATGGGTCCGGAAAAAAACGGAAAGCGGAGGAGGTGCGGTGGAGTGCACATAGAGAAGCTCTCCCTGTATGTCATCGCGATGAACGAGGAGCGTCGCCTGCCTTTGGTGTTGGAGTCGGCGAAGGATCTCGTGGACGAGATCGTGGTCGTGGACTCCGGCAGCACGGACGGGACGGAGGAAGTGGCGCGCCGGTACGGCGCCCGGTTTCTCCATCACGATTGGGAATCCGTGGGGCATCAGGTGGCCTGGGCGGAGGAGCGCTGCTCGCATCGGTGGGTGTTGCGGCTCGACGCCGACGAGGTGCTCTCGCCGCGTCTGCGCGAGGAGATCGCGTCGGTGCGCAGGGACGGCGACCGGGACGGCTATGTTCTGAAGATCGGGGAGATGTACCCGGGACGCACGCGTCCCAACCCGTGGGTGCGCCACTACAGGCTGATTCGCCTTTACGACCGGGACGCCTTCCGCATGAGCGGGCGCATCGGGTTCGACGACGTCGTGAGGGTACGGCCCGACGCGACGGTCGGTCGCCTGAGCGGCTTCGTGCATCACCACTCGTACCTGTCGATTCACGACATGGTCGCAAAGCGCAACCTGGCGACGGACAGGCAGGTCGACCGCGCGATCGCCGAGGGCAAGCGCTACTCTCCCTGGCGCATGGTGGGCGCGATGACGCTGAATTTTCTCAAGTCGTACATATTGGACCGGTATTTTCTGTACGGTTTTTGGGGGTTCATACACGCCGTGGGCGTCGCGCACATGCGTTTCATGAAGTTCGCGAAGTTCTACGAACGCCGGCACGTAGAGTCTTCGTGACGTCCGTTCGTTTCTTTTCCTCCGCTCTCTTGCCGAAAAAGGGGCTGTGCGACCCCGTCGCACAGCCCCTGCCGCTCTTGTAAGCTTCCGGACGTATGATACGAGTGTTCATCCGTGATCCGTCACCGATCCGTCCGCCGATTCAGGATGCGCCGGACGGCGTCGATGCGCCTTGCCCGCACCCAGGCGCCGATTTCGGCCCCTGCGAGCTCTTTCGGGGCGTCGCGTCCGTCGATGGCGTCGATCGCCTCCCGGAGGCGGTCGACGGGTTCCAGATAGGCGGGGAAGCTCTCGCCGACC
>DAIPHL010000110.1:0-7436 GCA_036771375.1 Synergistaceae bacterium | reverse complement strand
GGTCGGCGGGGGCGGACCCGCGGGTCCGCCCCTCCTGCCTTTCGGGATGTCCGAAGACATCCCCGGCCGCGACGAAAACCGGGGGGGTATATCACTTTTCGCACGTCTCGTGCATGGCCTTCGCCCCGTCATCTCCCGCCGGTTCACACGCCCCACGGGTTTGCTTTGCGGCTTTCACCCGGACGTCCGATCGATTCCACCCCGCAGCTCGCCCGAAGGGTCCTCCCCCATGGCGTAAAGTGGGCAACACGCCTTTCTTCGAAAAACCCAAAAGTTTCCGGCCGTCACAGTCGATACTAATGCAAGGATACCGTCGTGGTGTTTCGGCATCGTCGCGTCTTTTCGACTTCGGGAGGGCTGATCATGGTAAGCATGTATCACGGCATAGAGACCGGGAGAAGAGCCATCGAGTATTTCAAGAAGAACATGGAGCTCTCCGGCATCAACACGACAAACATGGGCAAGGATGGCTACAGCAGACAGGTCGCAAAAACGGAGGCCACCCCCGCCCTTCACGTCGCCTCCAGGATCGGCATGCTCGGGACGGGCGTTCGCATCACCGAAATAAAGAGGATGCGCGACCTCTTCCTGGACGCACAGAAGAGAAGAATTTCCACCGAACAGGCCTACTGGAACACCTTGCTCGGCGGAGTCGAGCGCGTAGAAAAATTCATGGTCAACGAAAACAACAAGGGACTGGATGACCTCCTGGACTCCTTCTGGGGCTCCCTGCAAGAAGTGATGAAGAACCCCTCCGACGGCGCCGTGCGCAAGGCCTTCCTCCTGGACGCGGACAACCTCTCCTCCTTTACGGAAAATCTGCACGCAAGATATTCCGCGTACAGGACGGAGCTCAATTTGGACGTAAAGGCCATGGTCGAAGACGCAAACTCGTACATCGACCAGATCGCGGTGATCACCAGAGGCATTCGCTCCGTCCGCATGGCCGGAGGCGAGCCAAACGAACTCCTGGATCAACGGGATCTTCTGGTCGACAAACTGTGCAAGCTGACCGGAGCCGAGGCAGGTACGAGCGTCGACGAACTCGACGGAGACTACAAGATTCACATCAATGGGAAATCAATCGTACAGGGCACGCAGACAAGACATCTGGTCCTCGTCAAAAACCCGGCAAACGAAAACCACTACGAGGTCCAGATCGAGGACAACCTCTACGACATCTCGAGCGACCCCAGAGTCGCCCAGGCGATCATAGAACGCCGGGCCGACGACATGCGCAGCGTCAACGGAAGCTGTACCATGGACGGCACGCACAATCTGAACGTGAGGCGCCTCGCCGACGGGCGCTACTGGACCGTCGGCTACGGAAAGGGACAGTCGGAGGGTGGAGCCCGAATCGACGGAATAAGGGACAAAGACGTCAAACTGAACATCGACGGCTCCTTCTCCCTGCAGGTCGGCTCGAAAGGGATCCGAGCGTACAGCGAGGTTTATTCCAAGACACCGCCGGGAGCGGGCAACGTCCTCGGAAAACCCGGGCCGGAAGAACCCCTGTCCCACTCTTTCCGAATCGCCGCGGGGGATTTCGAAAGTACGATCAAGATCGAATGGGACGACGCCCTGGGGCGATGGAACCTATCCGACAACCTGGGCAACACCGCGAACACCGTGGCCGACGCGCTCCCGGTCTCCTTCCTGGCAGAGTTCCTGAACGACCACTACGCCACGGAGGGCATCGCCACGACGACGGAGGGCAACGCCCTCGTCGTCGAGTCGACGGACCGCCACATGCTGTCGATCACCGACCTGAGCGGCAACCTCATGCGTACGGCCGGTCTTGCAAACGAGAACCCGATCGTCCGCATAGACGTCACGACGGACGACTCCTTGCAGACGATCGCCAACAAGATCAACAACGCTTACATGTTCGACAGGATGAAGGTGACTACGGTGGAAAGCGGCGGTACGGAGGAGACAACGGGATCTCTTCTTTCCTACTCCACAATACCGCCGGACACGGCGCCGAGCGCCCCGGAACAGTGGCTGCACGCCTCCGTCGAAAAAGACGCGAACGGAGACTGGTTTCTCTGCCTCACCAGCAACCTCGCCGGGGAGAGCCACCGCATCAACGTCCTGTCCGGTTCGGTCTGCGGAGGCGAGATGAAGGACATGACGATCGCCCGTCGCCTCGGCCTCGTGGACGACGCCACGCCGGTACACACGGACACCACGAGCTACATTCAGCTCGACCGCGAAAACGACAGGATCGTCGATCGGGACACGCCGAACGGAGACGTGTACGTGGACGACGCCTGGATTCAGTTCGACGACGGCGAGTTCGTCTCGTCCACCAACGAATTCAAGAGCGCCCGCAGGGTGGTCGAGGTGGGAAACGCCTCCGCGAGAGAACTCGAGGAGGTTTCACGAGGGATCCGTCTCTTTCTGCAAGGAAGAGGAGAGACGACCCTTCTCGTCCGCCACCCGCTGACCCGGGGGGAGATCTTCGCACACATAAAGCTCCGCGACGACGTTCTGCTGTCGCAGACGGACTCCTTCGACGATATGACCTACAAGCTGGCGAGCGAGTTCAACGCGATTCACCGCGCGAGCTACGGCATCGAGGAGTACGAGACCATCACGGGTCTCGCATTCTTCGAGGAGATCAAGGGGGAGTACGGGGCGTTCGGAAAGTTCGCGATGGACAAGGACGCTCTGTTCGACCCAAACCGCTTCGCCGCGGCGACAGGAGACGGCAAAGGACACAGCGTCGGCTGCGGCGACGGGACCGGCGCCCTGACCATGGCCCGGCTCAAACAGGCGAAGCTCTTCATGAAGGGGACGGCCGATTTCAACGATCTGTACAAGGATTTCATCGCCGACCTCGGCGCGTTCGGAGAGAGGGCGAAGGAGACCCTCAAAACGCAGAACTACATCGCCGAGCAGGTGGAGGTGCAGAGAAAATCCATAATGGGAGTCAACTCCAACGAGGAAATGCTGAACATCGTGGAGATGACCCAGAATTTCAACAAGGCTTCACAGTACATCGCGACGCTCATGCAGGTTATCGACAAGATCATAACCGGCGTCGGACGCGTCGGCCTGTAGGCCGGGAGGTTCGATCGTGGGAAATCTGTTCGCCGGACTGTCATCCGGAAACACCGCTTTAAGCTACTACAGAAGGGGCATAGAGACCGCCGGGCACAACATCGCAAACGCGGGCACGGAAGGCTTTGCTCGCCAGAGAGTGAACATAAACGCCAACGCTCCCGTGAAAGAGGGACTCCTCTCGCTTGGACAAGGGGTCTCCGTCGACTCGATCACCCGAATAAGGAACCTCTTCCTGGACGCCCAGTACCGGGCGCAGTTGCCCACGCTCGGCTATTGGGAGACCCGCGCCGACAACCTGAAAAATCTCGAGTTTTACTCGGGCGAGATCGATCGCAGCACGTTCCGAACGGCTCTGGACGACTACTGGAGCAAACATCAAAACCTGCATATACATCCGCAGGAGGCATCCGCCCGGGAGACGCTGATCGAGAGCACGAAAAAAATGATCACCTCCCTCACCCACATGCGCAAGCGCTACGACGACTATCGTTTCGACCTGAACGACAGGATTCGCGACATGGTCAAAGAGGCGAACGATTTGATAGACGACATCGCGCTGCTCTGCAGGGACATCTCGGAGGTGCGGAACAAGGGCGGAAACCCGAACGACCTCCTGGACAAACGCGATCTTCTGGCCGAGAGGCTCTGCAAACTGACCGGCGCGACCGTCGGCAGCCCATCGCTGGACGAGTCCGACGGCGACTACCGGATCGACATCAACGGGAAGATGCTCATACAGGGCGGAGCGCAATTCAACTGTTCCGGCAACAAGATCAAAAATACGCGCCACCTGGTGCTGGTGCCGATGATCGGGAACAACAGCTATTTCGACGTGCAGATCGAGGACAACCTGTACGATCACATCAGCGATCTCTCCGTCGCGTCCGTCGTCATCGAGCGAGGAGCGACCGACCCGGCGAGTTGCAGCCGCAACGGCATACACGAGCTCTTCGTCGAACGGCTCGCGAACGGAAAGACATGGACGGTCGGCGGAGCGCCGGGGAAGCTCGACGGCGGCGAACGACTCGACACGATATACGCCAAGGACGAAGCACTCGGCATTGAGGGCTCCTTTTCCCTGCAGGTCGGCTCGGTCGGGGTCAGGGCATCGAGCCGACCGTTCGACCTCGAGGGGGGCAAGGTCATCGGGCAACCGATCGGAACGGAGCCCAGGGAGTACGAGTTCCGGATCGCGGCAGGCGATTACGAGAGCTACGTGAACATAAAGTACAACGATGCGACAAATCGATGGGATATCCGGACGGACGGAGGAGAGACCCTGCTCGGCACAAGCGCCGGCGTGGATCTCGTCGTCTCGGACATCCAGAGCGCCCTCTCGAGATACACCAACTTTTACGTGGAGTACGAAAAGGACGCGGAGCGTTTTTCCATAGAAGCCGCGAACAACGAAAGGATGCGCGGACACCTGCTCTCGATCACCGACGTGAGAGGTGCGCTCGCAGCGAAACTCGGCATCGCGAACAAAAATCCGTCGGTCGAGATCACGGTCAAGAAGGACGACACGCTCACGACCATCGCCAATAAGATCAATGCGGTCTACCAGAGCGATCTCGTTTTCGGCACGCCTCCCCTCTACCCCACCAACCCCCCGGAGACGGCGCCCTCCCGTCCGGAGGAGTGGCTGCACGCAAACGTCGTCAGGGAACCGAACGGCTCCTTCTACATCGCGCTGACGAGCAACGTCTCGGGCGAAGCGAACAGAATCAACGTCCTTCCCGGCAGCGTCTGCGGGGCAAACGGCGATTTCTCGGTGGCAAAGCTGCTCGGTTTTACGGACAGCAAGACGAACGCGACAGCCTACATGCAGATCAACGCCAACCCGAAAGCGGGCAGCACCATCGACAGAAGCGCTCCTTACGTCGACGACGCATATTTCATCTTCGACGGAAGACACTATCTTTCGGAGAGCAACCGCTTCGCCGAAGCCCGCGTCTTCAAGACGACGGACGGGCACGGCGGACTCGTTCGCTGGGACAATCCGAAGGCGGATGTCCTCGCGCGATTCGGCCGCGGCATTCGACTCAACCTGAACGGATTGAACCGCTACTACGACGACAGAGGGAGCCTGTCCGGCAACGAACCGACGATCATCACGGTGAGGCCGCACCTGACGAACGGAGAGATATTCTCGACGCTCGAGAGCAGAGACGATCTCGCGCTCGGCTTCGAGGACTACTTCGACAAAATCGTCTTCGAGATGGTGACCGAATCCAACGCCGTCCACTACTCCGGACACGGAATCGGGGACAATATCGACACGACCGGAACGGCCTTCTACAACCACGTGAACGCGAGATACGGCGCCTCCAGACACTTCGTGATGAACACCGCGCTCGACAGAGACATCAGTCTGATCGCCTCCGCTTCCGGGGACGGAACGGGACACAGCAAAGGCTGCGGCGACGGAAGTGCGGCGCTCCGCATGGCACAGTTGAAGACGACCAAGGTCTTCGAATCCGGCAGCCTCGATTTCAACGATTACTTCCTGAAATTCGTCTCCGACATCGGTTCCAAGGGATACGAAGCGAATTACATGCTCGAAGCACAGAAAAACGTGGCCGGACAGATCCAAAAACAGCGCGATTCGGTCATGGGCGTCAACACCGACGAGGAGATGCTGGACATCATCAAGTTCCAGCAGGGCGTCGGAGGGATCGCCCGTTACATGACGGCCATCGACGAAATGCTCGACCGCGTCATCAACGGCATGGGCCGCGTAGGAATGTAAGACGAAGGATGGGTGAAGACAATGTCCTACAGAGTGACAAACAGCATGATGCAGGCACTTCTGCTGAACGACATGCACGGCAACCTCGGGAATCTGCTGAAGGTACAGCAACAGATGTCCACGCAGAGAAAATACAACGCGGCTTCGGACAACCCCAACGCGGTCACGAAGGGCATGGGTCTGGAGACGATGATCTTCGAGGGCGGCCAGTACCGCAGCAACCTACAGGACGCTAATTCGTGGCTCAAATTCACGGACGACGCCCTCGGCCACATCGACAACACCTTTCAACGTATCCGGGAACTCGCGATATACGGGGGCGACGGAGGACTGGAGGGAATCGATCTTCACGCGATCGGGGAGGAATTGACCCAGCTCAAGGAGCAGATGCGCGGATTCGCCAACTCGACCATCGGAGGGGAATACCTCTTCTCCGGACTCAAGACCTGCCGCATCCCGTTCGGCATCGGAGAGGGCGGAGAGGTCGTATATGGCGGTAACGAGCACAAACTGCTCTGGGAGTTCTCACGCAACCAGACCGGGCGCGTCTCCCTCTCCGGACGCGACGTTTTTCCGAAGGACGAGGTCACACACTCCCTCAAAGGCTCCGAGGTCCCTCTCGATTTCGAATGGAAGGGACGCGGGGAGATTCTCGAGTTCAAGGTCGGCTGGAGGACGGTCAAGGTCCGCATACCGGAGCGCTGGGAGGATGAAATTCGGGACGGGATGCATGATCCGACCGATTACAACCGTTTTCGCGACCCGGGAGAGAAACTCGAGGGACACACTCTCGACGAAATCGCGCAGCGTATCAACAACAGCAAGGAGATGGGCGACGTCAGCAAGCTGTTGACCGCCTCGGTCGTCAAGGATTACGACAAGGGAGTACAGTACCTCAAGATACAGAGCCACACCGGAGAACCGGTCCGCCTCACGGGCTGGCCCGAAACGGACGTCGTCCCACGCGCCGAGGGCATCAAAGGGGCGGCCTACGGTCCCCTCGGCCGCACCGTAACGGGACAGGGACGGTTCGAGCTTCGGTTCGACGACAACACCGTCTACACGGTCGATCTCGCCGCCGGCGAGACCCTGAAAGACGTCGCGGCGAAGCTGAACAACATCCCCGACGGCAGGATTTGGGCCGCGTACAAGACAAACCAGGCGGACACCACCGAATGGATCGACATCGTCTCGCGACGCCCCGAAGACTCCTTCCGCATGGAGGCACACGGAGGCGCCGTCGCCCTCTTCGCGCCGGAGCGGGCGATCGCGAAGTCCCACCGACACGAGGGACTCGAAAAACTCTCCGGCCTCGCCTTCGACGGGGGAATGCCGTTCGCCGCGCTGACCGAGGGGAAACTGACCCTGACGCAGGGCAAAAACAAATACGTCGTAGACGTCAACGCCGCCGACAACCTCGGCGTGATCGCGGGAAAGATCAACGCGCTCGCCGGCGCTCCCTTCGCGGCCGCGGTGAACGCACTCGGCGCACTGGAGATAACCTCGGCGGGGGGCCGCTTTGAAGTCAACGCGGAGGGAGGCGCCGTTCCTCTCTTCTCGGACGGGGTAACGGCGCTCTCCCACGCGCAGAAAGACTCCGCCGGAAAGTTCGCCGACC
>DAIPHL010000109.1:0-7500 GCA_036771375.1 Synergistaceae bacterium | reverse complement strand
AGAATACGGCATACGAGTTCGCCGACCGGGACTGGAGTTCAGACGTGTGCACTTCCTATCTCGGGCGGGGTGACGCGGATGACCGGACTTACAACGGAAGTCCCGTCGGGATTAGCGTATGCTCATGTAGACCGTGTTGCCGCCATCATACACAGCGCCGTTATCGTCGTAAAGACCGGCATCCTTGGCGCTGTCTTTGAGCTTCGCTTTGGTCCCCGCTTTCACACTGGCGTCGAGGGTGAAGCCGCCGAACGCGTCGTCGCCGATCTCCTTGACTTCAACCTTGGTGTACTTGAAGTCGAAGGAGCGGTCCATGTACTTGCTGAGGCTGGCGATAAGTCCGTTTAGACCACCGGGCGTGTTTTCGGTGCCAATCGGCCAAAGCCTCTCGTCCACGTAGCACATGAGCGTCGCGGACTTCATGTTGCGCAGGTCGTTGATGATCTTCGTCGCCTCGGCCCGGTCCGTCGCCGCGCCCGTGGTCAGAAGCAGCATTCCCGCGAGGATCGCGATAATGATAATGACGATCAGAAGCTCAACCAGTGTAAATCCACCCTTACGCGCTTTCAAAACTCTTGTCATCTGAAAAGACCTCCTTGTTTTATGTTGCATCGTTTTGTCCAAACCAAACATTTCTTAAACCACACTGCGCCGAAATTTCACGATACTTCTTTCCCGCGAACCACCCCCATCGATTTCGATCGAAACGCCACGTACGGCTACATGAACTGTTGCATCGACTGTACGAGCGGAATGAAGACGGAAGCGACCACCAACCCCACGGCAACGCCGATGATGATGATCAAAACCGGCTCGATGATCGAGGAGAGAGCCTTGATCTTTTCGTCGAGCTCCATGTCGTACCAGTCCGCGACCTTCTCCAGGACCTCGTCGATCTCCCCGGTTTCCTCGCCGATCGCGACCATATGCCCGACCATGGGAGGAAAGAGCTTCTGGCTTCGGATCGTCGCGCTGAGCGCGACACCGTTCTGAGCCCGCTCTCGGATGATATCGAACGCCTTCCTCACGACGACATTGTCGGCGACCTCCGAGGACATCTCAATGGCGTCGAGTATCGGGACGCCGGCCTTGACGAGGGTCGCAAACGTCCTGAACGAACGGGCCATGATGATTTTGTAGACGATGTCGCCGCTCACCGGCATCTTCAGGCTCAGCCTGTCGAGAAAACGTCGCCCTCCCTCGGTCCTTCGCATGTATCTCAGGACGAGCCAGAGTGCCACAAAAGGAATGGGAAAGAGATACCAATAGGCTTTCATCACGTCCGATACCGAGAACACGAAGTTCGTCAGAGCCGGCAGCGTCTCCATCCCGATGTTCGCAAAGGCCTTTCGGAAGAGCGGAACGATCAAAAGCGAGAGCAACGCCAGTGCAGACAGAGTGAAAAAGACGACCACAAAGGGATACGTCATCGCCGACCGCACTTTTCGCTGAAGCGAGTACTGAGCCTCCACGAACTTCGCGAGCCGATTCATGCTGACGTCGAGTACGCCGCCCTGCTCGCCCGCGTGGACGAGGGCGATCTCGAGGGTTGTGAAGACCTTGGGATACCGCGCCATGGAGGCCGTGAAGGTCACTCCGGCGCTCACCGTCTCCTTCATGCCGGAGAGCGCGTTCGCCAACGTC
The DNA here is from genome assembly GCA_036771375.1 of Synergistaceae bacterium. GTDB lineage: Bacteria > Synergistota > Synergistia > Synergistales > Synergistaceae > DAIPHL01. The sequence continues at coordinate 5,856 of DAIPHL010000109.1, read as the reverse complement.
CGGTTCTCCGTCTGGGTCGAGAGCAGCTCCAGGGTGGCCGCCACGGTGATGCCCGCGTTGATCATCGTCGCCATCTGCTTGAAGACGACATTTTTGTCCAGCAGGCCGACCTTTTGTGGCCACAACTCCATGGACATCAACGACTTTTTCGAGTCGTCCGACGCAGCAAAGAGAGACCCCACACCCCGCTCCGGTTCGACATTGATGGGAGACCAACCCTGTTCCCTGATCCACAGAAGCGCCGCCTCCTCGGTCGCCGCCTCGTGAATGCCGTTTCGGATGTCTCCGTTGGCAACCCGGACTTTGTACTTAAATATCACAACATCACCTCAAAAAAAGATTTCCGTCCGTTCAAATTGTTTTTGCAATTATAAAACGAAAAAACCTTTACAGCAATAGTACTAAAAGATCATTTTATAAAGCGCTTCCGCGATGCACAACATGTATATGACAAATTATGACTCTTTTAGAATCAGTATATATTTATCACAAAATACGACATATTCACAGGAGAACGGTGGTTTCATGGGCGAATGATAAAATAAAATCATTGGATATTGTGTTTTTGCTTTCTTTTGAGCTGAAATTTTCATCCCTTCGTCAGGGGGAGGATAGGGATGATGAAGCCCCGAGTTGAAAAAATGGACTTCAGCCTCAAGATAATATTTGAATCGTGTGTGCGTTACAAAAGTAAAGACTCGCCGCCAAGACTTTTCCTCGTTCCATGAAGAATCGCCGCTTTTTTCGTGGTGCAGGCGCGAGGGAAGAGGGTTACGCAAAAAACGACGTCGCACTTTTGGATGATGCCGCGGATTCCGGTGCCTCTTCCGTGCCGGATGGGTGAATCCCGTCTTTTCGATGTGATTTGAGCTTTCCCGCTGCCGGCCCGGGAGGGAATCGTTGCGGGAGATGATGTCAAGTAAATTACTTGACGTATGCGTATTGCCGCGCTACAATTCCCCCATTACGAGGTGATCGGGTTGTTTCAGTCAAAGGACGAGCTTTTGTTGGAACAGCGCATTCGTCTGGGGGAGCTCTTCGACGTCTATGGGGTTCTTCTCACCGAAAAACAGCGAAAATCCTGTGAGCTTCTGCTGCAGGGCGATCTCTCCATGGTCGAGGTGGGGGAAGTGCTCGGTATGACCCGTCAAGGCGCCTACGATCTCCTCAGAAGGACGAGGGATTGTCTGGATGCGCTTGAAAAGGATTTGGGTGTGCGTGCGCTGGAAAAGCGATATCGTGCCTTGAGCGAGGCAATCAGAGAGAATCGCGCCATACTGCCCGACGTGTTTGTACGACGAGTCGAGGGATTGCTCGCGTCGGAGGAGGGTGTGTCGGATGTTTGAAGCACTGAAAGAACGGTTTGAGGCTGTTTTTTCCTCCCTGAAGGGCAAGGGAAAGCTCACGGCCGAAGACGTCGGCGTCGCGCTCCGCGAGGTCCGCAGGGCGCTCCTGGAGGCCGACGTAAATTACAGGGTCGTGAAGGACCTTGTGGAAGCGATCAAAACGAGGGCCACCGGTGCCGATGTCCTGAACTCGATCACTCCGGGGCAGCAGGTCGCCACGATCGTCTACGAAGAGCTCGTCGACATCATGGGGAAAGATCCCGTGCCGCTGGGAATTTCACCGAAACCTCCCACGATCTATATGCTGGTCGGCTTGCAGGGATCGGGGAAGACCACGACGGCTGTCAAAATCGCAAAACGCATGGCGAAATCGCACAAGCCCCTGCTTGTCGCCTGCGACCTCCGGCGTCCGGCCGCGATCGACCAACTGAAAGTTCTGGCTGAAAAATCCGGAATCGCTTTTTACGGTCCCGCAAAGGGGGAATCGGATCCGTGCAAGGTCGCGAGGGAGTCCATCGCGTTCGCTTCGGATCGTCTGTGCGACTTGATTTTGCTCGATACGGCGGGACGGCTGCAGCTCGACGACGACCTGATGACCGAGTTGGAGGCCATGAAGCGCGATGTGCCGCCGTTTGAAATCCTTCTCGTCGTCGACTCGATGACGGGGCAGGAAGCCGTCGAGGTTTCGTCCAGGTTCCATGAAAAGCTGGGGCTCACCGGAGTCGTTCTCTCCAAAATGGACGGCGATGCCCGGGGTGGTCCGGCGCTTGCAATAAAAGCGACGACCGGTGTTCCCATAAAGCTTGCCGGTGTCGGGGAACGGGTCGAGGATCTGGAGATCTTCGACTCCAAACGAATGGCGCAGCGCATTATGGGCATGGGCGACATGATGGGGCTCATGGAGAAGCTGGAACGATCCACGACCGAGGCGGATGTCGACCGCATCGCCGACAGCTTCAAGAAAAACAGATTTACCATGGAGGATATGTTGCTTCACATCCAACAGATAAAAAAACTGGGCCCGCTTGACAAGGTTCTGGAGATGTTGCCCCTGCCGGGAGGAGTGAAAGCCTTGAAAGGGGCGGAGATTGATCCTTCCAGGATCAAGCACACCGAGGCCATCATCCTGTCGATGACGAAAAAAGAGCGCCGATCTCCGGAAATCATCAAAGGGAGCCGGCGCAGACGTATCGCGGAGGGTTCAGGAACGAGTGTCCAGATGGTCAATCAGGTTCTTGCGCAGTACGAGCAGATGAAGGGCATGATGAAGTCATTCGGAAAGATGACGAAATTGGGCTCGAAAAATTTCAAGCTTCCCGGGATGATGAAGAACTTGTTCAAGGGATAGGTGTAAACGGCAGACGAACGTCTGTTTCAAGGGGCGGTCTCATCGCCCGGATAAATTCAGGAGGTGTTTTTTGCATATGGCAGTTCGTATTCGTTTGGCACGTCATGGAAAGAAGAAGGCTCCTTTTTACCGCTTGGTGGTGGCGGATTCACGCTCTCCCAGAGATGGGCGCTTCATCGAAATGCTGGGGACGTATAACCCGATGACGGACCCGGCCGAGGTAACGGTGAACGAGGAGCGGGCCATGCATTGGCTGAAAAACGGAGCTCTTCCGTCCGACACTGCGAGAGCCTTGCTTCGCAAGGTCGGCGTCTGGGATCGTTTTACGGAGAACAAAACGCCGAAGGGTGAATGAAGCGCGGAGGTTTCCATGCCGGATTATCATGGTATCGTCAGAGATATTGTAAAACAACTGGTCAATAAACCCGATGCGGTAGAGGTTACAAGCGACCGCAGCGATTCCGGCGCGGTGATGGTCACGATTTCCACCGACGTAGACGATGTGGGGCGTGTAATCGGGAAACGGGGGGCCACCATAAACGCAATCAGACTCGTGGCAAAGGCGGCCGCCGTCAAACCCGGCGAGAAAGTGGATGTCGACCTCGCGTAGGAAACCCGACAGCGGCGATCTGAATTCGGAACGCGTCCAAATCGGAAGGATTCTTGGGGCCCATGGGATCAAGGGTGCTCTGAGGGTTTACCCGCTGACCGATTACCCGGCGCGGTTTTTCGAGATGGACACGCTTTACGTGGAGAGGACGGGCAAGCCGCCTCTTAAGTTGGCGGTGCAAAAAGTCGCCTCCAACGAAAGCAGAAAACAGCTCCTCGTGACGGTCGCCGGCATAGAAGATCGGGACGGAGCCGAGGCCCTCGCCGGAGCGTTCATTACAGTCTCCCGCGAGGAGCGTGTAACGCTCGGAGAAGGGGAGTACTGGATAGACTCTTTGCTCGGGATGGACGTCTTCGACGTGGACGGTGACAGGCACCTTGGAAAAGTGGAGGACGTCATGCCGACCGGCGGGAACGACGTATACCGGATCCGAACTCCCGACGGCGATCTGAAAATGATCCCGGCCGTGGCGAGCGTCGTGCGTGATATCGATGTGGATGCGGGTGTGATGAAAATCTCCCTTTTGGAGGGGTTGTGGGATTGAATTCCAACCGCAGCGAAATTTTTATCGTTACGGCTTTCCCCGATCTCTTGAAGGGATATTTGTCCACGAGCGTCCTTGGCAGAGGGATCGAATCCGGAAAATTGAAGGTGGCGGCTGTCGATGTTCGTGATTTTGCACCCGGCAGCTACAGGCAGATCGACGATTACAGTTTTGGCGGAGGCGGTATGGTGTTGATGGCCGAACCGTTGGAAAAAGCGCTCGACGCCATCGCGCCGAAGAAGGAAAGATACGTCCTGTATCCCAGCCCACAAGGCGTCCCGCTCCACCAGGAGTTGATCGAGGATTTGTACGGGATCTCCAAGATGAAACGTCTGGTTGTCGTGTGCGGTCATTACGAAGGGGTCGACGAGCGTTTTGTCGAACGGAACGTCGATCTGGAGGTCTCTCTCGGCGATTTCGTCCTGACGGGAGGAGAGCTGCCCGCTCTTGCCATCGTAGATGCCGTATCGAGGCTGGTAAAAGGAGTTGTTGGAAGGGAGCGGGCCGTCAGGGAGGATTCGTTTTATTCCGGGATGCTCGACCATCCGCACTATACCAGGCCGGCAAATTATCGCGATTGCGAGGTTCCGGAAGTTTTGCTGAGTGGAGACGCAAGACGCATCGAATCCTTTCGGAGGGAAACCGCCGTGGAAAGAACCCTTGCACGGCGGCCGGATCTTCTGTCCGGAGCGGGGATCATGCCCTATCTCAAAAAGGGTGTTTATGTAATTCAGCTGCACCATCCCGTCTTGGACCGAAACGGAAATAAAGGCACGACGTCGATTACCGGGATGGATCTGCATGACATCGCAAGGGCCTGTCGGACGTATGGCGTAAAAAAGTATCTGATCGTTACGCCGCTTGCAGCTCAACGCGAGATGGTAAAACGCATTGCATCCCATTGGTTGACGGGGTATGGAGCCGAGTACAATCCGGACCGGAGCGCGGCCATGAGGACGATCAAGACTTTTGCGGAATTTGACAAAGCGCTTGCGTGGGTGGAAAAAAAAGAGAAATCTCCGCCGTATACGATCGCGACGACGGCGAAGGAACGAGAGGGCTCTCGGCATTGGAAGGGTTTGAAGAGGGAGCTATTGGGACTGGATCGTCCGGTCGTCTTTCTCTTCGGAACCGGTTCGGGGTTGCACGACGAGATTTTCGAGCGCTCCTCGTCGATCATGTCACCGATCGCAGGAGGGGAGGGCACTTACAATCATCTGTCGGTCAGAAGTGCGGCGTCCGTTGTGTTGGACAGATTTTTCGGTTTTCGTTGAAGACGGATGGTCCATAAGCAAACGATTTACGAAAGGAGTAATATATGATGATCGATCCGAGAATAGCACTGGTTGAAAAACGGTATCGAAAGGAGACGATTCCCACCTTTCGAGCCGGAGACACCGTAAAGGTGCACGTCAAGGTAAAGGAAGGCAACCGCGAACGCATACAGGTGTTTGAGGGTGTGGTGATCGGACGCCAGCACGGAGGTTTGCGGGAGAATTTCATCGTTCGCAAGATGTCCGGCGGCATCGGTGTGGAAAGGATCTTTCCTCTGCACTGTCCAAGCATCGACAAGATCGAGGTCACACGACTCGGCAAGGTCAAGCGCGCGAAACTGTACTATCTTCGCAAGCTCAGCGGCAAGGCCGCTCGTATCAAGGAACGCAGGGACTTCAACTAAAAACCTCGGCGGAGCTGCGCGTTTGTCGCGCAGCTCTCTTTCCATGACGCCCAAGGCAGACCGGTGTCCCGAATGAATGCCTTCTTAAAATCGCAAGACGGGATGACGGTGGCGGCGAAGCGATCGTAAGGCGGGTGAAAAAGATGGTTACAGGAATACATGACCTGGTCGACGAACATTTCGACGAGCTTGTATCGAGTCTTTGGTCCTTGCTGAAGATTCGGAGCGTTTTCAGTCGCGAAGAAGCGACGGCGGAACACCCTTTCGGTCCGGAGGCGACAGAGGCGCTTCGTGAGTTCCTTCAATTGGCGGACCGTATGGGCGCCGACC
>DAIPHL010000108.1:0-7532 GCA_036771375.1 Synergistaceae bacterium | reverse complement strand
TCTTTTTCGCCAAAAGAGCCGGGATGATCCCGTCTCATGCGACCGGCTTGATCTCCACTTCGAAGCCTCCATTTTGGGCGATCCACCGGATCGACTCGACGTCGAAGCCGGTCGGCTTCCCATCGGCCCCCATGAAGCTATACGGCGGATAGTCCCCATCGATGCCGACGACATACTTTTGAGGCGCGCTCGCAGCAAAAGCCGCGGAGGATGCAAGCAGACAGAGCAGACAGAAAAACACGCAGAAGGACCTTTTGGAGCTCATGGACAATTACCTCCTCGGATATTTGAATAGATTATCGTGATAAAGCAATGAAATTATATCAGTTAAGCCGGCATCGAACAATCGAACCGGAGCTGTCAGACTCTTCTGAACGAGGGGGTGAACACGACGAGAAGCGTAAAGATCTCGAGCCGGCCGCAGAGCATCAGGGCGATATAGAGGAGCTTGATCGAATCGGGTTGCATGGCGTAGCTCTGCGCCGATTCCACCATTGCATACCCTGGCCCGATGTTTCCCAGCGTCGCCGCCACCCCGAAGAGGGCCGTGTCGAGGTCCTGTCCGAAAAGACAGGCCAACAGAAATCCGAGACTGAAAATTCCCATGTAGGCTGCAAAAAAGGCGAAACAGCCGGAGACGACCCAGGATTCGACCACATCCTTTCCGAGCCGCGTCGGCAGGACGGCCCTGGGGTTCAGCTTGCGGAAGAACTCGTCCCGAACGTGCCTTATCACGATCTGAAGCCGGATGCACGTGATCCCCCCCGAGGAGGACAGAGCACACCCGCCGCAGAACATCAGCAGCAACATGAGAAATCTCGCCGACGCGGGCCACGTGTCGTGGTCGCTTATGAAAAAACCGCAGGTCGAGAGCGTGCTTGCCGTGTGAAAAAATCCCTCGCCGAGCGCTTCTGCGACACTCGTGTATATCCTGCTCTTGTACAGCACCGCCGACGTGAGAAGACCGAAGACGAGCAGCGTTTTTACGTAAAAGGAGAGCTCCGGATCCTCCCGGATCGGTCGCAGGGTCCTTTGCGAAATGGCGAGGTAATAGAGCGTAAAATTCGTACCCGACAAAAAGAAAAAGACGGCGACGACGATCTTGACGTAATCGCTGTTGAAATGCCCCACATTGTCGTAGTACGGAGAAAAACCGCCCGTCGCCACCGTGCTGAAAGCGAGCGTCAAAGAATCGAAGAGATCGAGGCCGCCGAGCGAAAGAAGAATCACGAGGGATATCGTCAGCATCAGGTACATCCTGCCGAGGAGCAGGGCGTTCTGCTGCATCCTGGGTGCCATTTTGTCGTGCACCGGTCCCGGCACCTCCGCTTTGTAAAGATACATCCCTCCGTCGGAGATGGGGAGGAACGCGAGCATCAGCACGATGATTCCGATCCCTCCCAACCATTGGGTAAAACTCCGCCACAGCAGCACACTGCGGGGAACCATGTTCAAATCCAGAATAATCGAAGCTCCGGTGGTCGTAAATCCAGAGATCGCCTCGAAGAAAGCGTCCAGGAAACTCGACACCGCGCCGCAGTGAAGATACGGCAGCCCACCGACAAGCGAGACCGTGACCCAGGACAAGACGACCGAAAGAATGGATTCCCGCAGGTTCATCTCTTTCAGGGAGGTACCGCGCCCGATGAGTGCGAGCACGCCGCTCGCAGCCACCCCGGAAAGAATCGCGAACAGAAGCGGTGTTTTGTCCGGTTCTCCCTCCGCAAAGCTCCAGAGAAGCGGGAGCACCATGGAGGCGCTCGTCGCCGCCGAGATGATCGAGAGAAAGCGGAAGATCCTTCTTATTTTCAAAGCGAGCTTACCCCCAGCGCCTCCAGGGTCTTCTCGATGACCGCGAGAGTGGCGAAGACGATGGCCCGATCATTCGCCATGAGGCTCGCGTTTCCGGTCGGTATGAATATCTCGTCGCTTCCATCCGGCTTGGTCCTCCGAACGAGGCAGATCAGGGAGCCTCGAGGCAATTTCAGCTCCTTCAACGTAAGCCCGATGGCCTGGCTCCCCGGGGGAACCGTTATCTGCAGGGTCTCCGCTCCGATCTGGTCGAGGATCGTCAACGTGCTGGCGTGTCCCGGATAACGTACCGCGCTGATGATGACGGAGGAGAGCGCCTCGTTTCGGTTGACGATCGCGTCGATGGGGAGGATTCGGGCGAGTTTCATGTAGCTTTTTCTACGTATCACGGAGATCGTCTTCCTGGCGCCGAGGGTTTTTGCGAGAACCGCCAACATGAGGTTCACCTCGTCGTTTTCGGTCGCAGCGACGAAACCTCCCGCGGAGGCGATCCCCTCCTGTATCAACAACTCCTCGTCCGCTCCGTCTCCCCAGAGCACCGTGACCCTCGACAGCTCGTTCGAAATTTTTCTGCACTTCTCCCGGTCGCTGTCGATCAGCTTGACGTCGATTCCCTGGATCCGTTTCTGCAGCAGCTCCGCCGTTTGAAAGCCGACTTTGCCCCCTCCTACGATCAGAACCCTCTTCAGCTTCTTTCTGGACCGGGGTTGGTAGAGCTCCGAGATCTCCTGTATCTGATCGAGATAACAAAATGTATAGCAGAGGTCGCCCGGCATCAGGGTGTCGTTCGCGCCCGGAATGAATCCCTTCTCTCCACGCTGTATGTAGGCGATGATCGTCACCAGGCTCGGGTACTTCGCCCGGAGATCGATCAACGGAATTCCACAGGCTCTGCTCTCCTCGGTGACGAAGAAGGCGTAGATGCCGACCTTTTCGTCGACTTCCGTCGAATGGATGGCCCCCTGGGTCTCCAGAAGGTTTTCGACCTCTCTTGCGACGCTCCTCTCCGGAGAGATCAGCGCATCGATGCCCAAATCCCTGCCCCACATGTCGGTGTCGGTGAACTCCAACCCCACGGCCCTCGCGAGAACGCGCTTCACACCCAATTTTTTGGCGATCCAACAGGCGAGGATGTTCACCTCGTCCCGGTTGGTACAGGCAATGAGCATCTCCGCGGGAGAAGAACCCGTAAGACCGGCCTTTTCCAGGACGCCCGGGCGCGCCCCGTTGCCGCGCACCACCATGACATCGAGCTCGCTCTCCACCTTGGCCGCCCGATCCGGATTCTCCTCGACCACGATGATGTCGTGCCCATCCTGAGAGAGGCTACGGGCCACGCTGAATCCGACTTCGCCGGCCCCGACGATCACAATTCGCAAGGTACATTCCCCCTCGATTCCCGTCCTAGTTTGAAACATCCGAAACCCCGTTTACTGGACACGGACGTCCCTCTTCATCGATTTCCTCGCGACAGAACCACCCCATCCCGCCAGAAGACGGAGGAAAAAAGCATCAGAACCGTGTAAAGCTCCAGCCTGCCGCAGAGCATCAAAAACGAATAGATCCACTTCGCCGTATTCGCCTGAGCGGAGAAGTTCCCCGTGGCCCCGAGACTCCCGAAACCGGGACCTACATTGCTCAACGTCGCCGCAACCCCCGACATGGCCGTGAATAGATTCGGCTCGTAGAAGGAGACGAGAAACGTACCGCCGACGAACATGAACACATACAACGCGAAAAAGGCAAGACAAGAGGAGACCACGTTGATCTCCAGGGAGACATCCCCCACTCTCAGAGGAACGATGGCCCTTGGGCTCAAGGTCCTCAGCAGCTGTCTTTTCACGTGTCCACAAAGCACGAGCAGGCGAACCTGTTTGATCGCTCCCGCCGTGGACCCCGCACAACCGCCCATGAAAAGGGAGACGAACAAAAGCGCTTTGCAGAAGACCGGCCAGATCTCGTAGTCGGCCGAGACGAAGCCGGTCGTCGTCACGAGGCTGACCACTTGAAACGTTCCGAAGCGCAACGATTCGGCAAATGTTTCATACGTTCCGCTCAACCACAGCGCAAGCGATATCGTAAAGCACATGGACGAAACGACCAGGAGATAGAATCGAAATTCGGGATCTTCGAAAAACGCTTTCAACGAGCGCGATTTGATCGCATGATAGTGCAGTACGAAATTCGCTCCGGACGCAAACATAAAAAATACGACAATCCATTCCACACGGGCGTCCCCGAAATAAGCCACGCTGGCACCGCGGGGGGAAAACCCTCCCGTCGAGATCGTCCCCATCGAATGCGTCAACGCGTCGAAAAACGACATTCCGCAGAGGACCAAAAAAGACGTCTGCGTCACGGTCAGCGCAAGATAGATCAGCCAAAGGATCATCGCCGTCTGCTGGACTCGGGGCGTCAGCTTTTCGTGCACCATCCCGGGCGCTTCCGCACTGTAGAGCTGAAAACCGCCCGTTCCGATCAAGGGCATGATCGTCAGGGTCAAGACGATGATCCCCATTCCTCCCAGCCAGTGGGTCAGGCTGCGCCAAAGCAGGATGCCTCTTGGCAGCGAGTCGATGTCCGGCAGAATCGTCGAACCCGTTGTCGTATAACCTGACATCCCCTCGAAAAAAGCGTCCGCATAGGTGGGTGCACACCCATGAATCCAATAGGGAAGAGCGCTGATCGCCGAGGCGACGACCCAGGAGAAGGTGACGGAGGCAAGGGCCTCCCTCATTCTCATCCCTCCGATATCGCTTTTCCGGGAGGAAACAAAGAGCGCGAAGGCGACGAAAAAACCGACCGCGACGGAGAACGCGAACGCGCTTCCATCCGCCCCTCCCGTGAATGTCGCATACAAAAACGGACAGAGCATCCAAGCCGATACGACAAAGGTGAGAAGACTCAGAAAGCGGAGGACGATACCGACATCCAAGAGTGTTTTCCCCTCCTTCGGCGCGAGAATCTCGAGCGAGCTTCTTTCCGTGTGTAACCGCTTTCGCGGAGATGAAAAGGTTCATCCCGGCGCTCGGGAGAACCGGGATGAAAAAAATGCGAAAGAGACATCGATGGGCTTTGCCTTTTTTCTCGTCTTTACCGGTCGAGCCACTCGTCGAACGAGGCCCTAAAGAGTTTCTGCAGGTGGGCGGCGACCGGTCCAGGCTTTCCCTGGTTTATTCTGACGTCGCCTACCCGGACAACCGGCATGACCTCTTTCCACGTACTGGTGATAAACGCTTCGTTCGCGGAGGGAAGCTCCGTTAAAAGCGGACAACGTTCTTCGACGGTAAAACCGTTCTCCCGTGCCAGTTTGAGAACGATATTCCGGGTGATTCCTCCCAAAACCCGGCCGATGGGAGCGGTTACGATCTTCCCACCGAGGCAGGCGAAGAAAGAGCTGCGAAGCGTCTCCGTCACCTCTCCCCCGGGACAGTAGAGACATTCGAGCACGTCGGACATCCCGGCGCTCTGCATCAATCCGAAGAGATAGTTCGTGCTCTTGACCAGGGGATGGAGCCGCTCCACGGATGTGGGCTGCAGCGCGACCCCCGTCTTGTACTCCTCGGCACAGATCGGAGGTCCCTCCTCGAAAATCACGAAGTGGCGCGGCTCCGGGAAACGTCCGCAGTCGTTGACATCGCCCCCCGTGATGTACGGTTTTACCAGACAGTTTCCCTCATTCGGGCAGTCGTCCCGTCGGGCCCCCTCTCTGATTGTGTCGAACATTCTCTCGACGATTCCATCGACTCGGATTCCCGCACCCTTCGCACTCTCCTTCAATCGCTCGAGATGCTCGCTCAGCGCAAAGGCTTTTCGATCGTACAGCCGAATGCTGTCAAACACGCCGACTCCACGTTGTATCGCCATGTCCGTGACCGGCAACCGGCACTCCTCCGTGGGTCGAAACGCGCCGTCGATAAAACAGATGGACATTTTCAAATTTGACCTCCCTCTATCGAAATGGTTCCTCGCGGTCCCCGCAAGTATACGCCAAACGAGGGGCTTTGTGTATCGCCAAAAGACATTTTGGCGGCTCAAAACGCCCGTGTCGCGAAACGACCCGCGGAAATTCCTGCGGATTGAAGCCAACTCGAGACGATATCCCGTTCATTTCCCACTTTATCTGGTAAGATAAAGTGACACCGTTGTTCATCAATACGAGTAGGAGGTATTTACCATGAACATCCAGAGCAATGGTTACAAAGATCTCCTCGCCAAACGTCCATTGAACGTACAGGCCCTTTACGGAAGCGAGCCGATCGGCCTCGTGAGCGGCCGGGATATCGCAACCGCGGCCAAGGAAACACAGAGCATCGTCCTCGCGGGAAACGCACGGAACGCGTTGGTGATCAGGGGCCTTCTGAAGGCGGCCAAGGAGCTGAACGCCCCGCTGTTGATCGAGCTGGCAAAGTCGGAGAACACCTACTGCGGCGCCACATACGACAACATCCCGGAGTTCGCGGCAAAGTATTCGGCCGAGCTCGGACACGGCGTTGTCTTCGCGCTGCACGTCGACCACTATGCCATCAAGGGGCCGGAGGACGTGGTCAAGGGTGCGGGACAGCTGTCGCGCATCATCTCAAACGGTTTCACGTCCGTCGCGATCGACGCCTCTCACCTGGATGACTACGCAAATCTCTGTGCGACGCGGGACCTCGGGACATGGCTCCCCTCCGGCATCGGGCTCGAGGTCGAGGTCGGCGAGATCAAAGGAGCCGGCGAGCTTTCGACCGTGGAGGAGGCCCTCTATTTCATCGGCGGCCTCAACGCATGGGGGGTGTTCCCGGATTATCTGGCGATCTCGAACGGAAGCCTGCACGGCACCTACGACAGCGCCGCGGGATTGGTCGAGGGGATCGACCTCGCCCGTACCAAGGAGATCGCCGACGCCATCTCCCCCTACGGGGTGTCGATCGCTCAACACGGCATCTCCGGAACTCCCTTCGACAAAGTCTCCCAGTTCTCCAAATACGGCATCAACAAGGGAAACGTCGCGACGCTCTTCCAGAACATCGTCTTCGGCATAAAGATGGACCCGGAAACAGGCAACGCGATCACGGACGGCGGTTCGTACGTAAAGGAAAAGGATCGCGGGATCACGGAAAAGCTCTGGCAGGAGATCGTCGAACATGCAGACGGCAAGGGGCTGAGCCGGAAGAGCGGGGATTACAAGAAACTGAACCTGCCGTTCCACGACAAGATACTCCAGGAGCCCGCGCACATCGTCGATCGCATTACGGAGGAGATCTGCGATTGGGGTAAACGTTTCATCAGAGCCTTCGGTGGAGAGGGAACGAACGAGAAGCTCCTCGAGATACTCTCGCGCAGACCGGATCACAACGCCGCACCCGAGCGGGTGATACGGGGACCTCGGGTGAAATACGGTCCGTGCGACGCGCCGGGAAGGCCCAAGGGCGCACAGGGAGATTTCAGCGATTGACCGTGAAAACCTTCAAGACCACGGACAGGGACGTCGATAAATTGCACATAGGAGTGCTGAGAGGAGGTGATGCCCATGATGGATCTTGTAAGCGCCATCAGCGAGTCGCAAGCAGCGGCGACAAACACCAAGATACGGTATGCCGTAGCGGCCAAGGTCATGGACACGACGGCAAACCTGCAGGCGGATCTTCTGAACCAACTGCTTGGTAAATCGGGCATCGGTCGGAATCTCGATACGGTGGCTTGATGCACTCCCAACCCACAAAAAACCGCCGACC
>DAIPHL010000107.1:0-8211 GCA_036771375.1 Synergistaceae bacterium | reverse complement strand
GGTCGGCGTTCCGCCCGAACGGAAAACAAAAATCTGTAGCACGAAAGAGGGGGCGGACTCGCATGTCCGCCCCCTCTGGGGATTTTTCACGGGATACATGAACGCGAGCGTGAATCCCGTCTGTTTTTGCACCGGACGGGATAAATCCGTCGCGGTTTGGATTTTCACGCGGCCGCTTTTTTCGTCCTTGCGGCAGAGCGCCGTATCGACTCTTCGTTATTCGATCAGGAGCGGGACGAAGGTGCGTGGCTCGTGAATACGAAAAGCCAGGGATTCCGTCAGGAAGAACGTCAGGTTGTTCTTCGCGTCTTTGCCGCTGTAACCCACTGTAAAGTCTCCGCCGAGCGTCAGCTCGAAGTCTCCGCCCCTTTTGGAAACGAGGAACGCTCCGTCGAATGAAGGGGTAAAAATCAGCTCGTCGACCTCCGTGTTGCTCTCCACGATCTCGAAGAGCGAACAACAGCTGAAGATCTTACCCATCGCATCGTTGAGACGTTTGCCGCCGACCAGTGCGAAGGGGCCGGAGATCGAGTCCCGTGTCTTCATCTTTTGGATGGCTTCCTGGATGTTTTTCAGAAATTCCTCGGGTGCTGTATGCGACAGCGTCAGGGGGGCGTTCCCTTTCGTGCCCTCCATGCCGGCGATGCCGGCCTTCTTGAAGCCGCGGTAAACGATCCCGTCTTCAAACGCGGCCGCGTCGATCGCTGCGTGCTCTACGGGAGACAGGTCGGGATCCGATGCGCCGCGGTCGATATCGTGCAGCTCCATGACGTCGAGCGTGAAATTCACTCTGAACTCGACGAGAGGAATGACCTGGCGCACTCCGTATCCCACGGGACCGTCCTTTTCGAGCTTTCCAAGGCGGCCGAGCGATACGCTGGCGTGTTCCCATCCCAACGGACCCTTTACGTCCACGAATTTTCTGGCGGAGAGGTTCTCGCGTAACGTGGAGCGAGCCTGTTCCTCTATGGCGGAAAAGGCTTTTTCACTGATCGGAACGAGTTGGCGTCCAAACATATTCATCTTGCAAATCCCCCTGTCTTCTGATGTGCTCTCTCTTGCTTCGCCTGTACGGTTTCGCTTACCCGCGAAGCGAACCGATCCCGAGAGAACGGGTCGTTTTGGGTGCGCTGTCCGCAGCCGGTCCTTCTCCCGTCGCTTCTTCCTCTACCGCGGTGATGGGCGCTTCCGTGAAAAGATAGGAGCGGAGCTCCCCGTCGAACTCCGGCATGCGACGGCGCAGCCATTCTATCAGCATACAGGCATGTTCGATCTCCTCGTCCCGGTTGTGTATCATCAACTCGCAGACCGACTCGTCTCCTGAGACATCGGCTCTTTGGTTGTAGTAATTGATCGCCTCCAGTTCCTCCATGAGACTCGTGATCACCCTATCGACATCGCGTGCTTCCATCGACAACTCGGAATACTGCTCGTAAAGACCCACTGACGTCTTCCTCCCTTCAGAGACGGCTCTCCCATTTTAGCACGAACGGCCGAAGAATATTGTTCGACGGTTCATTTGAAAAAAGGCAACATCGCTTTGAATTTTTCGGTTCCTGCCCGTTCAAGCAGCTGATAGACGACGCTTTCGGTCGGAAGAACGAGGGCGCCGGCCCGTTGCATGGCCGTGAGAGCCGTTTGCCGGTGCTCCCGCTTTCTGCTGCCCACCGCGTCGGATACGACCGCCACGCTCATTCCTTCGTCCAGCATATCCATGACCGTGCTCATAATGCAGATGTGCGTTTCGATTCCCCAGACGACCGTCACGGGTTCTTTGCCCCGAATGCCCAGAAATTTCGTAAACCCGGGTTCTTCCATGCAGGAGAAACAGGTTTTCTCGAAACGCCTTGCATTCTCCGGCAGGGCTTTGATCAGGTCTGACTCGGTTTCGCCCAGACCTTTCGGGTACTGCTCCGTGTAGAAGAATGGAATGTCCATGAGCCTTGCCGAAGCGAGGAGACGCAGCGAATTTGCGGCGATCTCGTCTCCGTCGGAGATGTGCGGAAACAGCTTTTCCTGTATGTCGACCATCAGGAAACGGACACGTTCCTTTTGCAGACGTCGCAGTTTTTTGCGCATACAATCTCCCCTTTCCGAATCTCGTCCATTATCGTACAATACGAGCGGTATTTACAAGGGCTTTTTACACGAGTCGGACGAGAGAACCGGAGGGGATTTGCGTGACGTTTTTATTGGTCGTTCTTTTGATTGTCGCTGTGGTTTTTGTGAAAAGATACAACAAACTTCAGGAATTCGCCCATCAGGTGAGGCGTTTCAACGGGGACATCATGGCGTCTCTCCAGAAAAAAGCGGAGCTCGCAAATCGCCTCATGGATATCGCCAGGGAATACGGGGCCCATGAAAAGCTGTCGCATATCACCGTTTCGAACAACTACCGGGAGTCGATACAGGAAACCAACGAAGCGCTTACCAGAATCAATGCGCTCTCCCAGCATTTTCCGCAGCTTCGGGCAAGCGAGAGCTACAATCTCCTCATGGGCGAGTTGAGCGAGATCGAGACGGACGTCCAAAAGGCGAGGGAGATGTACAATCTGGCCGCCAGTTCGTACAACTCGTACCGCTCACAGATTCCCCAGTCGTTTTTCGCCTCTTCCCTCGGTTTCAAAGAGGCGCCGTACTTCGATACCCACAACCTCGAGGCCCTCAGGGAGTTCCGCACTGACGACGGCGAGATGCTCAAGCGCGCGTTTTCAAGCGCCGTCGACAAGACCGTCGAGACGGTGAAAAAAGGCGCGGAGGATCTCAATCAGGTCATACACAAAAAGAGTGACGGAGCGCAGCGCGGAGACGAAAAGTGAGTTCTCCGCGCGTCTTTTCGGATCAGGAGGTTCAGTAGAGCCTGAAACCCTCCGGAAGGGAGTCCTCCGGCTCCAGGACCATCTGGGTGAACCCGGTGATGTATGCGTTGCCGGATATCCTGGGGATGATCGCGTCGAAATCCGCCACGTTCGTCTTCTCGGTGATGACGCCCTCGAACACGGTGTCGATGATGCTGTGATTTTCAAAGGTCATGCCCGGTTTGAGGATGCCTCTTGCGCTCAACTGGGCCATGCGGGCCGAGGTGCCGGTCCCGCAGGGAGAGCGATCCACCTCCGATTCTCCGAAGACACATACGTTTTTCGTGGTCACCCTGTCGCCGCACACCTCGGGGGGTGTCGTCAGGACCGTTCCGTAGATCCAGTTTATACCCGGTTCGGTCGGATGGATCGTTTCGACGACGTGGCCGACGGTATCCCGTATCTCCATGGCGCGTTTTACGAGGATCGTCGTCATTTCGGGCACGATCTCGAGTCCGAGGGAGGCAGCGGGCACGAAAATATAAAAGGCGCCGCCGAAACATATGTCGACGAGGACGCCTCCGACCCCAGCCACCGGAATCTCGAGGTCGGAACGATACATAAAAGACGGCACGTTATGGAAGAAGACCGAATCCACCCTGCCGTTCCTGAAATCGGCGTAGGCGGTCACACGTCCGGCCGGGGCGTCTATTTTGAGGGTGTTGATTCCTTCCTGGGACGGAAACATGCCCGTTTCGAAGAGCACCTTCGTGACTCCGATGGTTCCATGTCCGCACATGGTTCCCATGCCTCCGTTGTCCATGAAGAGAACTCCGATGTCACCGTCCGGCGTCACCGGTGACGTGAGAATCGCACCGTACATACCGTCGTGTCCGCGTGGCTCGCGCATCAGAAATTTTCTGCAGTGATCGAGGTGTTCCATGACGTAACTTCTTTTTTCCAGCATGGTACGTCCGTAGATCGGAGGAAAACCGGAGGTGACGACCCGGATCGGTTCTCCGGCGGTATGGGCGTCTGTACAGGTGATCATTCTGATGAAGTGCATGATTCTCCCTCCTCGTTTCGCTTTTATGAACGGTATACAAGAAAGACAATTCGAGCGTGGGGCGATATGAAAACCGGCTCCGTAGGACAACGGGTAACGGCTAGCGCTTTGGGATGAAACGCCTCGATGAGAGGAACTCGCTGCCCCGATCGACGAATCGGTAGGGATGGTTTTTCGCCTCCCCCGAATAGTCGACGTTCATACGAGGTGTGGCAAGAACAAAAGCCGCGTCCGGCGGTTCTCCGGACAAAAGATACAACCCTCCTCTCGTTTTTAAGTCGGTCCCATACTGTTCGAGGGTGATTCCCATCGCCTGGCAGAGTTTGCCCGGTCCGCTGCAAAGCCTGCGGGTGTCCTCCGTCTTTCTGCGCCTCTTCATGAGCTCGATTCCTTCCAGTGGTTCGAGGGCCCGAATCAAGGCCGCCTCCGGTTTACCGGGGATGTTTGCGACAACGTTGAAACAGTGGTACATGCCGTAGATCAGGTATACATATGCCAGTCCGCCTTCGTCGTACATCGCGTTCGTCCTGTGGCCGGGACGTCGTTCGGCGTGCCGGTAAGAGTGGCAAGCAGCGTCTTCTACACCGGCGTAGGCCTCGGTTTCCACGATTCGGCCGCTCGTTACGCCATGGGGCGTCTCGTGTACGAGAACGGCACCGAGAAGTCCCCGGGCGACCTCTACGGCTCCTCTGAGGTAAAAATCGGGGTCGATCGCGTCGAGCGTGCGCAAGGCGCGATCCAAAGTCCCTGTTTTCGAGGAGGAGCGATCGTCCGTCATTCTTGTATGGTCCTGTCGTATACCAGTTGGAACATCCCGTTCTCCAGAAGATATTTTATCTTTTTCTCGTCCACCTTCAGGATTTTGGCGACGTCGTTCGTGCCAAACCGTTTTTCGGGGTAGTCTCGCAGAAGCGTTCGTACTTTGTTGTATATGTCGTTCACCTCGGCAAGACACTCCGGACAGATCGGTTTTTTCCCGATTTCGTAGACCACAGCTTTGTCGCAGAGGGGGCACGTAGCGATGTCGAGCGTCATCTTTATCCTCCCAAGCCGGTAGAAGAGACCCTACTTCTGCTCCAGACAGTGGCTCCACAGACGGATGCACCGGATTCGACAAGCGCGTCCCGCGCCGCGCGGAGCGTGTTTCCGGTGGTGAATACGTCGTCTATGAGAAAGGCCGAGAGCCCCGCTGGGATTCTCCCATCGGTCGAAATGGCGCCTGGTGGCAGCGTCCTCTTCCTCGTATCCCTCGTTTTGACCTGACGAGGAACGTCGAGATTCCATCGAAGAAGGTCTCTCACGGGAATTTGCCATGTCTTTCCCGCCGATACGGCGATCAGTTTCGCCTGATTGTAATCGCGTTCGCTTCCTTTGTGAAGCGGTACGGGAACGAGACAATCCGCCTCCGGCCGTGCAAAACGTCCGGCGAGCAGGTACCCCATGGCTGTGGCGATGCTCCGCCCGTTTTCGTATTTCATGATTCGGATGGCGTCCCGGTTGCCTCCCTCGTAGATCGAAGCGGCCCGACAGGGGGGTGCGTTCCCATGACGTGCACATGGCAACGCCTCCCCGCACATCAGGCAGAACATCGGCAAAGTGAACATCAACCCGGCCAGGCATCCCGTACAGACCGGTTCACCCAGCCGACCGCAAAAAGGGCAGTACGATGAATAAACGATATGGAGCGCGCTCTTCAAAAATCTCACGGAAACGGCCTCCACGGGAGCCGAGGCCCCTCCCGCCGGCAGCATGTTCCTCTTTCCCGCTCGTGGCTTTCCCGAAAGGAGCAGCCCTCTTCAAGCCATCTTTTCCGCCGCCGCCTTCATGGCCTCCGCTCTGTCCACCCCTTCCCAGTGTGGCATCGGCTCGAGATCGATCCGACCCATGTGTCCGTATGCGGCGAGACGTCGATACTGAGGTTTCCGGAGTTCCAGATCCCGGATGATCGCCGCGGGACGGAAGTCGAAGTGGGTTCTGACCAGTTCGGTGATCTTGTGGTCGGCGATCTTTCCGGTCCCGTAGGTCTCCGTCATGATCGACACGGGATTGGCCACCCCGATGGCGTATGCGACCTGTATCTGGCATCGGTCGGCGATCCCCGCCGCCACGACGTTTTTGGCCGCGTATCTCGCCATGTAGGCTGCGGAGCGATCGACTTTGGTCGGATCCTTGCCCGAAAAGGCGCCGCCCCCATGGGGAACGACCCCGCCGTATGTGTCGACGATGATTTTGCGTCCGGTGAGTCCGGTGTCCGCCTGTGGCCCACCCAGGACGAAGCGTCCCGTCGGGTTTACGAGGATCTTCGGCGTCCCTTCGAGGAGGGTCTCCTGTAGGATCGGGCGGATGACGTGTTCGGTGATGTCGGCCTCTATCTGACTCTGGTCGACTGCGGGGTGATGTTGTGTGCTGACCACGACCGTGTCGATGCGAAGGGGTTTGTTCCCCTCGTACTCCAGTGTCACCTGTGTCTTCCCGTCGGGACGAAGGTAGGGGAGGACAAGCTCCTTGCGGATTTGCGACAGCTTTCGGGACAGCTTGTGGGCAAGTGCAATCGGCATGGGCATGAATTCCGGCGTTTCGTTGCATGCGTATCCGATCATCATACCCTGGTCACCGGCACCGATCTTGTCGATTTCGGCGTCGCCCATCTCGGATTCGCGCACCTCGCGTGCCCTGTCGACACCGCGAGCGATGTCGGGGGACTGCTTGTCTATCGCGGTCAACACGGCGCAGGTCTCGCCGTCGAAGCCGTATTTGGCCCTGGTGTAGCCTACGTCCTTTATGGTATTGCGCACGATCTTCTGTATGTCCACGTAGACGTCGGTGGTGATTTCGCCGGTGACGACCACCAGTCCGGTGCTCACCAGCGTTTCACAGGCCACGCGTCCCATCGGCTCCTCCGCCAGAATCGCATCCAGGACGCCGTCCGAGATCTGGTCCGCGAGTTTGTCAGGGTGCCCCTCCGTCACGGATTCCGACGTGATCAGGTACTTTTCTTTGCTCATCGAACACACCTCCGTTTTATTTTTTACGATATTCCCATTATTCCTTTATCACCTTTGCCACGTGCCGCGATGATTATAATACATTTCGTTTCGTTACGAATACTCCACCGGGACTCGCTGGAGCACCATCAGCCCTTCCTTGTACTCGAAGCCGTGTCGCGACAGAAATGGAACCAAATCGCTCGAAAAACTCGTGATGACCGGAATGTCTTTGGTCGCCGGATGATTTACGGCGTAGGTGATCAATCGAGAGCCGAGCCCCTTTCCCTGATGATCGGGATGTACCAGAATATCCCAAATGGACCCCCTGAAGACGAAATCGGTCAGCATCCTGCAAAAGGCGACCAGTCTTTCCTCGTACCGGATGGAAAAACAGAGGTTCGTGCCCTCGAGCATGCGGGCGATCTGGTCGAGCGACCTGCTGCGCCCCCAGTGTGTGAAGCGGTATAGGTCCTGCAGCTCCGCCGGACGTACCGCCAGTTTGCTGTCGTAGAAGACATAGTCACCCACCTGTTCCGTCCCTCCTGCGAGCGAATCGTTTTCTATGCGCTTCATTTTCATCCGGAGAGATCGGAGATGTCGACGTCTCCGAGTTCTTCCGGTATCCCCCGGGAATTGCTCTTGTTCTCCAAAAGGGCCAACCCACCCAGAATCTTTCGAAGGTCGCCCGACCGTGCGTCGTTGGAGACTTCAAGCTGCAACACCTGGCCGGTCCCGCATCGTGGACACGTCCAATTCACGCGGGCGACTCCGTCCGAGTCGGGTGTTCCGGCGAGAATTTTCGTCTCTCCACAGGTCTGGCAACCGACAATCAGCATTTCCGTTCAGCCCCTCTCATCTTTTCCCTTCATTTTTTCGGAACGACGGTGATTTTGATTTCCACCGGCCCTTCGGTGTAAATGTCCTTCGCAGCGGTGAAGATGACACGCTGTTCTCCCTTGGATTCGCTGAGTTTGTCGACGGCAGCGTAAAATTGAAGCGTGTCCATGTTGCCGACCGCGCCGGATATCGGATCCTGCAGGACGCCCGCCGATACGGCCTTGCGATTCATTCCCTTCAGCATGCCGTACAGTGCGTCCGCCGCCGTGCTCTGTTGGATGCCTCCATCCAGGAGGCCGGTCATCAGCGTTGTCCCTTCCTTGAAGACCAATCTGCTGTCGTAAACCTTGATGATACCGGTTACGCTCTGCCCCTGTACGACGTTCGACGGCACGATGAGACGCAAAACCCTTCGTTGTCCGGCGGTCGTCGGTGAGGACAGCTCGTCCATCGTCTTTTTTCTGGAGTTCGGCTCGATGAGTACCTTGGGAGCGAGCGAGCTGTTCGTCGTCTCCCGCCGACC
>DAIPHL010000106.1:0-8258 GCA_036771375.1 Synergistaceae bacterium | reverse complement strand
GGTCTGCGCATCGTCGCCACAAAAGACGACAGGTCCTCTTCTGCGACGCTGCGATATCGGATCACATGAATCTCGTTTGTAAAACAAAAAACACGATATCGATATGATACGCGGACAAAAAAAGAGGCTCGAGGCAGACCCCCGAGCCCTTGCGATTTCTGGAGCGGAAAACGGGATTCGAACCCGCGACCCTTGGCTTGGGAAGCCAATGCTCTACCAACTGAGCTATTTCCGCTTTTTTCGACGACTGTCATTATATACACCTTGTCCTCGTATTGCAAGTCATAAATGGCCTTATCAGAAAAGTTCACCGTGAAAATAAAGGAGGAAAGGCTTCCCCCTATTGCAGCAGGGATGCGAGTATGGTATCATACCCGACAGTTCATTCGCCAGTTCAGGCAATAGAGGGGTTTTCTTGGTGAAAATGGAGAGATCTCACGACATCGATCGTTTTTCTTTGAATGGCTTCTGGTGGTGGCGTTAGCCACCCAACGGTTCTCGTCGGCCGACCGACGGGGCCCGAGGGTGAATCGAAAAACCTTCGGGCCCCCTTTTTGTTTCCTGAGCGAAAAAGACGATAAAAGAGGGGCAGGCGCTGCTCCTCTTTTTTATTTTATCCGACACTCGTTTTTCGAGGAGGTTTGCAGGATGACCTGAAAGCGCCTTTCGGCAGTGAAGCATATACAGGACTTCGCTACGCTCCGATAAACACGAAGCTCTATGCACAGATCAAAGGAGGACGCAACGTGGACTACTTCACTAAAAACCAGGATATCGCAGGATTTCCGCAAAACGATCGCTACGGAGAGTATGGCGGAAGCTATATCTCAAAGGACATGGCGACCGTCATGCAGGAGGTCGCATCGGCCTACGAGGATTGCAGAAACGACCCGACGTTCAGGGAAGAATACACGAAGCTGCTGAAAGAGTATGTCGGACGCCCCTCCTCGCTCTTTGAAGCGAAAAACCTCTCTTCCATGACAGGAGGCGCCGCGCTCTTTCTGAAAAGGGAAGATTTGAATCACACGGGCGCCCATAAGATCAACAACTGCATCGGACAGGCGCTTCTCGCACGTCGAATGGGGAAGAAAAGAATCATCGCGGAGACGGGAGCCGGTATGCACGGGGTCGCCACCGCCACGGTGGCCGCATTGATGAAAATGGAATGCGAAATATACATGGGCGCCGTCGACATCGCCCGCCAGGCTCCGAACGTGCTGCGCATGAAAGCGCTCGGCGCGAAGGTAATCGCCGTAAACGACGGACAAAAAACGTTGAAAGAAGCAGTAGACGCGGCATTACAGGCGCTGACCGAGGACTCAGAGCTTTTCTACATGCTGGGCTCGGCCGTCGGACCTCATCCATACCCGACGATGGTTCAGGATTTTCAAAGGGTCATCGGTGAAGAGGCGAGAGAGCAGATGCTGGAACGGACCGGCTCCCTCCCGGACGCAGTCGTCGCCTGCGTCGGCGGCGGCAGTAACGCCATAGGGATGTTCACCGCGTTCATCGAAGATCGGGAAGTGCGGTTGATCGGCGTGGAACCGTCGGGACGCGGCCTCGGTTACGGTGAACACGCCGCTTCGATCACGATGGGCAAACCGGGTGTGATACACGGCTACCGAAGCTACGTTCTGACCGACGACAGAGGAGAGCCCGCCGAAGTCTACTCGATCGCGTCAGGTTTGGATTACCCCTCGGTCGGCCCTGCCCACGCGGCTTTGAAGGACAGCGGGCGCGGAGAATACATCCATGCAAACGACAGGGAGGCCATCGAAGCGTTTCAGGCCCTATGCCGCACCGAGGGGATCATTCCGGCGCTCGAGAGCTCTCATGCACTGGCTGCGGCCATGCGAATCGCGGCCGGCGAGCCAAGCGACAAGAAAATCCTCGTCTGTCTCTCCGGTCGAGGCGACAAGGATATGGAGACCATACGAAGGCTGGGCATTTTCGATTGAGAACCCCTCTTTTCCCGGATCATGGGGCCGAGGCTACCCCCGACCCCTTTTCCGGAAGATCGGCAGACGCTCCCATTTGCACCATGGGCGTTTTCCGAGATCGACCGAAAAAGGGGCGAACCTCTCGTCCCGGAGGCCGTACAACACTCTGCCGCTTTCCCAAAGCGGAATCCCGGATATCTCATGCTCCGAAATGTTTTTTTCGGGAAAGGCGAAAATTGGACGACGACATGGAACTGCCGGAGCTTCGGTATCGTGATAAACTAAAGGGAAGGAGCATGCCGTTTTTGAGGTACATACTCTACCCCTCGGGAGGAATTCGGCGATGGGACATCCCGTACTTGAAGTCGACCTCGGCATTATAAAAAAGAACGCGGCCATCGTGAAGAGGCTCTGCGACGAAAGCGGGATCGAGGCGTCCGCGGTGATCAAGGGCTTCAACGCGTTGGACGACATTACGAGCTCGATCGTGGAGTCGGGCTACACATGTGTCGCAAGCTCACGAATCCCCCACCTCAAAGCGGTGAAGGAAAAAGGCTATCCCGTGGAGACGATGGGGTTGCGAGTTCCGATGCTCTCCGAGGTGCGCGAAGTCGTCGAATTCTGCGACATCTGTCTGTGCTCGGAGCTTGAAACCGTCCGTCTCCTTGACAGGGAAGCCGCCGAACGACACAAGACCTTGAAGGTCATCCTCATGCGCGATCTGGGAGATCTCAGAGAGGGGATCATCGACGGAGAACGGTTCGTCGAAACGGCATGTGCCATCGAGAGAGACCATCCCCATACCCATCTTCTCGGAGTGGGAACCAATCTGGGTTGCTACGGCTCCGTGAAACCCACCGTCGAAAATCTCTCTCTTCTCGTCTCCGACGCACAGGAGATAGAACGTGCCATCGGCCGTGAGCTGGAGGTCGTCTCCGGCGGCGGAAGCACCTCCCTCTATCTGGCGATCCGTGGAATGATGCCGAGAGGAATAAACCATCTGCGATTGGGGGGTGTACTCTTGCTTCCGTCCGAGGTACTCGACCTCGAGAACGACCTGCCCGGAATGAGCGATGAAGGATTGATTCTGAAAGCGGAGATCATCGAAATCGGTGAAAAACCGACATATCCCATCGGTGAACTGGGCACGGACTGTTTCGGTTCCGTCGGAGCGTACGAGGATCTGGGCGTTCGCCGACGTGCCCTGCTCGCACTGGGCGCGTTCGACATCGGGAATCACAAAAAACTCATCCCCTTGGACAAAGGCATCAACGTCCTCGGTGGCAGCAGCGACCACACGATCGTAGACATCCACGACAGTATACGAGAGTATCGCTTGGGAGACGCCGTGTCCTTCACCCTCTTCTATCAGGCAATGCTCTTTGCGACGGCAAACAATTTCGTGGAGAAGAAGTTCATCGGGTGACGAAACCCGGCGGAAGAGGAACTTTTTATTTCTTTGCGATTCCCACCCGAAACGACCGGCCGATGATCCTCTCCTCCCCCGTCTTTGGGAAATCGCGTAAAGACAAGCCCCTTTCTTTTACCTCTCCCAAATCTCCCACGACGGGTTCGCGGTGAACGAAAGAGCCGTCCGACGGCCCCTTCGATATGAATCATAACCGGCCGCTGCGATCATGGCGCCGTTGTCCGTGCAGTACTCTTTCGGGGGGAGGTAAACCGCCCACCCGAGCTTCTTCCCCAATGCGGCGAGCCCCTCCCGCAGGGCACCGTTTGCCGCCACCCCACCGGAAATCGCGACTCGACGGACGCCGGTTTGTTCTACCGCAAGCCTGAGCTTTACAAGAAGCGATTCCGTGATGGCCCTTTGAAACGAGGCACACAGGTCGGGCACCGGCAACTTTCCCTTTGCAGGCCCCTCGTCCGTCAAACTCTGCACGACGGAGCGCAGGGCCGTCTTTACACCGCTGAAGCTGAACTCGACGACTCCAGAACTCTTAAGACCCACCGGAAGGTCAAAGGCCTTTTCGTCGCCGCCGTGTGCCATGCGTTCTATCTGCGGCCCCCCAGGGTAACCGAGTCCCAAAAGCTTTGCGGCCTTGTCGTAGGCTTCGCCGGCGGCGTCGTCGCGTGTAGAGCCAAGACAGAGATATTCTCCCCGCGCCCTCATGAGGACGATCTCCGTGTGTCCTCCCGAGACGACGAGGCACAGAAACGGAGGTACGAGCGCGGGATCGGCGAGGATATTGGCAAACATGTGTCCTTCCAGATGGTTGACTCCGATCAGAGGGACACCCCAACCCTGGGAGAGGGCCTTGGCCGACATGACGCCCACAAGCAACGACCCCATCAGGCCCGGGCCCGCCGTCACCGCGATGAGGCTCAGGTCCCTGCCGCGAACACCCGTTTTCTCCAAAACGGAGCGAAGCAAAGGCAACAGGACCTCCTGATGTTTACGGGAGGCAAGTTCCGGCACGACACCGCCAAAGGGTGAGTGATCCGCCACCTGGCTTGCGATCACGCTCGCAAGGATCCGCCTTTCGCCCTCCAGCAGGGCAAAAGCGGTATCGTCACAACTCGTCTCGATACCGAGGGTGAGAAACATTCCTCCACTCATCGCTCATCGGTAAACCCGTGGTAAAAGACGCTCTCCCCTGCTTTCGTTCAGTGACCGCAGGAACAACCGGGACTGCAAGTTCCGGTGCACCCCTTCTTTTTTCTGGGTTCGCCTTCCAGATGGATCAATACCTTGCAGTGGCAGATCGGACAGTGCGCGGCATGTCCTTCGGTCTTGAATTTTTTCCCGCATTCAGCGCATACATACACGTGCATTTCAAAAACTCCTCGTCAGCGTAATATCGCAAAATCAAAAGAGGACCTCGCCGTATCGTCGGCTATTTAAAGGGACGTGTCCAGGGGACCCGATCCTCACCGTAACCGACTTTCAAACTCTTCTTCCCGACAAATTCGGAGGGGACGAAAAAACAGGTCTCGCCGACATATCCCCCTGGCAACTCCGTCCTTCCAGCACGAATCTCCAGGCTCGGGTCGAGCTTGAATCCGATCTGTATGTCCTCGCTCGCAATTCTGTAGTCACCGATGCACAACTCGGTGGTGTCGAACGACCAGGGTTTGAGGGCCTCGATTTTCAGGACAAACAAAATCTTCTTGCCCCGGTGTTTGTTGTAGTCTCTGCCGTAGACTCGCAGCCATTCCGGCGCACTCTCGAACTCCAACTCTCTTCCCTCGCCGAGGCGCAAACGAGAGAGCATGTCCCCCAAGCGTTCGTCCACACAGACAAAATCCAGCCTACCCCGCGCACCCAACACGATATCGTCCAGGACGCTGCCTTCGACCCAACAGGTCGCAACTCGTGGCTCCAGCAACTTCTGGAAATCCGTACGACCGGCGGAAAACGCGGCGCTGCAGAAGAGCGAAGCTGCAAAAACACAGATCAAAACACAAATTCCCTTCGAAGCGATCTTTTTCACAGAGCACCCTCCCTGTTCTTTTTCCCCGCGAGCGCCTGGCGAATCCAAAGCCACTCGGAACAACGAAGCAGCAATGTCGTCAAAGTATACAACAAGATACCGGTCGTGACGAGAGCGAAAAGCCAGATAAACCGGACCGAAAAAGAAGACGTCAACGGGTACGGAAACAGGAAAGAGAAACCCGCAAGACCGCTCGTCATCACAAGACAGGATACAAGGAGCTTTGCCACCCACTTGCCTTCGAAAAGGACGAGACGACAGCCGAGATTTTTCGACAGGCACCAGGCTCCGGCAAAGGCAGCGACGGTAAAGGCACAGGAGGCTCCCAGCGCCAACCCCCTGTACGATATATACCGCATCAGAAGGAGCCCCACGGCGAGGTTCGTGCAGACCGTAAGCAGCATCACGTTTATCGCGGCCCTTGGAAGGCTGCGCGCATAAAGAGCTCTCATCAGGACCGTGTTGCACGAAATTCCGGGCAATCCGGCCGCATAACAGGCGAGAGCACCCGATGTCGCAATCCATGCCCATTCATCGAAAGCACCCCTCACGAGCAGAATATGGACGATCGGCCGGGAGGCCATGATCAGACCGATGGCCGCCGGCAATACGACGAACAGGTTAAACCGAAGCGCGTCACGGATGAAACGCCGAAATCCCTCCCTGTCATCCCTGTCTACCTTGGAGAGCATCGGAAGAACCGCCTGGGATATGGCGATGACAAACAGCCCCAGCGGAAGTTGTATGATTCTGTCGGCGTAGTTCAGAACGGAAATGACACCGTCTTCCAAATAGGAGCCGAGAACCCTGCCGATCACCGGGTTGATCTGATTGAGCGACAAACCGGCGGCGTAGGGCAGAAAAAGCGCCAACGTCTCTTTCAAATCGCGGTTTTTCATATGGGGAAGCGCGGGCGTAAGCCTCATACCCAGACGGTCGGCCCAGAACCATTGGAGGAGCATGTTGCAAGCGCCTCCAAAGAGGACGGCCCAAACGAGAACCCAGATCGAAATATGCCGATGCATAAAAAGCAATATCACGATAAAGGCCAAATTACTCGCAGCCGGTGCGACGGCAGGGATGAAAAAACTTCCGGTGCTGTTCAAAACGCCCATCGCAAGAGCCCCCACCGACACCAACAGAAGGAAGGGGAAGAGCGCGCGCGTCAGGGTAAGTGCCAACGCGCTCTCCTTCCCGGTAAAACCGGGCGCGATCACGGCGACCAAAAGAGGGGAGATAAAAAAGCCGATCAGCACGAACGCGGTGCCGACCACAAGCAGGATGGTAAGAACCTGTCGTGCGAGAAGAAGAGCCGCCGCGTTGCCGTCGCGTTTTTGCACCCTTGAAAAAACCGGGACGAACGAAGCGGAGAGAGCTCCTTCCGCTAAAAGCTGACGAGAGAGATTTGCGAGCGTATACGCCACGTAGAAGGCGTCGAGGCTACGGGTCGCACCAAAGAAACCGGCGGTCAGGACTTCGCGCAGAAGCCCCAAAACACGACTTGCAAAGGTACCCGCCATCATTCGAAACGCCCGGTTGACCATCCCCGGCATATGGCCCTGTTCGGAAGCGCGAAGAAAAGAGCTCTCTACCATACGAAACGGTCTCCCAGGTAATACTTTCTCGCGAGAGGATCTTCGGCGATGACGTTCGGCGGCCCCTCTACGACGACCTTCCCCTGATGCATGAGATATGTCCGATCGGTTATGGCAAGCGTCTCTCTGACGTTGTGATCCGTGAGCAGTATTCCGTAACCCTTCGTCCTGAGCTCCCGGATGATCTCCTGGATATCGAACACCGCAACGGGATCAATGCCACTGAAGGGTTCGTCCAGAAGAATGAACGACGGCTTCATCGCGAGGCACCTGGCGATCTCGACACGGCGTCGCTCGCCTCCGGAGAGCGCGTATCCCGGCGCGGTTGCGATATGCTCCAGGCCGAACTCCGTGATCAATCGATCGCACTCCGACTCGCTTTCGACATAATCCATTCCGCTCGCGGACAGGACAAGGGTGATATTTTCCTTCACGGAAATACGCCGAAAGACCGATGCTTCCTGGGGCAGGTAACCAATGCCACGCCTCAGGCGCAAATACATCGGCTGGTCCGTTACATCCTCCTCTCCCAGATAGACGTTTCCTGTGTCGGCCCGGATTCGTCCGACCATCATGTAGAACATCGTACTTTTTCCGGCTCCGTTCGGCCCCAAGAGTCCGACGACCTCTCCGGTTCCGACACGGAGGTCGACGTCGTTCACAACGATACGTCCCTTGAAACCCTTGCGCAGCCTCTTGCCTCCGAAGTAAAGGGGAAAGGCGCCCGTATGATCTCCAGAGAGGGGTGCTCTGCTCAACGAGACCATTCCGTCAATTCGTCTTTTCGATCACCATCGAGGGGCGACCCACCGCATCGATCTTTCCTCCGTCCAGATGATAGACGATGCTATCGGCGGTGAGAGTCCGTCCGTCTTGATCCGCCCTGGCGTTGCCGGAAATCACCACGCTTCCCCGTTCTTTCGAAAAAACGCCTTTGTCACCCCGCACCGTGGTGCGCTTTCCGTTTCGATCGAACATGACGACCTCGACAGGTCCTTCCGCCGTAAGCTCCGTGACCTCTTTTCCCCTGACGACGCCCCTTGCTTTGGAGGTATTGACCACGATCTTACGCACACGATCCTCGTATCTACGAACGCCCTGCGCCCAAAACTGTTCGCCGTTGCGCGCGGCCTCGTCCGCTTCGATGGAATAGGCGGAAAAATTCGCGGATACGTTCCCCGAAGCTCGATAATTATCGCTGCCAAGTTCCCATGAAACGTTCGAGGCCAACAAGCGATCTTCGCCGCGCACGAGGCGGACATTCGCCGACC
>DAIPHL010000105.1:0-8343 GCA_036771375.1 Synergistaceae bacterium | reverse complement strand
GGTCGGCGCGAAGTCCGATCCGAAATGGGGACAGATCGTCTGCCGCTGCGAGAGTGTGACCGAGGCGCAGGTCGTGGAGGCGATTCGTCGCGGGGCGAGGACCGTCGCCGGGGTGAAACTCTGGGTGCGTCCCGGGACCGGCCGTTGCCAGGGCGGTTTCTGTGCGCCCAGGGTCGTCGAGATTCTGACGCGGGAGTTGGGCCTCTCTCCGGTCGAGATCACGCGTCACGGGGGGAACTCCCATCTGCTGACCGGGCGGACGAAGGATCCCCTTCTGCGGGAGGAGTTGCTATGAACGTGGTAAAAGATCCTGGCGCGAAGAATGGAATGGCCTGGGCCGGCGCGACGAGAAGCGTGGACGTGGCCGTCATCGGCGGGGGGCCGGCCGGCATCGCCGCCGCGGTCTCGGCAAAGCGCGAGGGCGCTTCGAAGGTGGTCGTCTTCGAGCGGGACTGGGAGCCGGGCGGCATCCTGCAACAGTGCATACATCCCGGATTCGGGCTGCACACGTTCGGCGAGGAGCTCACGGGGCCGGAGTACATGGACAGGTATCTCGAGCGGGCCTACGAGGCCGGGGTCGAGTTCGACCTGAACACCATGGTCTTTCAGATGGACAGGCCGCCGAAGGCTTCCGGCGGCGTGAAGGGCGCGGTCTTCTGGGTGATGAACCCGGAGCGAGGCGTCGAACGGGTGGAGGCGAAGGCGGTCGTTCTCGCCATGGGGTGCCGCGAGAGGCCCGTCGGAGCGCTCGGGATGGCGGGCTCCAGGCCGTCCGGAGTCTACACCGCCGGGACGGCGCAGCGTTTCGTGAACATGGAGGGCTTCATGCCGGGCGAACGGGTCGTGATCATGGGCACCGGCGACATCGGTCTCATCATGGCCCGTCGCATGGTGCTCGAAGGCGCGAGCGTCGAGGCGGTCTTCGAGATCATGCCCTGGGTGTCGGGACTGCGGCGCAACATCGCCCAGTGCCTCGACGATTTCGGTATTCCGTACTATCTCAACCACTCCGTCTGCGAACTGCACGGCGCGGGAAGGTTGGAGGGCATCACGGTCGTCGAGATGGACGAAGACCGTCGTCCGGTGTCGGGAAGCAGGCGCTTCGTCGCCTGCGACACGCTTCTGCTGGCGGTCGGTCTCATTCCGGAGAACGAGCTCTCGAAGATGGCCGGCCTCCACATGGACCCGCGCACGAACGGTCCTTCGGTGAACGATCTCCTGCAGACCAGCGAGGAGTGTATCTTTGCGGCCGGCAACGTCGTGGTCGTCTACGATCTTGTCGACTGGGTCAGCTCGGAGGGGGAGCGTGCCGGACGGAGCGCCGCTCTTTATGCGCTGGGAAAGCTCGCGAAGGGAAGCCGGACCTTCCGGGTCGAGACCGAACCCAACGTTCGCCTCATCTCGCCTCAGACTCTCTCCGGTTCCTGCGACGCGACCCTCTTTCTTCGCGTGACCGAGCCGGTGGAGGGCCGGTGCCGTCTGTATGCGGAGCCAGGCGTCTTTTCTCAGACGCTCCGCTACGCGCGTCCGGGCGAGATGAACGAGGTCAGGGTGAGCGCGGAGAAGTTGAGCGCCCTCCCCTCGGATGTTACGGCGATCAGAGTCGGTCTGGAGGTCCTTTGAAATGGCTGAAGACGTCGAAGTCAGAAATTTTTTGTGCGTTTCCTGTCCGGTCGGTTGTTCGCTCTCCGTCGGAGTGCGGGGGACGGAGGTCGTACAGGTCGAGGGCAACGAATGTCCTCGAGGGATCGCCTACGCCAAAAGCGAGGTCAAAAACCCGACCCGTACCTTTACCTCCACGGTCAGGGTGCGTGGCGCGTCGCTTCCGGTCTGCCCCGTGCGAAGCCGGGTGCCTCTCCCCCTCTCCAGGGTGTTCGACGTCACCGGGGCGCTTGCGCGCGTCACGGTCGACGCGCCGATCAAAATAGGGCAGGTCTTGATCGAAAACGTCTGCGATACGGGGACGGATATCGTCGCGAGCCGATCTCTCGGACGGGCGGAAGAGAGATAGAAGGTCCGACGCGGCACCGATGGAAAAAACCGTGCGGGGGCGACGCTTCGCACGGTTTTTTCTTCCCGATGGGTCACGATTGACCTTCCCCGCGTTCGATGGTATGTTTTCTTTGAAATCCCCCGCTCCCTCTTCGCTGACGCGAGGCATAGGCACGAAGAGCGTAGCCCCGGTCGAGCCGGAGACCTCTTCCGGACACACCGGGGGATTTTTTCGTTTCATGGCCTGCAACGACCCATGTCCGCCGCTCGCCGCCTTTATGGAGCGCTGACGCGAGGTCGTCTTCGCGAACGACGTCCACGCGATCTCCGTCGATGACTCCTTCGCCGTGGCGCTGGACTGTCGTCCTTTGCGGTCGCATCGACCGACCCTCCCTGTGGCTTTCTCGCCGTCTCTTTCGATGACGTGAGGGATTCCGTATGGCTTTTTGCCGCCGGCTTTGACTCTGTCTTCCCGTTTTTCCGATAAAAGACACCCCGCCGACGTCTTTTCGGGCCATGGCGTTCTCGGGCCCAGGGCGCTTCGCTTCGAGGCGAAGAGGCGAGGTCGAGCGTACCTTGGCGACCTTGGCGGAGCCTCGGGTTTTTCGCACTCCTCCATACGATGGGGGCGGTCCAAGCGGGCCGCCCCCGAGATTCTTTTTTATAAAAAAACGGAGCCGTGACGAACCGGGGCCCGGGACGGCCCCGATGTGCGAGGGCGTTACTTCCTTTCGTTCCTGCCCCTCCTGAACGTCGCGGCGATTCCGAGCAGTGCGACCACCGTGCAGAGTCCGGTACCGGTGTCGCATCCGCCGCCACCGCCGCCGCTTCCTGTTCCGGAGGAGCGGCGCTCGAGGACGAGCGGGTCGGAGATGGCGGTGTTCGCGTTTCCGTCGTAGATGAAGAGCAGCTTGGAATTCGCGACGTATTTCACGCCGAACTCGTTGTTTTCGCCCGCCCGCTTGTCACAGTTGGCCGGCGCGACTCCGTCGACGAACACGAGGAGGGGCGTGATCTGTGCGTTGCCGCCGACGAAGCGGATGTAGTCGGCGGTCGACCTGCGCATGAGTATCTCGGATACGTCGATGCTGTATCGCGTGTTGTCGCACTGGAAGTACTTCACGAGACGGAAATCGTTTGCGAAGGCTTCGGGGGAGGCGGGCCTTCCGACGGAGGTGTTTCCATCCGGATAGCGCAGATCGTCCAGCTTGAACGAGAGCACGAAGGGGACCATGTCTCCCTTTTTCATGGGGGGCTCGAACGGAAGATCCAGCTTCAGTGCGGCTGCGGTCGACGTCTTGTAGTTCGTGACGCCGAGCGCGCCCATGATCGCGTCCCTGTCGACGCTGAGCATCGGCATCGGGGAGATGTCCGCGGAGCCCAGGAGGAAGCGGACCGAGGGACTTCCTTCCATGCCGGCGAGCGATGCGATATCGGATGCGTCAAGCGCATAGGCGTCCCGGACGAACTTCGCGTCGACGGCGTACAGGCCCGTTGCGGCGATCTCCTCCGCCTTGCCCATGACGGGCGAAAGCTTCATGTCGTCGGCCACCTCGCCGGTGTCGGCGACGTTCACCTCGCAGGTCGCGGTGTAAAGCGCCCCACCGTAGCTGCTGGCCTGTACCTGTACCTGGGCGCTGTAGCCGGGGTAGGAGCCCGTCACCAACGCCACGTCGGGCGAGAGCGGGAGCATCTGTGTGAGCGTTGCGATGGACGGTTTCTGGGACGACCACGTATAGGACACGCTCGTGGCGTTCGCGGGGATCGGGGTGGCCTTGAGGTAGACGGGCCTGCCTCCCTGCCGGATCGTGACGCTGGTACGGTCGAGGGTGACGCCGGTCAGGGCGACCGGGACGAGGAACGAAACCTTGACGACCGCGTTCGCTCCGATTTTGTTGCCCAGGGAGTCCTCGAGCTGGGCGGTGACGGTGTAGCGATCGCCGGCGCCCGGGTTGGCGAAGCGCACGACGCAGTTTGCCGCGCCGGTCACGTCCACCTGGGATATCCCGTCGTAGGGGACGAGGGAGACGCTGGCGGTGCTTCCGGAGTCGGGAGTGACGCTCCAGCGTATCCGGGTACCTCCGTTGTCCGTCGCCGTCGCCGCGGCGGTCGCGGAGAGCGCGAGCGACGTCTGTTCCGAGGCGATCAGCGTGACGCGGTAGGCCTCCCTGAAGCCCGAGAGCTCCGGCATTCCCGTGATGCCTGTGATCCTGCCGAACGACGCCTCCGCCGATCCCGTGCCGGAAAGCAAAAGTGCGACGAGCGCCAACGCGGCGAGCCACCTTTTCCGTGCGAATCCGTTGTTCATGGTGTTATCCCTCCAATTTTAGCCGGGCTCTTTTGTGCCATGATACGGTTATTTTAACAGCAATCGGCCCGATATGGCAAATCCCGGACGTCTAGGACCGAAAGCCCTTCATCGTGCAGAGCTCGGTCGACACGAGGAACGCGGCTTCGGTGTGTTCTCTCAGGTCCTCGACCGTCACGTCCGGCGCGATCTCCCGAAGCGAGAGCTTTCCGTCCTCTATGGAAAAGACGGCGAATTCGGTGAAGATCATGTGCACCGCTCCTTTTGCCGTGAGGGGCAGCGTGCATTTTTCGACGATCTTCGGTCTGCCGGTCTTGGGGGAGATGTGCGTCATCGTGACGTAGACCCGCCGTGCGCCGGCCACGAGATCCATGGCTCCGCCCATCCCGGGCACGTTCATGCCCGGGATCATCCAGTTCGCGATGTCGCCGCGGCCGCTCACCTCGAGGGAGCCGAGCACGGATACGTCGATGTGTCCGCCGCGGATGAGCCCGAAGCTGGTGTCGCTGGAGAAGAAACTGCCGCCGGGGAGCATCGACAGCGTTCGTCCGCCGGCGCCGATGCACTTGAGGTCGGGGACCTCGGGGTCCGTTCCGATGCCGATGGCTCCGTTTTCGACCTGGAAGACGACGCGGACGTCCTCGGGGATGTAGTCGGCCACGAAAGAAGGGATGCCGATGCCCAGGTTGACGACATCTCCGTCCTCGAGCTCGAGCGCCGCCCTTCCGGCGATGCGCGAGATCGCGACGGTCCTGTCAAGTTCTGGAAGCATAGTACGAGTCTCCTTTCACCACCAGCATATCCACGAGCACGCCCTGCGTGACGATCTCGTCCGGGGAGAGCTCGCCGACGTCCACGACGGAGTCGACCTCCGCGATCACCGTGTCCGCGGCGAAGGCCATGGTCGGATTGAAGTTCCGGTTCGTTCCCCTGTACACGAGGTTTCCCATCCGGTCGGCCTTGTACGCTCGAATCAGGGCCACGTCGGCGCGCAGGGGGAGCTCCAGGAGATACTTTCGCCCGTCTATCTCCAACACCTGTTTGCCCTCTTCGACGATCGTTCCCACGCCGGAGGGGGTGAGGATTCCTCCGAGGCCGTAGCCTCCGGCACGGATCCTCTCGACGAAGGTTCCCTGGGGCATCAGCTCCAGCTCGAGCTCTCCGTCGTGGTACATCCTGCCCGCCGTTTTGTTGAGTCCGATGTGGGAGGCGAAGAGTTTTCTGACCCTTCCCCCGGCGATCAGTTTTCCGTGTCCCACATCCTCGTAGAGGGCGTCCACCGAGATCATGGTGAGTCGATCGGTGCCGCGCGCGAGAAGCGCGTCGATCACGGTGTAGGGGACTCCTCCGTAGATGAATCCGCCGATCATGACGGTATCTCCGCTTCGAACGAAGCTCGCGGCTTCCTCCGCGGATACGACCCGTTTCATGGTGCCTCGTTTCATCGCATCGCCTCCTGCCCGTTTCGATACTGGGGCATTGTACCGTATCCTCTTCGTTTTGTCAGGCCGCCGTTTTCCCGGTTGCAGGCCGATCGAGAGCGTTCCTCTTCCGCAGGCGATGTCGCCCGGACGTCTTGCGTTGGCCGGCCGCAAGGACGGGGATCGTCGTTCTCCGCGTGGAGGCCGTCGGCCAAGCGGGTGGCTTTCGTCCCTACGAATCGATGCGCATGAAATTCAGTCCGGCTTCCTCCCGGACGAGCGAGGTTTTTTCGTTTCCGAAGACGGCCGCGTAGTCCCGGATGGCCCGCGAGACGATCTCTCTTCCGTCGAGCAGCCCCAACTCCAGATGGAGCTCCCTTTCGAAGGTGGAGAGCAGGTGACCGCAGTGGTATAAAAAGTCCTTCGTGACGCGGGGTGCGAGCTCTTTTTTCCGGGCCATCATCCGCTTTGCTCCCTCCATGGAGTCGAAGGAGCAGTCGCTCCACTCGAATTCACAGGCATCCTGCCCCCAGGAGATGATCTTTCCCATTTCGAGCGAAAGCTTGGGGTTGAAGCCGTGGACCAGATTCTGGTCGATCGACGAGCAAAAGATCTTGCCGTATTCGAGCAGGCCGTGTCTTTTCCAGGTCTCGCACCAGGCGCAGATCGTCACCTTCGTCCTCAGGCAGGGTGAGATCGAGACGATCTCGGTCCGCGACAGTCCCTTCGGGTCGTCCCACTCCCCGTACACGATGTAGTTTTCGCTCGAGAGCGGATTCCCGTCGGCGACGCACCGCATTGCGGCGCGATGTCCCCGCTCTCTGCCGTAGGTGGCGATCGCCCGCTCCAACGCGTGGAGACCGCACGAACCGGCCAGGGAAGCGGCGCTTCTGCCGAAGGTCCCGATCAGGACGGCGTGGTCCTCGATGTAAAAGTCCCCTCGCTCCGGCGTCTTTGTGATCGTTTCGTCCATGAGAGTTCCCCCCCCGTTTTGAGTGGATAAGGACATTACACGTATCGTATGGTGTAGTATAATCAATCGTTCTTCCATTTTGCAAAGATCTGCCGAGATCGTTGCGTCTCGATTTTGAAGGGAGGGGAGAAAAATGGCAAGAGCGATGGTGTTTATCGATCACATGAACTTTCAGATCGCCCTCGGCTCGCTCTTTCATCCGGAGCCGGCGCCTCGGCTGGATTACAACGAATTGCCGCGCCAGATCGTCATACAGGCTCATGCGGGAGAGCTCATGAAGACGGTGCTCTTCATACCGAAGCCGGACGATTTCCTCATGCAGGACGAAGGACTCGAAAAGTATTACAAATGGGCCGCGGGGATGAGGGTCCAAAGGAATTTCGACGTCATCGAGGGGAGCTATATGGCGCGTCCCACGAAGGCCGACATGGCGATGGACATCAACAACTGGGAAAGCTATTACAAGGAGGAGAAGGGGACCGACGTGAACATCGCCATCCACTCGCTTCGGATGGCGTTTTTCAACGCCTACGACGCCGCGATCTTCGTGAGCGGCGACACGGATTATCTGCCGATATACGAAACGCTTCGGATGATGGGCAAGCTCGTCATCGTCGCCGTCGTCAAGGGACAGTATATAGGAAGGCTGATCCCGTCCGTCGACAGCTATATGAACATGGACAAGGCGTTTTTCGAAAGCTGCACGTTGAAAAAGCGATGAGGGCGCTTTCGTATAAGCGTCTTTCTTCCGGAAGGTTCCCGGCGATCGGCTCGTCGGGAACCTTCTTTATGCCTTCATGACTATATTTTCTCCGAACAGAATTTTACAGAAATATTCTAAAATTGTTTGTGTTTATGGTATTATACTAAAATGTTTTACTACATAAACAAAATGAGTTTTTGTGGAAAGGGGCGTTCCAGGTAGATGAATTCGCGAAAGGGCACGCGGGCCCATGGAGAAAAGTTTTATCGAGCACGAAGGGACCGTATTCTCTCTGGCTTGTTTCTGCGATCTTTGACTGCTTGATTTTGGAGGACTCATGATTTTTACGGATAAGATCGGCCGAAAAAAACTCGCTTTTGCCGCTATGTTATTGACGTTTTCACTCGTCGCCGGAGTGTGGGTGTTGCGTGGGCATAGGAGCGTGCGCAGGTTTTCCGCGGATTTTTTTGGTACGTTCGACACGATGGTCAGTTTTACCGCGTTCGCCCACGACGAAGAGCAGTTCAATCGATATGCGGCGATCGTCCGTGACGAGATGACCCGTTTACATCGACTGTTCGACATCTATCACGACTATGATAATCTGATAAACATGAAGTCTCTCAACGACGCGGCGGGGAAAGAACCTCTTCCTGTGGACCAAGCCATCCTGGATCTTCTTGAAATAGGGAAGGAGGCTTACGAGGAAACGGAAGGGGCTTTCAATATCGCTTTGGGGCCGGTGCTTTCGATATGGCGTCGTTATCGCCAAAACGCTCTCTCGGGTGACGTGTCGCTTCCCTCTCCTTCGGAGCTTGAAGCCGCGGCTGTCCATATTCTTCCGCGCGATATCCTGATTGACCGAGACCGTTCGACGGTCTTTTTGCGTTATAGGGATATGAGAATCGACGTCGGCGCGGTGGGCAAGGGCTACGCTGTACAGAAA
>DAIPHL010000104.1:0-8377 GCA_036771375.1 Synergistaceae bacterium | reverse complement strand
GGTCGGCGCTGACCGATCTCGGGGTCGGGGTAAAATCGCACATGAGTTCCATCGATATGGAGACGGCCCAGTTGGTGGAAAACGTCTGCAAGGAAAGTGAAGCGGGCGGAAAAGCGCCGTCCACGGCGATGAAGGGACGGGTTGAGGAGAAACCGGCGAAAACGATCGGCGTCCGCCCCTCGGATACCGTCGGAGATATCGCAAAGAAAATGGGCAAGTCTCCGGCCGAGGTCGTAAAGGTCCTTTTGGACGCGGGTTTCATGGTTCCTGCAAACGCAGTGCCGAACGACGACGCCATCCTCGCGATCTGCGAGGCCTTTCGCTGTGACGTGTCGATGGAGGATGACTCCCCCGCCGAGGATGAGGCGATCAAACAACAGAAACCTGCGCAGAAGGCCGTGGATCAAAAAGCGAAGGCATGGGATAGAAAAGGCGGCGTTGCCGCGCCGGACGCGAAGCTCCGTCCGCCGATCGTCACGGTCATGGGGCATGTGGACCACGGAAAGACGACCCTGTTGGATTTCATACGTAAGACGCGGGTCTCCGAAGGGGAGGCCGGAGGGATCACGCAGCATATCGGCGCATACAAGGTCAATTGCAACGGCAACGACATCGTCTTTCTCGACACGCCCGGGCACGAGGCATTCACCGCCATGCGCGCCCGCGGCGCGAGCGTCACGGACATCGCCGTTTTGGTCGTCGCGGCGGACGACGGAGTCAAACCCCAGACCTTGGAGGCCATGAATCACGCCAAGGCGGCCGGCGTCCCGATCATCGTGGCGATCAACAAGATCGACAAGCCGGACGCCAAGCCGGAGCGGGTTCGCCAGCAGCTCTCCGACTACGGGCTCGCCCCGGAGGAGTGGGGCGGAGACACCATCATGGTGGAGGTCGCCGCGAAGATCGGCACCGGGGTGGATCAGCTTCTCGAAATGATTCTGCTGGTGGCCGAGATGGCGGAGCTCAAGGCGTCGGAGACAGTCGACGCGGAGGGCATCGTGGTGGAGGCGAACCTCGACAAGGGAAAGGGCTCCGTCGCCACCGTGATCGTGTTGCAGGGGACCCTGGCCAAAGGAAACATCGTCGCGACCCAGACGTCGTGGGGCAAGATCAGGGCGATGCTCGACGACACGGGCAAGCAGATCGCCTCGGCCGGTCCGAGCACGCCGGTTGAAATCCTCGGCCTGGAGAGCGTTCCCCTTCCTGGCGAGTCGTTCCACATCTTTGCCACGGAACGAGAAGCGCGCGAGATGGTGGAGAGCGCGGCGAAAAAAGACCAGGAGGCGACGCGCTCCCGCTCGCGGATGACGCTGGAGGAGCTGTACGACCAGATGCAGAGCGAGGATATCCCGCACCTGAACGTGGTCCTCAAGTGCGATGTACAGGGTTCCCTGGAGGCCTTTCACGCCACGTTGATGAAGATGAGCACGGAGGAAGTCGGGATCAACATCGTCCACGAGGGAGTCGGCAGGATCTCCGAATCCGACGTCACGCTCGCCTCCGTTTCGAATGCGATCATCATCGGCTTCAACGTGCGTCCGGACTCCAACGCCAAGAAGCTGAGCGAGTCGGAAAATGTACAGATTCGCATGTACCGGGTCATTTACGACATGCAGGAGGACATAAAGGCCGCCCTCGAAGGAATCCTCGCCCCCGTGCTGCACGAGAACATCCTTGGCCAAGCGGAGGTCCGGGCTTCCTTCAAGATACCCAAGATCGGGCGCATCGCAGGCTGTTTCGTGCAGGAGGGCGTCATCAAACGCAGCACGAAGGTCCGGGTCGTCCGGGACGGGGTTGTCGTCTGGGACGGCGGTCTCTCCGGTCTGAGACATTTCAAGGAGGATGTCCGGGAGATTGCCTCCGGCAACGAGTGTGGTCTCAGCTTCTCCGGTTTCCAGGACTTCCGGGAGGGGGACATCGTGGAGGCCTACGAGATCCTTTCGGAGAAGAAGA
This sequence comes from Synergistaceae bacterium, assembly GCA_036771375.1. GTDB lineage: Bacteria > Synergistota > Synergistia > Synergistales > Synergistaceae > DAIPHL01. The sequence goes on along the minus strand of DAIPHL010000104.1, from coordinate 6,424 downwards.
CCCTCGACATCTGATGTCGGCGGACCGGCTCTTTTCGAACGATGAAGTTTTGGATCGGAGTCGCGCACTTTTCCCTGCATCTGTACGACGCTGCGAGCCTCAAGGATCGGCGACAGGTGGTGCGCTCCCTTTCGGAACGGGTGAAAAGACATTTCAACCTCTCGACGGCGGATTTGGGACCCGATGGCGTGTGGAACGAGGCCGATCTTGCTGTAACCTGCTGTGGATCGTCGCATCGGGAGATGGAGCAGAGAATGGACCAGATCGTTTCCTTTATGGAGAGAACCGAAGAAGAGGGAGCGTTCGAGATGCTGAGCGCTCATCGAGAGGTGTTTTCGTATGGTGACGTTTAGGATCGAACGGCTCAACAAGGAGTTTCTGAGACTCATCGCGGAGCTGTTGGCGAGCGAAGTGAAAGACGAAACCGCGCGGGAGGCCATTTTGACGGACGTGGACTGTTCCCGCGATCTCGGACACGCCAAGGTTTATTTTACGCTGCTCGACGAATCGAGAAAGGACGAGGTCCTCCGCATTTTGGAAAGAGTCTCGGGAGCGTTGCGAGGGAGGCTTGGAAAGGCGATGCACATACGAAAAATTCCCGAACTGCACTTCCTGTACGACGACTCGGAGAAACGGGCGCGTTCGATGGACGTCCTGATAGACAGGGTCATGGAAAAAGATGGAAAAAGGGAATAATCGCGCAGAGACCTCGTCGGCGACCGCCGAAAAGAGAAAACGCGAGGCGGCTGGAGTCGCTCGTTTTCTCGCCGAAAAAGACGATTGGCTGGTCGTCTGTCATGAAAAGCCGGACGGAGATACCCTCGGCTGCCTTTTTACCCTGGTCTCCGTAGGAAGAAAAATGGGAAAAAACGTCCGTTGCGGAGGAAAGGATCCCGTACCCCGGCGGTACGAATTCATGCTCGGAGAGATCGGCTACGAAGATCTGACCGAGAACCCGGGCGACCTTCCCTCCGGAGCGCTCATCGTCTGCGTCGACACAAGCGGTTTGGATCGATCCGTCGCGTGGCTCGCCGAGGAGAGCTCTCGTCACACGATCATCAACATCGACCATCACGGTGACAACACGATGTACGGGACGGTGAACTGGGTCGACCCCGACGCTTCCGCGACCGGCGAGATGATCCTGGATCTGTTGGAGGCCCTCGACTGGGAGCTTTCGGAGGACGAGGCGACCGCGCTCTACGTATCCATGGTGACGGACAACGGCTGTTTCAGCTACGCCTCGGTGTCCGAACGAAGCCATGAATGTGCGGGAAAGCTGATTTGTGCGGGCGCTTCTCCATCTCGTATCACCACGCTTTTGGACTCCAACCTCTCGGGAGATATCCTCCGCCTCTGGGGCAGGGCTTTTTCACGCACGGAGCTATTCGAAAGCGGAATCGCCGCTTCTTTCTGGCTCGATGCCGCCGATTTCGACGAGACGGGAACGACCCGCGCCGACACGGAGAGCCTGGTGAATTTTCTTCTGAGGATCAAGGGAGTCCTTCTTGCCGTGTTCTGCACCGGCAACGGAGAGAATGTACGAGTGAGCCTGAGGACGAAAGAGCCGTTCAGTGCGAGGGAGATCGCCGCCTCTTTCGGAGGGGGCGGGCATGATCTGGCGGCGGGTTGCACGATAGAAAAGAACCTGCCGGAGGCGCTCGACCTGATGAAAGACGAGATACGCAGGCATGTCGAACGCCGGCGTACTGTTGCTGAATAAACCGGTCGGCGTTCGCAGCACGCGTTGCGTCGAGAGAGTGCGCAAGGCGCTTTGCGACGCCACTGCCAAGGTCGGGCACGGTGGGACCCTGGATTCGACCGCAAGCGGCCTTTTGGTCCTCCTGATCGGGGGCGCAACGCGGCTGAGCGGCTTGATCGTTCAGATGCCCAAGGTTTACAGGGCCACGTTCAAGCTCGGGTGCGAGACCACGACGTGCGATTACTCGGGAGAACCGCTTTCCGAAAAAAGCTGGGAGGATGTGTGCGAATCTTCCATCGATATGGTGATTCCGTCTTTTCTCGGCTGGCGTATGCAGACGCCTCCCCAGGTTTCGGCCGTCCATGTCGGCGGAAGGCGTGCGCACGAGATCTATCGTGCCGGAGGCAGAGCCAAGATTGAACTGAGAGCCGTTTTTGTCGAGGCGATCGAGAGGCTGACGGGGTTGTCTCCGGAAGGAGAGGTCTCGTTTCTGATCCGCTGCGGAAAGGGAACCTACGTTCGCAGCCTGGCGCGGGATATGGGGAAGCTGCTGGGCTGTGGGGCACATCTTCGCGCCCTCTGCCGGGAGAAGGTGGGGCCTTTCTCGTTGAAGGACGCACTCCGTCCAGGAGAGGAACTCGATTTTTCTTCGCGGGAGCTCGTTTCCGCGATCAGGCCGCTTGACGTCATGGAGCTGTTTTTGCCGGCCTATCGTGCCCCGGAGACGGATATGAAGCGTCTATCGAACGGTTTGGGGGTTCCTCTGTCGGTCGGCGAGAGAACAACCTGCGGAAGCGCCTCTCCTTCGGGTGTGTTGATGTTTCGTTCGGAATCCCTGATGAGCATCGGACGTCTCGAACGTCTCGGAGACGGAGGATACGTCCTGCCCGAGATAAACATAGCCACGGAGGTTGTGAAATGATTGTTGCAATAGGAGCCTTCGACGGGTTTCACAGAGGGCACAAGGCCCTGCTCGATCGAGCCGCGGCATCGGGTCGATCGTGGGGAGTCCTCACCTTTCGGCGCCACCCCGGAGCGATGCGGGACGCCACCTTCAAGGGACTCTTCACTTTTGAGGAGCGAAGACTGCTGGAGAGGTACTTCGACATTCCCGTCGTATGCAGAATCGACTTTACACCCGAGATTTCGGCTATGTCACCCGAAGAGTTTCTGGATTACCTGGCGGAACGTTTTGAAATCGACGGTATCGTGGTGGGAGACGGCTTTCGTTTCGGCCATAAACGGGCCGGCACCACCGGTTTTCTCGAACGGGATTGCGACCGGCGAGGCTGGTCTGTGGATATCGTGCCCGTACAGTGTGCGGAGGACGGGACTCCCATCTGCAGCACCGGAATACGAAACGCCGTGGCGGCTGGGGATCTCTCGAGGGCATGGGGTTTTTTGGGGTATCCTTTCTTCTGTATGAATCGAGTGATACAGGGATGCCGCAGAGGGCGGCGTCTTGGTTTTCCCACGGCCAACATCGCGCTCGACCCCGAAAAGGTGACACCTCGACGGGGCGTTTACGCAAGCGTGGTGCTCTGTGACGGAAGATGGCACATCGGCGCCGCGAATCTCGGGACGACCCCGACGTTCTCCGCTTCGGACGAAGTTCGCCTGGAGGTGAACGTGGTGGACTTCGAAGGAGACCTGTATGGCAAGCCGATCATGGTTTTTTTGTTGGAACACGTGCGAGACGAAATCCGCTTCGAGGGCGAAAAAGCGCTGAAAGAGCGGGTCAAATCGGATACGGAGTACATTGTCGGGCGAGTGTCCAGGGCGTTCTCGGAACATCCGCGGATTTGGGAGAAATTTGCCTCGTCCCTTCCTTCTTCGTCTGGATCACAAGAGCTCTTTGACGGTCGTTCCCTCACGGGAACCGTTCATTTGACGTAAATGGTTCGTTGAGGAGAGTGATTTGCTTGACTCCGAAGATTGTGTTTGAGGAATGCATCGGTTGCGGGGTTTGCGCGCAGATTTGTCCGGAGGTGTTCGCGTTGGATGAGGAGGCGGGCAAGGCGGAGGTCATCGGAGCTCCCACGGCGGACCTCGGAAAAGAACTCGTGAAGGAAGCGATCGATTCCTGTCCGGTGGGTTGCATAAACGAATAGAATCGTAGTATAATTCTTTTTTGCTGGGCCTATAGCTCAATTGGTCAGAGCCACCGGCTCATAACCGGAAGGTTCCTGGTTCGATTCCAGGTAGGCCCACCAGGAAAACATCGGGCTAACGTCCTGTAAATACACGAAACCCCGCGGGAGCGGGGTTTTATTATTTTCTGTGATCCTTAATGGTCACGAAAAGTATATATAAATCGGCTATCGTCATTCTTGTCACCGTATCAAAAACCGTATAAAATCATTTTGATCGAATTTCTGATCATGAAGGACACAAGAAGGTCTATTCGTTGAAGTCCGACCGTCCGGGAAAAAGGTTTTTCGCGTGCGATACTGGTATCACCAGCGTGACAGTCTGGTCACCATCGGAGAATATCCTCTGTTCAAACTCAAAGATGCTCGTGACAGGCGGGACGAGGTTCGCCGACTTGTCGCCAACGACCCCGCTGCTTTGAGAGCTTATGAGGTCACCGCCAATGAAAGACGACTCCCTAATATACGTAAGGCCTCGTTTATAAGGCGGGGTCTTTTTGCTAGGCGGACACTTTGCTTTTTTGCCGCCGTGTTACTTTTCGCTGAATGCCCAAACGTTCGATAAGCCCGTCTTGGAGGACCTGAGAGTAATTCAGGCCAGCGGTCTTGGCTTCCATTTCAAGCCAGCGGGGCACAGTAACGGTCTTGGTTACCGCTTTGTTGTTCATGCGTTCGCGGAAAGGCGGCATAAAAGAATCGATGAGGACAACGACCTGGTCGGGCTCCGGTCGGAGTTGATTTGCCGGCGTGGGGTTCGGTATTTCGTCACCGTCTTGTTCCATCCCCCAGAGGTGGAACGTCATGGCTTCCTTTGCCATGCGCAGGGCATCCTCGTCGTCCTCGCCTTGAGACACACAACCGGGCAGGTCCGGAAAAACGATTCCGATAGGGCCGTCGTCATAATAACAAAAAAACGCTGGGAATACATATCTGTCTTTCAATAGGCTCACTCCTCTTTATGAATTGCTTCGGAAGCTTAGAAGTTAAGCCCCGACTGATTTCCAATGCTGGCGATCTCGTATTTTCTCAGGTCTTTTCTGGGGTGGGGTACCGTTACCTTACCGCTCTTACTCGGGTGTTTGAATTGGTGGTGATCCCCTACGGCTCCGACGAAATACCATCCGTTCGCTTCAAGGATTTTTATTATCTCTCTTGACGAGTAACTTTTTCTCATTTGGACTGCCCCTCCCCATCGCAAGGAAATAATAACACATATTATAATATGTGTCAATGGAGAGTCTTCGCAATGATCCAAAGAAAGTAAGGTGATCCGAATGCCTGCAAACTGTGGGACTGTATACAAAAAGAAGCGCGCCACCAACGAAGACATAGAGGAAACGCTTAAAAAGCATCGAAGGGAATATTGACCGCAGCGTGTTCGTGGTTGGCGAAGAACGTGGGTGTTCAGATCAAACACCAAAACCTCTCCGCTCGCATTGCCAAGAATGAACATTTGCAACAAGTCCGGCGCGAGATCGAAGAGTCAACCCCCTAGACTTCGCCGAGTCAAAGCTGTTTGAGCTTCTGTCTCAAGGGGACAAGACCGCGATAATCTTTTATCTCAAGTGCAAGGGCAAGCATCGCGGGTATGTGGAACGTCAGAAGGTTACCGGCGAGGATGGAAGCCCATTGAATCCTCCGAATATCGTTGTCAACTTCGTTCCCGGTGCAGACGATGACGGAGCCGACGAAGGATTACCCCTATACGCTCCAGGATGCATACGAATCCGGCTGGGGCCATCCGAACTGCCTGCATGGTTTCACGTTGTATGTGGAAGGTTTCAGCGACCCAGGTCCGTCCGAGCCGTCCATGACGACGGATGATAAAGACGAGCCGTACAAGCCGCCAAAGCCGGGAGGAGCGGAGGGAAGCCTGAAAAACAAGGTGGCCTCCATGTTCAATATATTTTCCGGCAAGCCGATCATAATCCCGTCGGAAGTGGATTCTGAAGTGAGGGAGATCGTCAAAAAAGGTGTATTGAACGAACGGGATGCAATTGAATTGGGCGATCTGTTGTATAATCATATGAAAACAGGGGTTATCTCGTCCAGAAAACCACAGGAGAAGATACTCGATATCCTGAGCCGGTATCGCACGTTTGGGAGCGCCCCGGTCGGTTTTACGAAAGCATCCGATGCTAAGGCGATGAAGGCCGTCGTGGAAGGCTACGCATACCTGCCGAACGATTGGGTCAACAATGCGATGAAGGGCAAAGTGATTTACGCCTCGATTGCCGCCGAAAGAGCATTTTTTAGGCACGCAAACATTAAAACTATGGAAATCGCGATCCCTAAAAGGGGTTCTACTGTTCCAATAGCACTGCACGAATGGGGACACGCGATGGAGGATGTTCCCATCGTTTCGGCGCTTCAACACGAGTTCTATGCCCGAAGGACGCTCGGTTTCCCGGTGGAGCGGTTGATGGATATCTATCCCAATAAAAAATATGATATCCATGAAATGACGAGGCGGGATCGTTTTGTCGACGCCTATATGGGCAAGCTCTACGGCGGTCATCGCTATGAGATCGTGAGCATGGGGCTCGAATACGTTTTTTTCAACCGAGAACGG
>DAIPHL010000103.1:0-8472 GCA_036771375.1 Synergistaceae bacterium | reverse complement strand
CGACCGTACGGACGGCGGGATGGAGGAGGGACGGGGGCTCGTCTGCATCGACCCGGGCGCCCCGACGCCAGGGTATGTGAGGGCCGTGCGCGAATGTGGTTTTCGGAAATCACATGGACAAGTCCGCTGATCTTCGCCTCTGTCGCTTTCGTTGCCGTCCGCCCTCTCTTTCGTCGAGGAGTGGAGCGAGGCTTTTGACGCTGGCTCCGATCGTGGAGGCGTTATGCAGCATGGCGGACACGGAAGGCATGATGACCCCCCCGAGTCCGAGCGCGAGAAGAAGCGAGTTGATGGCGATGATGAAGGCGTAATTGTTGTATATTCTTCTCATGGTTCCGGTTGCAAGGTGTCTTGCGGTGACGATCGCGTCGAGATTGTTGCGCGTCAGAACGACGTCGGAGATCTCTCTTGCGATGTCCGCGCTCTCTTTCATGGCCATTCCCACGTCCGCAGCCGATAGAGCGGGGGAGTCGTTGATGCCGTCCCCGATCATGATGACTTTCGCGTTTCGGTCGTGTAGTTTCCGAATGTACTCCGTCTTTTCCTCCGGCAGCATCCTCGCCCGAAACTCGAGCCCGAGCGCGGAGGCGACGTGGCTCGCCGTGTTCTGGCTGTCTCCGGTGAGCATCACGATGTTCCCGATGCCTGCCTCCCGAAGTTCCTCGATGACGCGGTGTGCCTCCTCGCGAAGAGGATCCTCGATACAGATGACGCCCGCGAGTTTTCCGCCGATCGCAAGGTAGAGCAGGGAGTATTTCCGGGAGAGGTCGTCGATCAGATCGGATTCTTCCCGGCTGATGGGGATTCGTTCGTCTTCCAACACGAAGTGGTCGCTTCCGATGATGACTCTCTTGCCGTGCAGTTTCGAGGCGATGCCGTGGGCGACTGCATACTCGACTTCAGCGTGTTCTTCCCTGTGCGAGAGATCTTCCTCCTCCGCCTTTCTGACGACGGCCCGTGCGATGGAGTGGGGAAAGTGCTCCTCCAGACACGCGGCGGTCCGCAAGACCTCGTCTCTTACGGCTTCTCCGAAAGGAACGACTCGGGCGACCTTCGGAGAGGCTACGGAGAGGGTGCCGGTTTTGTCGAAGACCACGGTGTCCGCCTCGGCGATTTTTTCCAGAATGCGGCCTCCCTTGATCACGATGCCGTGTTTTGCCCCCTCCTTCATCGCAGACAGGATTGCAAGAGGGGTGGAGAGTTTGATCGCACAGGAGTAATCGACCAACAGAACCGATGTGGCCTTTCGGAAGTTCCCCGTGACCAGAAACACGGCGGCGGCGAGAAGAAAACTGTACGGCACGATTCCGTCGGCCAACTTTTCCGCACGGCTCTGGACTTCCGCTTTCATGCGTTCGGATTCGTCTATCATCCGCACGATCCGGCTGATCGCCGTTCCGTTGTCGAACGCGGTCGTGCGGACGAGGAGCTCGCCCTCTTCGAGCACGGTTCCGGCGTAGACCGTCGTCCCCGGGTATCTGTGTACGGGAAGCGCCTCTCCCGTCATCACGGACTGATTTACCGCGGCTTCTCCACGGACGACGGTTCCGTCCACGGGGATGATCGAACCCGCTCTGACGATGACGTCGTCTCCGATGACGAGTTCCGAGGCCGCGATCCGGACCTCCGTGCCGTCCCGCTCCACCCAGAAGGAGGATTCGTTCAGGGCAAGCCCCTTCGCGAGGTCCATCTTGGAGCGGGTCCTCGTCCAGTTCTCGAGGATTTCGCCGAATGCGAGCAGGCTCATGATGGCGGCCGCCGTTCCGAAGTCTCCAAAGAGGATCGATACGCCGATGGCGGAGGCGTCCAGCACCGATACGTCCAGTTTTTTCAGAATCAAAGAGCGGATTCCGTTTAAAAAATACGGAACGTAGCGTACGATGCAGGAGGCGGCCCGCACGACCACCGGGAGAAATCTGTTCAGAAACATCCGGGAAAAGAGGGAAAGGGTCGAATACGCGATGGACGGCTCTCTGTGACGCTCCGGTGCGGATTCGCCGTCGAGGTACGACCTGTCTATATGAGTGAGGGCGGATAGGACCACGGCCCTCGCGTCTTCGGAGAAGCGAACCAGGACGCTTCCCGTAATGTGAGAAGCCACAACCTCCAGTACACCGCTCTGACTTTCCAGGAGGTACTCGACGACCCTTGCTTCTTCCTTTGAAAACGCTCCCCGGCCACAGCGAAATCGGATGCGGCCGGGAAGCTCGTGCGCGATCGTGTAGTTCATTCCAACGCCGATCTGGTGCTACGAAAAATCTTCTTCGCCATCACAACCGCAACAGCACGAATCCATCTCCTTCGCCTCCGCGATGATGTCGTCCACGTTTTCCTTCATGGATTCGAGCGAATAGGCGACCGTCTCCTTCAATTTGATGCCTTTGTTCACCAGGCTGATGCAAACTCTCCTGCCCGTTTCGCTGGAAAGCGCGGCATACGCCGCTCCGCCCAGAACGAAACCCGCAGCCAGGATGCCAATCCTTTTCATACCGAAGAATGCCGACATTTCGATTCCCCCTTCAATTATACGATTCCCGATCCGTAAAGTAGACCTCTGCGGTCGTTTGAACCGTTAAAATACTACATTATCGAGCCGCATAGAGCAAGTCTCTTCGTCGCTCCGTTTCGAGAAAAAACGATGACGGCCAACGCTGCCGGGAGACGATAAAACGCGTTTTTTTATCCTTTTCGCCCCTCTTGAATGTTTGGCAGATCAAATATTTTACCCGCGACAGAACAACGTTAGGCAAGTGCGTAGCGCTTCCGGTTTTTTCGCTTTCTCGCGTCGACCGCGGCTCCGCCGCGGAAAGAGTTATTTTCAGGTCGAGTGTGCGTTGTCACAGCCCGGTCGAAGAAGAGGAATGTCGCCCTCCTCCGCCATCGCCTCGAAAAGCTCGTCTCTGACGCGATAGGCTACGCTTCCGGCCCCCTCGGTCACGACCGCCAAAAAGACCCTGTGATTGTATCTGGCCCTCGCCACGGCGGCATACTCTCCCCTGTAGACGACCCGACCCCCCTCTTCCCGGACGAAATCGTCCACGGCGTCCTTTGCGGACGTTTCGTACAGGGTGGCAAATCCGAGCGTTTCGCCGCCTCGGTAGTAAATCCGCCCTTCCCTGGCGCGACGGTGACCGGGTGCGATTTCGTATCTTGCCACATGCACGGAGATCGCGCGGAGGAGAACATCCGGTTCGATGCTCGTGGGAGTGCCGATCGTCCGTTCGATCTCTTCTCGGGAACGGCGAAAGTCTCCCTCCGCGATCCTGTTCCACAAGAGTTCGTCGACTCCCTGTGCTCCGGATTCTCCCATCGTGAGGCAGAGGACGAGGATGAAGGACATCAGAGACGAAAAAAAGCGAAACACGGGGCCCCCCTCCTTTTTTTACGATCGTCTCCGGAAACCGCTCGTCACGTTTGTGACTCGGCCGTATTGTAACAAAATTTTGGTGGATTCTCTCTTTTACGGGAAGACATCAATTATGTAAAAACGAATAATATTATTTAATAAATATGCAATTATCGCATCTTGACAACCCTTTATGGAAATCACTATACTGAAAAAACGCTTGATACAACACAATTTAAAAGAAGGGAAGTGTCGTTCGATGTTTGTGAAAAGTGGTACTTCGCGGCGGTGTGCTCTTCTTCTCGCCCTGATTGCCGTGGTGTTGTTTGCTTTCGTGGGTGCGTCGTTTGCCGCGGAGAAAGTCATCAAGGTGGGAGCCCTCTTTCCTCTGACCGGTCCTGCCGCCGTTTCCGGACAGAACTGTCTTGCCGCGGTCGAAACCGCGGCGGAGATCGTAAACGGCAGCTACAAGTTCGAGGACTTTCCTCTCGCCGAGAAGGCAGGCCTGTTGGACGGCTACAAAATCGTCGTCGTGCCGGCCGACCATCAGGGCAAACCGGATGTGGCCAAGTCCGAGGCCGAACGACTCTTCAACCAGGAGAAGGTTTTCGCGATCGTCGGATCGTACAACAGCTCGGCCAGCAAGCCGGCGAGCGCGGTAGCCGAGCGCATGAAGAGGATTTTCATGTGTGGCTGCTCCAGCTCGGCGGCGCTCACCGAGCGCAACTACAAGTACTTCTTCCGCCATGCCGCGACGGACGGCATCGAGTCTGAGGAGTTCGTGGATTACATCCAGTTTCTCAACAAGAACAAAAACGCCGGCATCAAGACGCTCGGGCTGATCTACGAGAACTCGGAGTTCGGAAAGCACGCCGCCGACGAGGGTAAGAAGGCGGCGGCCGCAGCCGGCATCAAAGTCGTTGCCGACATTCCGTTCACGGTCGGAGCGACCAATATGAACAGCGAGGTCCAGCAGCTCAAATCCGCCAACCCCGACGCGGTCTTCGGGGCCGCGCTCGGCAGCGACTACTCTCTGTGGATCCGGACGATGAAGCAGGTAAACTGGATGCCCAAGATCGCCATAAACTACTGCACCGGATACCAGAATCCCGCCATCGCCAAGGAGCTCGGCAAGGACGGGAACTTCCTCATGGGCGGCATGGGGTATTCGCCGGAGCTGGCACAGAAGCACATGAAGGCGGCACTGAAGGCGCAGGAGATCTACATGAAGAAGACGAGCTTCCCGCTCGACTCCGACTCCATTCAGGAGGCGGTCGTCCTTCACATCCTCGCCCAGGCGATCGAAAAGGCGGGCGCCGTGGACACGGAGAAGGTCGCGAAGGTCCTTCGCACGACGACGTTCGACTCCCCGATGTCCCTTGGCGGCAAGGTGGCCTTTACGTCTCCGGGTGGCCAGAACAACAAGGCCTCTACCGTGATCACCCAGTTGGTGGATCTCAAATACAAGACGGTCTTCCCCGAGAGCTATGCGGACGCCGAACCGATCTTCCCGATCCCGGCCTGGGATGCCAGAAAGTAGCGAGCGCTCTCTCGCTTCTTTTCAAACGCTTGAAGAGGTAAAAACTTTTACGAAAAAGTTTTACGCAACGATGTAATTGACGGCCCCCGGTAGAAGGAATCCGGGGGCCGGTTTTGAGAACGGAGGCAAAGCCCGTGACAAATTTCATGCAGGTACTGATCGACGGTTTGATGAACGGTGCGGTCTATGCCCTCGTCGCCGCCGGTCTCAGCCTTATCTGGGGTGTTATGGACGTCATTAACTTTGCCCACGGCGAATTTTTGATGGTCGCGATGTACGCCTGCTATTGGTTGGGCGTCCTTTTGGGGTTCGATCCGCTGTATTCATGGATTTTTACAGGGGTTTTTCTGTTTTTCCTGAGCGCGCTCTCCTACAAGCTGGTGGTCAGACGCTGCCTCGGCAAGGCGGCGATGGCTCCTCTTCTTGCCACGTTCGGGTTGTCGATTTTTTTGAAAAATTTCTGCCTCAACCGATTCACCCCGAATTTCCGCCTTCTCTCCGGGACGGCCATGGACGGCAAGGTCCTTCGCATCTTCGGAGCCGTCGTGCCGCTTCCGCAGCTCGTTACCGCTCTTTTTTCGATTGTGATGCTGGGCGTTCTGTACTACTTCATCAAGAGGACGAGAGCCGGCTGGGCGATACAGGCCACGGCGATGGATCGCGAGGCCGCGGAGCTGATGGGAATCGATACGGAGAGAATCTTCACCATTGTCTTCGGAATCGGCGGGGCGTGCGTGGGGATCGCCGGCGGTTTCATGACGTCCTACCTGGCGGTTTTCCCCGAGGCGGGCGCGCTTTTCAGCCTGATCTCCTTCGTGGTCGTCGCGCTCGGCGGCTTCGGAAGCATCCCGGGGGCGCTCATCGCCGCCGTTCTCATCGGCCTGGTGGAGTCCATAGCCGGTTTTTACATCGCACCGGTGGTCAAGTATGTCGCGGTGTTTGCACTGTATCTCGTGGTGATCCTCATGAGGCCGAAGGGCCTCTTCGGGTGGTGAGCGGACATGAAGGATAATAGATGGGACGAAAGGCTCTGGTTTGGCCTGATCGCTTTTCTCGCGCTGCTTGCCCTCATTCCCGGGGCCATCGGCAACGCATTCCATGCCCATGTTTTGGTCCAGGTACTTCTTTACGCGGCGATGGCCCAATCCTGGAATATTCTGGGCGGCTATTGTGGGCAGGTTTCGTTCGGACACTCGGTCTTTTTCGGCATTGGAGCCTACGGCGCGGCGATCGCCATGGTGACCTTCGCAAGTACACCTTGGCTCGGAACCCTTCTGGGAGCTCTCGTGGCGGCCGCGGTGAGCGTCGTGATCAGTTGGCCCTGTTTCAAGCTGCGCGGACATTATTTCGCGATCGCCACGTTTGCCATCGTCGAGATATTCAACCGGCTCTTCATGGTTTGGAACCGTATCGGCGGAGCGTTGGGGCTGGACTATCCGATTCTGGACGACTCCTGGAAGTACTTTTTGTGGTCGGACAACAAAAACGGATACTACATCGGGGCGCTCGCACTCTTCGTTCTGGTGTTCGGGGTCGTTCGATTCATCGAAAGGCACAGAATGGGGTACTATCTCCGTGCCGTGAGGGAGGGGCAGGAGACGGCCGAATCGCTCGGCGTAAACAGCACGCAGGTGAAGCTCTCCGCGATGGCGCTGTCGGCGTTCTTTGCGGCGCTCTGCGGAGCCTTCTTCGCACAGTACAACTATCGGGTCGATCCCCCGATGGTACTCTCCCTCGATCTGTCGATGAAATTCGTCCTCGTCACCATCCTCGGCGGAATGGGTACTTTCTGGGGGCCCCTTCTCGGAGCGGCCGTCCTGATCCCGTTGCAGGAGTATACGAGGACGTATCTTGCCGCGCTCGGACCGGGCGTGGATCAGATGATATATGCTCTGCTGATCATTTTCATGATGGTCCGCCAACCGCGGGGTATCATGGGTTTCCTGGAGGAGTTCGGAATCATCCGGGGCGATAAATCCGGGGGAGGTGAAGCCTGATGCCGCTTCTCGACGTGAAGGGGGTAACGATGAAGTTCGGTTCCCTGGTCGCCAACGACGACATATCCTTCTCCATGGAGCAGGGGCAGATCGTGGGCCTGATCGGTCCGAACGGTTCGGGGAAGACCACGCTCTTCAACTGTGTGTCCGGCCTGTATAAACCGACCGCCGGGAAGGTTTTCTTCGACGGAGCCGATATCACCGGAACGCCCGTCTATAAAATCGCGAAGATGGGGCTTACGCGTACCTTCCAGGTGGTCCGTCCTCTGAAGGAGATGACAGTGCTGGAGAACATCATGGTCGGTTCGTACCTTCATACGCCCGATCGGCAAAAAGCGCTCGAACGGGCCGAGCATTGCCTCAAACTCTGCTATCTGGAGGAGTGGAGGGATCGTCCGGCCGGAGCGATGACGATCGGAAACAAGAAGCGCCTCGAGGTGGCTCGAGCGCTCGCCACCTCTCCGAAGCTCATCCTCCTTGACGAAGCCGTCGCTGGCCTTACCTCCACGGAGGTCAAGGAGATGGTGTCGCTGATCGTCCGCCTGCGGGACGAAGGGATGACCATCCTCATGGTGGAGCACATCATGGAGGCGATCATGCCCATCTCCGACAAAGTGGTGGTCTTGAGCAGCGGCAGCAAGATCGCCGAGGGAAAACCGGCGGAGATCATCGAAAACGAGGAAGTCATCAAGGCCTATCTTGGAGAGAAATACAGCAAGCGGATGGCGCAGGCGAAGGAAAAAGGGAAGGATTCGGGAGAAGGGCAATGACGGAGCCAATTTTGAGGATATCGGATATCTATTGCTACTACGACAGCATTCAGGCGATACAGGGGGTGTCTCTCGACGTACGCGAAGGGGAGATCGTGGCGATCATCGGCGCGAACGGCGCCGGAAAGTCCACCCTGATGAAATCGGTGGCCGGGATCGTCCATCCCAAATCCGGGAGCATCATCTTCGAGGGGGAGGACATCACCTTGACTCCGGCCCACAGGATGATATACAAGGGCATCAGCTACGTGCCGGAGGGCAGGAGGCTCTTCGCGAATCTCACGGTCAGGGAAAATCTCGAGCTGGGGGCCTTCCCCGTATCCGACAGGAAGATCGTCGACGAACGGTTGGAGGAGGTTTTCTCTCTCTTCCCCATACTGAAGGAGAGAGGAAATCAGCTTGCGCAGACGATGAGCGGAGGAGAACAGCAGATGTGTGCGATCGCCCGCGGCCTCATGTCCGCGCCGAAGCTGCTGATGCTCGACGAGCTTTCTCTCGGACTGATGCCGAGCCTCGTCGAACGGGTGCTCGAATCGGTCGCCAAGATCAACAAAAAGGGGGTCACGATCCTCCTGGTGGAACAGATGGTGCAGGAGGCGTTGGAGATCGCCGATAGAGGATACGTCGTCCAGGTCGGCAAAATTGTCGAAAGCGGCACGGCCAAAGAGCTGCTCGACTCGGACGACGTCAAAAAAGCGTATATGGGAATGTAACCCTTTGTTTTCGGAAAAGACGTTTCAGAAAGCGAGCTCGAGTCTCCTCATCACGTGCTGCGGGCTCGCTTTTTTTATTTTGCCATATCCGGGTTTGGCGCCGACC
>DAIPHL010000102.1:0-8472 GCA_036771375.1 Synergistaceae bacterium | reverse complement strand
CGGTTTTGCTCAGCGGCAGCGAGACGGTCTACGTAAACGACAGGCAGGCGGGGCGCGTCGGCGACCCGGTCAAGTGCGGCGGCGTCGTCGCCGGTCCTGGTTCGGACAACGTCTTTTGCGGCCCATAAAGGAGAAGTGAAAATGAACATCCTCGAAGCGATCCCGGGCATCGGGAGCATCATCGACAAGGTCGTCACCTCTCCGAAAGAGCTCGCGGAGCTGAAGATCCGTATGGCGGAGATCGACGCGCGAGAGGTCGAGGCGAGGCTCGGCGTACAAAAGGAGTGGCTCGGCAACAAGAGCGTCTTCGTGGCCGGAGCGATCCCCATGATCTTATGGATGATCTCCGTCGTCGTGCTCTTCAACTGCATTGTATCCCCGCTTTTATCCCCCGTCTGGAAGATGCCGACCATCGAGTTGCCGGAGTGGTATTCGAGCCTTGCGGGGACCATTATCGTCGGGCTCTTTACGAAGAAGGCGTTCGATGGCAACGCGATCAATATCGGCAACCTGTTCAGCAAACCGGCAAAAGGAAGCGAAACGCATGTTGAAAGCGAGCACAGAACTGTTGTCGCGCCGTCAACGCAAGAGGCGGCTCCGGCTCCTGCGGCAGAGAAAACGACACCTGCAAAGGGAAAGGACTCTGCGCCTGCCAAACCCAAACCGGAACCTACCGTCGAGAAAAAACGCACCTATGAGACGCAAGAAGAGGTAGACGCTCGCTTCGACGAGCTTGTGAAAGAGTACGAGGGCAAAGGGAAATGACGATCGCGACCGGCATGTCGCGGACACCTGCGGACGGGCGCTTCGAGATTCTGCCCTGGCAGGAACACATCGACCAGTCCATTGGCGACATCCTGAGTACGCCCATCGGCACGCGGGTCATGCGCCCCGATTACGGCAGCCGGATCCCTCGGCTTGTCGACAGGCCGATCAATCAGGGTTGGAAGCTCGAGGTCTACGTTGCGGCGGTCGAAGCGCTTGGGCGCTGGGAACCGCGGATAAGAGTGAAACAAGTGAAAGTGGATGCGATCGGTATCGGATATATCGAGACGAGCATCGAGTACGAGCTGGTGGAAAGCGGCGAAAACGGGACATATGAGACGAGGGTGAGGATCACGAGATGAACAGGAGCAATCGCATAGATCTGAGCAAGCTGCCCGCCCCGAAGTTAATCGAGGAACTCGACTATGAGGTCATCCTCGCCGAGATGCGCGCGAAGATGCGGGAGCTCTGTCCCGAATGGACCGGCTACGAGCTGGAGAGCGACCCGGCGAACAAGGTGCTGGAGGTCGCGGCGTATCGAGAGATGCTCATCCGCCAACGTGTCAACGAAGCCGCTTGCGGCGTGATGGTCGCTTTTGCGACCGGAAGCGACCTGGATCATCTTGCGGCGTTCTACCCGGAGAAGAGGCTTTCCGGAGCGAGGGCGGTCTTTCGCGCCAATCTCAAACTCTCCGCTCCTCTCGACGTCGACGTGACTATACCGGCGAACTACGTGATCGTGGCAAAAAATGGGGAGTTCGAAGCAAAGCTGAGGAAGAGTATCACGCTTGCCCCGGGAGAAACGGAGCGCGCCGGCGATTTCGAGGTGACGAAACCTTTTGGAAGCGAGGGAAACGGCCTGTTGCTTCGTTGGGACGCGATAACGCCTCTCCCGTTCGTCGTGGCGGAGATAGGGCAGACGGAGGCGTCACACAGCGGAGCCGACGAGGAGAGCGACGCAGCGTTCCGGGCAAGAATACCGGAGAGTTTGCATCAGTGGAGCACGGCAGGCGCCTATGGAGCGTACCGATGTCATGCGATGAGCGCCGACGCTCGTATTAAGGACGTCGAGGCGTGGAGTCCGGAACGAGGCCATGTGACGGTCGCCGTGCTTGCGTGGGAGGGCAGTGGCGTTGCCGACGGCGAGATGATCGAGCGCGTAAGGGCAAAACTCAATCACGAGGACGCACGGCCCGGAACGGACCTTGTGACCGTGGTCAGTGCGGAGATTGTCCCATACAGCATAAAGATGACCCTGGAGCTGTATCCGGGCGTAGCGGGAGAACCGCTGCTGGAGGAGGCAACGAGGCGGGTACGGGAGAAAGTATCTGCGTTGCACGGCCTCGGCCTGGACATCCCCCGGTCTGCGATCACGGCTGCCGCACACCTCGAAGGCATCAAGCGAGTGGATCTCGTCGAACCTGCCGAAGACATACATATTGGAAGACAGCAGGCGGCGCACTGTACGGATATCGAAATAGGAAGCCGGGTCGCAGATGAGATATAGCGACGGCAAGCCCCTTCTTCCGAGCAACGCAAATTCTTTCGAGAAGGCCCTCTCGCTCGCGACGCACTTCGGAGAAGACCTCCTGCCGGAGGATATCAGAAATCTCTGGCGTCCGGGCGAAATACCGACGAAGTTTCTTCCATTTCTCGCCTGGGGCTTGCATGTGGACTTCTGGCGCGATTCTCTGTCCGACGAGGCCAAGCGTAATCTCATAAGCGGAAGCTATGAGTGGCACCGTCTCGAGGGAACTTTCGGAGCCATCCGGCGCATCTGCGACGCAGTGTTTGGAAAGACGGAGGTGCAGGCCTGGCATCAATACGGCGGCGAACCGTACGGGTTCAAAGTGATCACCGAGGGACGCATAACGGACGCGTCCGGCTGGACCGCACTGCACGAGGCGATCTGGTCCGCCCAGGCGTTGCGGGACAGTTTGGACGGTATTGAAATCCGCAGAAGGCTCAATATACAGCTATATCACGGAATCGGTGCGTGCAGGAGCGGTGAGAAGAGAATAGGGCTGCCTCCTCTGCAAGCACGATATGCCGACGTCTATTTCGGTTGTGCAGCCATAAAAAGAGGAAAGAAATCGATCGGATTGTACCGCAAAGAGAGGCTTGAAGCAGCGCTTGGCTCCTGCGTAGTCACAGTCAAGAGAGGCGTCAAGGTTATAGGCCTCTCTGAAGCCGGACGGCTGCTGGCAAACACATAATTACATAACAAAGAGGAGGAGAGAGCATGCCCGAGGAGAACAACCTGCTGGCAATGCACCCGACCGACAAGGGGTTGGCGCTGCTTACCAAGGTGATCGCGAGGGAGATCCCGCTTAAGTTCACGCGCGTCGGAGCGGGAGACGGCTTTTTGCCGGAAGGCGTCGAGCCGCATATGATGGCGGAGCTCGCCCACCACATCCGTGACCTGCCGATCTGCGGCAAAAGCGACGGAGGCGGCGTCGCTCTCATCGACTGCCTACAGTCCAGCAAAGGCCTTGCCGAACCGTATGAGGCGCGGGAATACGGATTGTTCGCCGAGGATCCGGACGACGGCGAAATTTTATATGCATATCATAATGCCGGGGATAAACCGGACTATATCCCGGCCGAAGGCAGCCCGATCGTGGTCGATTGGATCCTCTCGCTAGCGACGGTCGTGAAACGGGCGTCGTCCATCGAGGTGACCTTGGATCACGGTATGGCTTTCGTAACGCACCCGGAGTTGGACGAACGCCTGAAGGGTCTTTTCCCGCCGGTGCCGTCCGCCGGCGTCGACCCCTCCGAAATCGCGGCGATCTGGGCCAGATTGAACGGCGACCAGGAGGCCACCCTCCGCCCGATCGACATAACGCTGATCAAACAGATCGTTCTCGGTGCGGACACACACGACGTAACCCACATGCTTCGCTCCATAACGGGACAACTGACATGGAACGACCTGCACAACCGCTATTCGCGGGACAAGGTGCACATCGAGCTCTTCTACAAGGACGGCGTCACGATGTCCAGCCATCTGAAGCTGTCCGTGGAGGAGGTTGTTACGGGATCGGACTGTATCGACGTCGAGGACACGAGGGAATTGGAGCTTGGACTTGAGTATCTCCTCTGCGACGCGAACGGGCAGGAGTTCGTCAAGGTCAAAGAGATCCTGACGGACAAACGCTTCCGGACGGAAGCGCCCGTCGTCGGCACGTATAGCGCCGAGGGTACGGTTGTCTGCCTGTCGAACTGGACATACGACGACGACAAAGACGGCGGAGCCGTCGCTCAGACCGGACAGGTCTATCAGAGCAAACCTCTCAAGATGGTCTGCAACGCCAAGGGAAACCACGGTATCATCGTCCGGCGCGACACGGGAGAAGGCTCTTTGCGTGTGGAGCGCTGGACAGGCGAGGCCTGGAGCGTCTGCGAGCTCTCGGAGAGCGCTCTTTCGCCGGGAGGGTACGGAACTCCGCCGGAGGAACAGCGGATGCTCGCCATCTATACCCTGCCGTATGTCCTTACCGCACCGACAAAGATACGGGTCACCTGCACAAGCGGCCCGGTCAAGGTCGACTGGATCGTCGTAAAAAGCCTCTTCTGTGCCGCCGAGGCTCCGAAACCGCGAATAAGCAAGACGCAAGCCTGGTCGGTCCCCGGTACCTATACCTGGACGGCACCGGCCGGAACGACGTTCGTGCGGGTGACGGCGATCGCGGGCGGAGACGGCGGCTACAACCGCCAATTGGGTGGCCATGCCGGGGAAGCCGTCCTGGACAAGACGATCAACGTCTCTCCGGGACGGAACTACACAATCACAATCGGTGCCGGAGGGGCAGGCATTCCCGTTACAGGACAGGGTTATCTCGCAGATCAAGGGGGCGCGCCGGCGCCCGGCAAAGGCGGCAACACGTCTTTCGATGTCCATTTGACGCTCAGGGGCGGTGCAGGTGCACAGGGCGAGATCGATTCCACGCAGATCGCATACGGAACCTACGGAAGCCCAAGAGGAGGATATGTGCTGCCTGGCGGACGCGGAGCCCACGGAAGTATCCCCGGTTCCAGAGGCGGCAAGCCGGCCGAGGTGACGGTGGGTGTCATCGGACCGGAGGGCGATTTGCCCTCGAATGTCAGGGGCGAAGCCGGGATGCGCGGCGGGGGCGGCGGATCGGGGGCCGAAAAGAGATGGCCCTGGGCCTCCGAATGGAGCCATACGATTGCGTTTGTCGCGGCCGCCTCCGGCAACGGCGGAAACGGATATCTCGAACTGAGCTGGGAAGAAGACGGGTCATGGGATTGAGGAGGTAGAAAAATGAGGATCGCCGAACTTGCTGAGGACAACGAGCGCATAAGAAAGATCTACGAACCGGACGAGTGCGAGCTCTACGGCTGGACGCAGGAGCGTCCTCCGGTCTTCGCGCCGGAGATCGTCCTGGTCGATATCACGGAACGTCCGGAAGTACGGGAGTGGCTGTTGTATCGGGAGGGAGAGTTCATTGATCCCGAGACGTTCGTCACCCTAGACGAGGCGAAGCGGAGAAAAAAGGACGAAATCGCGTCCATGCGCTACGCGGCAGAGACGGGCGGAATCACCGTCGGAGGCGTCCCGATCGCGACGGACGACCGCTCGAAAGGGCTGCTCTTCGCCGCCTACGGCGAGGCGCTGGCCAACCCAGCATTCGCCGACCATTGGAAGGGCGCGGACGGTATCTTCCGCCCGGTGGATGCCGAGGCGGTGAAGGCGATCTACGCGGCCCTGCGGGTGCATATTGCGAGTTGTTTCGCGCGCGAGGCCGTACTGACCGCGCAGATAGACGCCTGCTCGACAAAAGAGGACGTCGCCGCCGTTCACTGGGGCATGGACAATGGAGATTGAAGTAAACATTGTGGGAGGGGGAAAATCGAATGCCTGAACAGTTTTTGCATGGAATCGAGATCGTACGGATAGATGATGGAGTAAGGCCCATTGAGACGGTCAAAAGCTCCGTCATCGGATTGGTCGGCACTGCGCCGGAGGCGAACGATGAAAGATTTCCGCTCGACACGCCGGTGCTCGTGACGAGCAGGAGGACGGAGATCGCGGGATTGGGCACGACGGGAACCCTGCCCATGGCGACGGACGGCATCTTCGACCAGTGCGGCGCGATGATGGTCATTGTCCGAGTCACAGAGGGAAACAACAGGGAGGAAACGATATCCAACGTCATTGGAGGAATAGACAATGCCACAGGTCAGCGCAAGGGGTTGCAGGCGTTGCTTGATGCGAGAAGCGTTGCGAAAGTACACCCGAGGATCCTCATCGCTCCGGACTTCTCTCACGAAATGGCCGTGGCCACCGAAATGGTGAGCATCGCGAACAACTTGAAGGCCGTGGTCGTCGCCGACGGTCCGAACACGACGGACGAGGCGGCGATCTCGTATCGTGAGAATTTTGGTTCGAATCGCATCTACATCGTCGATCCCTGGGTAAAGGTCTGGAGTACGAAAACCAAGGCGGTCGCGGTAGAACCCGTTTCGGCCCGTGTAGCAGGGTTGTTGTCGAAGAGCGACAACGAGCGCGGCTTTTGGTGGAGTCCCTCCAATCAGGAGATTCGCGGCATAGTCGGAACCGCGCGCGGAATCGACTTCTCCATCAGCGACGTCAACTGCCGCGCGAACCGCCTGAACGCGAAGGAGGTCGCTACGGTCATACACGAGGAAGGATATCGGCTTTGGGGGAACAGGACGTGCAGCAGCGATCCGAAGTGGGCCTTCATAAACGTCTCGCGCACGGCGGACATGATCGAGGAATCGCTCACCGCCGCCCATCTCTGGGCGATGGACAGAAACATCACCAAGACGTACGTGGAAGACGTCCGCGAGGGAGTGCTCCGCTATCTGCGGCATCTGACGAAGATCGGGGCCATCCTCGGCGGCGATTGCTGGGTAGATCGGGAGCTCAATACAAACGATCAACTTGCACAGGGCATCATCTATTGGGATTTTGATTTCACTCCACCGCCTCCGGCTGAACATCTCGTCTTCCGTTCGCGCCTGGTAGACACGTATCTCGAGAATATATTTCGTTAATTCCATCAGGGGAAGGAGGCAATAAAGAATGCCGGATATTACAACGGGGAAGGTAAACGGAGGGTTCAATCTCTTCATCGACGGAAAAGGTTACGCGGCCAGAGTTACGGAGTTGGAACTTCCAAAGCTGAAGATCAAGACCGAGGATCATCAGCCGGGCGGGTATGACGCACCCGTCAAAATCGATCTTGGGATGGAGGCGATCGAAGCGATTTTTACCATCGGGGATTTTGACGCAGACGCTTTGAAGTACATGGGAGTCGGACACAACAACCCGGTCGCCTGCACGATACGAGGCTCTCTCGCCCATGGCAACGGGGAGGACACGCCTCTTGTCGCGCAACTCCAGGGAATGTGGAGCGAGGTCGAGAACCCCAAGTTCAAGCGCGGAGAGAAGTTCGAGCAGAAGATAACCGTTGCTTGCAAATACTACAAACTTGAGCTTGGGGGGAAAGTGATCCATGAGATCGACATCGAAAACATGGTTCGCATGGTCGATGGCAAGGACTATCTTGCCGCATCCAGGGCGTCCATCGGAATGTAGGAAAGGGGTTCAATAATGATTGAGACCGAGAAAACGACAATCGAACTGAGATATCCGGTCACCATTGACGGCACCGAAATGAAGGCGCTTTGCATGCGCCGCCCGAAGGTACGTGACCAGATTCTCATGGAAAAATCCGGCATGGCAGGAAAATCTGCCGCCGAAAAGGAGGTGCTGCTGTTTGCGAACCTGTGCGAGATCGCTCCCGGCGATGTAGAAGAACTTGACATGGGCGACTATAGGCGGTTGCAGGAGGCGTATTCCGCTTTTTTGGAGGAATAGTGCCATCCGACCTCCGAAGGCTATGCGCGGAGGTCTCCCATGTCCTCCACTTCGGACATGACACGCTGATGGAGCTCGACATCGACGAGCTCCTGGAGTGGCACGACGAGGCAGTCGCAATCGTAGACGCACTTTACGCCGCACCATGACAACAGAATATCGACAGAAAGAAGGAGATTCCGAACGATAATTTGCCCGGTAATTTTTACCGCACAGAACTAGGAGCACTCTATCACGGAGACTGCATGGAGATCATGCAGTCGATCCCGGACGAATCCGTCGACATGATCCTCTGCGACCTCCCCTACGGGACGACAAACCACAAATGGGACGTCTGTCTGCCGCTCGGCCCGCTCTGGCGGGAGTACTGGCGGCTGGCGAAGCCGAAGGCGGCGGTCGTCCTCACCGCGCAACAGCCGTTTGCTACGAAGCTGATCACTACGGCGCAGAAGTATTTCCGCTATGAGCTCATCTGGGAGAAACCCGTCGCGATGGGCTTCCTGAACGCGCGGAAGATGCCGCTGCGGGCACACGAGAACATCCTCGTGTTTTACAAAAGACTGCCGAAGTACAGGCCGCAGATGAGCGTGGGAAAGCCATACGTCAAAAAAGGCTCCGGCAGGCAAAAACCGGTCAATGGCCGGTTCTGTCTGGATGTCGGCGGGAAAAACAGCGGCGAACGATACCCGCGCAGCGTCCTCCGTTTCGGCAAGGACAGTCACAGCGGACATCCGACGGAGAAGCCGCTTGCGCTGTTCGAGTGGTTGGTCAAGACCTACACGGACGAGGGCGACCTTGTCCTGGACAACTGCCTCGGTTCGGGGACGACGGCCATC
>DAIPHL010000101.1:0-8490 GCA_036771375.1 Synergistaceae bacterium | reverse complement strand
GGT
This sequence comes from Synergistaceae bacterium, assembly GCA_036771375.1. Taxonomy (GTDB): domain Bacteria; phylum Synergistota; class Synergistia; order Synergistales; family Synergistaceae; genus DAIPHL01. Next base: position 8,487 of record DAIPHL010000101.1, on the reverse strand, counting down.
CGGCGCATGATCGATGGATCGAAAGTCTCCTTCAAGAGGCGGGCGCCATTCACAGGGAGGATGTGGAGAACAACAGGCGGCTCGGTGCTTTCGGACAGGCTCTTTTACCGAGAAGCGCCACGGTTTTGACCCACTGCAACGCCGGGGCGCTCGCGACCGGTGGCTATGGAACCGCGCTCGGCGTGATCCGGGCGGCGCGGGAGGCCGGCAAGGAGATAAAAATTTATGCGGACGAGACCAGGCCGCTTTTGCAGGGAGCGCGGCTCACGGCATGGGAGCTCGCGGAGGACGGTTTCGACGTCACGCTCATATGCGATTCGATGGCGGCCTGTCTCATGCGTTCCGGCTGCATAGACGCAGTGATCGTCGGCGCGGATCGAATCGCGGCGAACGGCGACGTCGCGAACAAGATCGGCACGTATGGGTTGGCGGTTCTCGCGTCGCATCACGCGGTTCCTTTTTACGTGGCGGCGCCCTGCAGCACGTTCGACACGGCATCCGAGAGCGGGGAGTCGATTCCGATAGAGGAGCGGTCCGCCGAGGAGATGAGAGTTCTGCCCTCGGGGCGCTCTATCCCGGAGAGCATTCCCGTCTGGAACCCGGCCTTCGACGTAACCCCCGCGCGTCTCGTCGACGCGATCATCACGGAACGAGGTCTCTTTCGTCCGCCGTATCGTTTTCTCGAAACGGCGGAGGGTATCATGAGAGCATGAATGTGATCAAAAGCGGCATGAGCATGATGATGGCGAAATAGCGGGCGAGGTGGAGGAGTCCGATCGTGAGGGAGTCCGAGTGCATCTCCTCCGCCACCATGATCATCTGGCTGAGCCCCCCCGCGGATGACGCCAGAAGGCACATCAGCGGTTCCCAGCCCGTTATGCGCTGCAGGATGTACGCCAGCACCAGGGTCGCGAGGACGATGAAACCGGTCGACAGGAGCAGGGAAACGATGAATCTGCCCTGTGTCAGATAGGCCAGCTGCTCCGGGCCGAATTGCCGGGCGATCGCGATGCCGATTCCGATCTGGGCCGCCGTGTACACCCCGGGATGGAAGTCGAAGGTCTTGTTCGCCGACAGAGTCGAGAGGCTGGAGGCGCAGAGTGCGCCGATCATGAGGCCCGCGGGGACGCCGGCGATGTTCAGGAGAATCCCCGATACCACGGAGAGAAAAGCGACGAAGGCGATCTCTCTTCCGAAGAGCTTTCCGGTCTCCCGTTGTGAGGCGACGACGTCCCAGGTGGGTTTTCGTCGTCCGCCCTCGGCTCTTTTGAGCCTCGCGGACCAATGATGGGCGACCCATGGTGTCAGGATCAGAACCGCAACGAGGCGTGTCACGCCGATGATCGTGATCGTCGCGACGTCGTAGTTTTTCGACAGGGCGAAGATCGCCATCTCGCTGACCCCACCTGTCGCAGAACCGATCAGGGTGGTTGAAAGGGGCATATCCGCGAGGAACGAGAGCAAAAGCCCGCTCGCTATGGAAAGGGCGATCATCCATGCCGATATCAGGGTCGCCGGAACGAGGAGGTGCCTCAGCGCCTCGACCGCGTTCCTGTTCATCCTCCGTCCCATCATCATGCCGATCGCGATCTTGCAGATTCCGGACAGAAGATCGATCGGGGCGGAGGGGAAGTTTCCGGTGAGTGCGAGCGCCGCCGTCGCCGACAGGGAACCGAGAAGAGCGGGAAGGGGGAGGCGCAGCGTTTTGAAGATAAAGTAGCCGGTCGTACCGCACACGACGAGTGTCAAAGTACCCGCGGCGCTTTCGATCACCAAAGAGTCACCTCCCAAACCCTGTCTGCCGATGTCCGAACGTCGTTGTCTTTTTTCTTGGCGTCTTTCCCGCGTCGGGAACAAGAAACCTCCCCGGTCGGCCAAAAAGAAGGACCTCTCCGCGAGGTCTCTTTGGCTACGACGCTTTGACGGCTACAAAAAATTTCACTCATCATAACACACGGATTCGCCCTTTGCGTCAACGTCTTTCTTTCCCTTCGGGTGAGGGGATTGCGACGGCAAACGCTCGCCAGTCCGTGAAGGATGAGGCTGTGTTATAATTGGCTAAATCTGTTTTCAGTGTCCGGTTCGCCAAAGCGAATCGTCGTCGGAAGGAGATGTATAACGGTGAGAAGTTATATTCTTGCGATCGGTGTGTCGATGTTCCTCGCCGCTGTTTATGTCTTTCAAAACACGGGAGAGATTGTGGTCCGTTTCCTGATTTTCGAGGGGACCTATCAGCAGGGAGTATGGGAGGTCCTGCTCTTTGCCGTCGGTGTCGTCCTCATGTGGTTTTTCTCCCTGTTCGCGTCCATGGAGCTTCGCTCCAAGCACAACAAACGGGTCCGGGAGCTCGAGGGAAAGGTGAAGGCGCTGACCGAGGAGCGGGACTCTCTGTTGGGTGCGTTCAAGCATATGACCCCGACGACGGTCCCCGTTTTCCCATCCGAGGAACCCGCCGGTGCCCAGGCATCCGCTCCGGCGTCCTCATCCGAAGCGAGTGAGAAACCGGGGTCGACTTTCGTTTGATCCCATCCTGTTCCGAAGAGAGACTACGGGTCTGGGAGCCCGACGCTTCCGCGAGCCTGCTTGCCAGAAAGTTCGGTTGCTCGCAGCTTATGGCCTCCCTTTTGTGGATGAGGGGGGTATCGCTCGATTCGAGTGAGGAGAGCCGCGACGGATGGGTCGTTCCGGATCTTGTCCGCTGGCTCGACAGAGCCGACCTTGGCTGCGACTCCCGGAAGGCTTGCGATCTCTGGTCCGCGATCGACGAAGGCAGCCACGTCGTCGTCTACGGCGATTACGACGTGGATGGAATCGCCGCCACGACCTTCATGATGGAGCTCTGTCTCATGAAACGAGCCAGGGTGAGGTACTACATACCGCACAGATACAATCAGGGATACGGATTCCATCCCAATGTCGTGCGCAACCTGGTCCGGTCGGGGAAAAGATGCGACTTGATGGTTGTCGTGGATTGCGGCACACAGGATATCGATGCCGTGGAAGCGGCGCGATCCGCCGGGATTCCCGTGATCGTCTTCGATCATCATCTGGCTCGCGGCGAGCTCGCCGCGAGCGACGCACTGATCAATCCCCAGGTCGGCGGAAACGAGCTGGGGCGTCAGCTCTGTGCCGCCGGTGTCGTCTGGAGTTGGGCCTGGAAAAACGAACTGGCGCCGAAGGATTGGTTGCTGCAACACCTCGATATGACGGCGCTCGCGACGATCGCGGATTGCGTGCCGATGTCCTCTCCCCTCAACAGGGCCATCGTCCGTGAGGGGATTCAGGCGATCAAAAGAAGCCCTCGTGAAGGCTTGTCCGTCTTGATGCGGGAGATGGACGTCGATCTCTTTTCCCTGGACAGCGATTCGCTCGCGATGAGGGTCATCCCCTGCCTCAATGCGCCGGGACGCCTGGAGCTCGCGGACAGTGCGATGAAGCTCTTTTTCCCGGTTGGAGACGTGGGGGCTCAGGTGACGAAACTGATCGGCCTGAATCGGAAGCGGCGCGACCTCTCCGCGAGGATCGTCGACGACGTGGAAAGAGGGATCGGCAGCAACGCGGATTATCGCCACGTGCTGTTTGGGGAGGACTGGCCCGCCGGGGTCCTGAGCAGTGTCGCAAGCCAAATCTGTGCGCTTCGGGACGCTCCGATCGTTTTGGCGGCGCCGTCGCAGGGGTCTCTGATCAGGGGGACGCTGCGCGTCCCTTCCGGTGTCGACGCGGAAGCGATTCTGGGTGCGGTCTCGGGGGAGCTGGAGAGCTGGGGAGGACATCGCATGGCGGCCGGGTTCAGTGTGAGACGCGATCTGTGGGACACGGTCCGGGACAAACTCGAGGAACTCCTCTCCCATACCGACAGCGTGCCGGAAAAAGAGGATATCCTGCATTGGTCGCCGGCGGAGCTCGACATCGGGGCCTGGAAGGATGCCGAGCGGTTGGGCCCCTTCGGGGTGGGCAACCCGCACCCGAGGCTTTTCTGTGAACACCGGGGGCATGTCTGCGCCGAGCCGTTGGGACGAAAGGGCAATCACGTCAAGGTCTTCGTCGACGGGCGGGAGCTGCTCGGCTTCTGGGGAGATCATCTTTTGAAGACGGACTTCATCCCTTCGGGATGGGTCTATAAACCGAGGATCAATGTCTGGAGGGCAAGCGAGAATCTACAGCTCGTCCTCGAGAAGATCGTGGTCGGTACGGCATAGGAGCGGTATAGATGCAGGACAGTCACCCCGAAGAGAAATATCCGAACGGGCGCGAGGAAGAAGATCAGACGAAATCCCTTTCGAATTCCGCTTCCTTGAAATTCAGCCTGGATCGATCGATGCGGGCTCTCATGGAGAGCTACATCGGGCGCATTCCGGAGGACCAACGGGTTTCCAGCGTGCGCATCGCCTGGCAGGAGCTTTGGTCCAGGGCGTTCCGCTACCTTCAAAAGGACGACCTCATGCAGATCGGTTCGGCGTTCGTGTTCGCGGCGGAGGCGCACGCCTCGCAACGGAGGTACAGCGGCGATCCTTATATCGTGCATACGCTGGGGGCGGCTTCCGTTCTCTCCGATATGCAGCTGGACACACAGACCCTGATCGCGGCCCTCCTGCACGACGTGATCGAGGACACGCAGGTCACTCCGGAGGAGATCGCCGAACGCTTCGGTTCCGACGTGCTCACCCTCGTCGATGGAGTGACCAAGCTGGGGAACCTTCCGTTCAAGAATGTGGTGGACTATCAGGCGGAGAATCTGCGCAAGATGTTTTTGGTGATGGCGAAGGATATCCGCGTGGTCCTGATCAAGTTGGCCGATCGTCTGCACAACATGAGCACGATTCAGGCCCACAAACGAGAGAAGAGAATCTCCATCGCGCAGGAGACGCTCGAGATATACGCGCCTCTCGCGCATCGTCTCGGAATCTACCACATCAAGCGGGAACTGGAGGACCTTTCGTTTCGCGTCATCGATCCCGAGATGTTCTACGACATACGACGGCGAGTTCGCAAGAAGATGCCGGAAAGCGAAGGCGTCATTAAAAAGGCGATGGAGATCTTGACGGAGCGCTTGAAGGAGGAGAATATCCAGGCGCAGATCAGCGGGCGTCCGAAGCACTATTACAGCATCTACGAAAAGATGAAGAGAAAGAACCTCTCCTTGGACCAGATTTACGATCTTTTGGCGTTGCGCGTGATCGTAAACACGCTGGGGGAGTGTTATCAGGTGCTCGGCCTGGTGCATACCATCTGGAAGCCGATTCCCGGGCAGTTCGACGATTACATCGCAAATCCGAAGGGGAACATGTACCAGTCCCTGCACACCACATTGGTCGGTCCGAACGGAGAGCCGCTCGAAATCCAGATCCGCACCTGGGAGATGCATCGTCTCGCGGAGTATGGGATCGCCGCACACTGGCAGTACAAAGAGAAAAAGAGCCAAGCGAGCGACATGGATCGCAAACTTGCGTGGGTGAGACAGGCTCTGGAGGGGCAGAGCGATTCGTCGGAATTTCTCGATCATATAAAGACCGACGTGCTCTCCACCGAGGTGTTCGTCTTCACGCCGCAGGGAAAGGTGATCTCGGTTCCGCAGGGCTCCACGCCGATCGATTTCGCCTATGCCGTGCACACGGAGATCGGACACAAGTGCGTCGGTGCCATGGTCCACGGGCGGATCGTCCCGATGGACTACGTGCTGCAAAACGGGGATATCGTGAGAATCCTGACCTCGCCGCAGGGGAAACCGTCCCGCGATTGGCTCAAGATCGCCAAGAGCAACCGCACGCGCAGCAAGATACGCGCCTACTTCCGCCAGGTCGATCGTGCCGAGCGCGAGGATCGTATCGAACGCGGAAGGGACCTGCTGGATCGGGAGATACAACGCCGCTACCCCGGCGAGGGGCGTACCGTGGACAGTTTCACACACCAGCTGAGCCAGATATCCAACGATCTGGGTTATTCGGGCGTGGAGGATCTGATCGTCTCCATCGGGAACGCGCATCAGGCCGCGTCCGGTGTCATGGCTCGGGTCGAGACGTTCTCCGCCAGGAGCGCGGCCGACGCTGCGGGTGCAGCGCAAAAAGAGGCTGCGAAGCCGGCGAAGGAAGTGGACTCCGCGATCGTCGTCGAGGGGGCGGATGGCGTGCTCGTCTCTCTCGCCATGTGTTGCTGCCCGGTTCCCGGCGACAAGATATGCGGTCTGGTCACGCAGAGCAGAGGCATCACGATACACCGGTCGGAGTGTGAGAACCTCAAACGCGCCACCCCGGAAAAGTGCGTGTCGGTCATCTGGGGCAAGAGGCGGGACGTCCGTTATTTGGCTCGTATCAAGGTGGAGGGCAGCGATCGGGTGGGGCTCTTCGCCGACCTCGGCCAGGCCATCAGCCAGACGGACGGTGCCATCGTCAACATCAGGGGCAACGTGGTCAACGGGACGAGAGCCCGATTTACCATTGAGATGCAGGTGTGGGATCTGGAGCATCTGTACAGGATCATCGCACGAATCAACACCGTTGCGGGGCTGATCGAGATAACCAGAGGGTGATTGAAAGAGATGAGAATCGTCGCGCAGAGAGTGTCCGAGGCCGCAGTCGTCGTATCGGAGGAGGAAGTCGGGGCGATCCGCGTCGGTCTTTGCGTTCTTGTCGGCGTCGCCCCGGAGGATACCGAGGCCGACGCCGCAAAGTTGGCGGAAAAGATCGTCAACCTGAGGATATTCGGGGATGAGCGGGGGAAGATGAACCTCTCCCTGCTGGACGTGCAAGGAGAGCTCCTTGCCATATCACAGTTCACTCTTTACGCGGACTGTCGAAAGGGGCGCCGCCCCTCTTTCGTGAAGGCGGCTTCCCCCGATCTCGGCAATGTCCTGTACGAGCGCTTCGTCGCCTATGTCAGGGAGGCGGGCGTTCACGTCGAGACGGGGGTCTTCGGCGCCGAGATGGCGGTGAGGCTGTGCAACGAGGGCCCCGTGACGATCGTCATGGACTCCAACGATTTGAAGTAATCCCGCGTTCTCTGTCCGCTTGATTAGAACAACCCGGTGACCGCGCCCTCGTCGTCGATGTCTATGCCGCAGGCCGCCGGACGCTTCGGCAGACCGGGCATCGTCATGACGTCGCCCGTGATGGGGACGACGAACCCGGCTCCGGCGGACAGACGGACCTCCCGTACCGAGAGGATGAAGTTCTCCGGTCGCCCCTTCGCTCGGGGATCGTCCGAGAGGGATAGTGGCGTCTTTGCCATGCAGACGAGGAGATCGTCCATGCCGATGTCATGAATGAGCCGGAGGTCTTTTCTCGCTTTCTCACTGAAGGCGACGTCCTTCGCTCCATATATTCGCTGTGCGATCGTCCGTATCTTCTCCTCCAAGGACGTTTTTACCTCGTAGAGGTGTCGGAAGGCGCCCGGCCGCTCGCACGCGTCGATCACGGCGCGCGCCGTCTCGATGCCGCCCTCTCCGCCCCGGCTCCATATCTCGGCCGTGGTTACCGGCACGCCGAGACGGGAGCAGCTCTTTCGAACGAGGTTCAGCTCCTCCGGGGTGTCCGTGTGAAAGGCGTTGATCGCCACGACCACGGGGAGACCGAAGGAGAGCATGTTCTCGACGTGTTTTTCCAGGTTCGGGATCCCCGCCTCCAGCGCCCGAGGGTTCGGGGTGGCGAGCTCTTCCCTTGACAGTCCTCCGTGTGTCTTGAGCGCTCTCAAGGTGGCGACGATCACGGCCACGTTCGGGGTCAATCCCGCCAGGCGGCATTTGATGTCGAAGAACTTCTCCGCGCCCAGGTCCGCCGCGAAGCCGGCTTCGGTGATGAGATAGTCCGACAGTTTGAGACCGTATCTCGTGGCGATGATGCTGTTGCATCCGTGCGCGATGTTGGCGAATGGGCCGCCGTGCACGAAGGCGGGGACGTGTTCGAGCGTCTGTACCAGATTGGGCTTGATCGCGTCTTTGAGGAGCATCGCCATCGCTCCCTGGGCTTCGAGGTCGCGGGCCCGAACCGGTTTTCCGCCTTGAGTGTACGCGACGATGATCTCCGCCAGTCTCCTTTTGAGGTCGTCGATCCCGAGAGACAGACAGAGGATCGCCATGATTTCCGACGCGGCCGTGATGTCGTAACCGTCCTCCCGTGGCACGCCTCCGGTGGTGCCTCCAAGGCCGACGACCAGGCGCCGGAGCGCGCGATCGTTCATGTCGACGGTGCGCTTGAAGACGATCCTCCGAGGATCTATGCCGAGGGGGTTTCCCTGTTGCAGGCTGTTGTCGAGCATGGCGGCGAGCAGATTGTGCGCCGCGGTCACCGCGTGAAAGTCTCCGGTGAAGTGAATGTTGATGTCCTCCATCGGAACGACCTGGCTGTATCCTCCGCCCGTCGCCCCGCCCTTGACGCCGAAGACCGGTCCCAACGATGGTTCGCGGAGGGCGAGCGACGCCTTTTTCCCCAGGCGCGCGAGCGCCTGTGCGAGGCCGATGGAGGTGGTCGTCTTTCCCTCGCCGGCCCGCCGACC
>DAIPHL010000100.1:0-8688 GCA_036771375.1 Synergistaceae bacterium | reverse complement strand
GGTCGGCGCTTGATGCACTCCCAACCCACAAAAAACCCCGGGCTTGGCCGCCCGGGGTTTTTTGAGTACACTGGAGATTTCGTACACAAGATCGTCGACACGGCTCAAAACGCGTTGCGGCTGGAGGTGCTGACGACTCCGAAACCCGGGCTCGTCGATCGAAACAACAACGGCTCGCACCGCGACATGGATATGGACATGTTCTTCGCGAGCACGGAGGCCATCGCGCCGTTTCTGGGCGAGATGGCGGCTCTTGGCCTGCATCACGATCGAAAGATCGACGACGGGCTCTTTCCAAAACTACGCGAGGCCGGGATCCGCGCCGAAAAAGAGATGTTCGCCTCCACGAACGGGGTCAATACCCACAAGGGGATGATCTTCTCCATGGGGACGATCTGCGGCGCGGCCGGCTGGTATTATAGGCGTTTCGGGAAACTCGACGTTTACACGATTCTGAAGCTGTGTGGAAAGATGACGAGTGCGGCGCTCGAACGGGATCTGGCGGCGATCTCTCACACGAAACGGGCAAACCACGCGGTAAAAAAGGGCCTCTCCGTTTCCTCGACACACGGCGAAAACGCCTACGGCCGATATGGGATCAAAGGAGTGAGAGGCGAGGTTCTGGCCGGTTTTCCAACCGTAAGGGAGCTTTCGCTCCCCCGGTGGCAAAAGAGCTTTAAAAAAACGGTCGACGAGAACGACGTGTGCGTTCAAACACTTCTTCACCTGATGGCGCATGTGGACGATACATGCGTCATCTCCAGAGGGGGAATCGAAGCCCTCGCCTACGTCAAGGAGGCCGCTCGCCGAACGCTCGCGGCCGGTGGGATCTTCGCCCCGAACGGGGTACAGATCCTGGAGGACCTCGACCGGGCGTTCATCTCGAAAAACCTGAGTCCTGGAGGAAGCGCGGACATGCTTGCCGTCACCATTTTTTGTGGAAAACTGCTCGATTGCCGAACCGATCGAAAACACGACCCCGTTCGGATTTGAAATCCCTTTACTTACAACCGATACCTTGTATAATGAAGCGCGAAACACAAGTGAGATATTTCAGTTTCTCCGAATAAAACCATGGAGTGATCTTGATGTCGACGAAATCCCGGTCTTTAGCTCTTCTTCTGCTCGCCCTGTCGATCTTCTGCTTTTTTGTGATGTATGGGCGATACCAACCGGGTACGGCTCTCTTCTGCGGGATCGGCCTGTTTTTATGCGTTCCGGTGGCCCTTTTGCAGAACAGAAACAGGGAAGAGTTGCGCTATGTGATCCGGCATCTTGATGAGCTCCAGCAAGCAGGACGTATCGACCTGATAAAGGACCTGGGAAACAACGAGGCGGAAAGGACAAACCCGCTCACCAATACGATCCGGACATTCATCAAGTCGATGCGCTCTCTTTTCCTGAAAATCCAGGGGAACCTCCATCAGTTCACATTCAATTTTTATCGTCTGGAGCGCCAGTTGAGGGCTTTTTTCAAATCGTTTTCCATCATCTCGGAGAAGATCGGGGAGGGGGCCGAATCGGGGCAGGTCATCTCGGATGCGGTTTCCACACAACAGGTTTCCTTCAACGAGATTTTACGCACCGCCCAGGAGCTCGCACGACTGGCGTCGGAGATGGACGAGAGCGTCTCCGTAGTCAACGACGGCGCCGGGACGGGCAAGGCCAAGCTGACAAACATGAAACAAACGTTTGACCAGGTCACCGAACAAACGTCCCTTTTGGCGGCAAAATCGAGGACTCTATCGGAGCGGACGGATGTCATACAGAGTGTCGTCGGCTCCATCACCAACATCGCCGATCAGACAAACCTGCTCGCCTTGAACGCGTCGATCGAAGCCGCTCGGGCGGGAGAAGCGGGAAGGGGATTTGCCGTCGTCGCCGAGGAGGTCAAAAAGTTGGCGGACGAAAGCAAGGAAGCGACGACGAAAGTTTCCGACTGTCTTAATGCGCTTGTGGAGGAAGTGCAGGAGACCACACACGGCGTCGAAAACATGTCGACGATGATCCACGATACGGCGTCCACGATTCACGACGTGACGGCGGAGATAGAAACAGTACTCACCGGCATCGTGGGTATCTCGAACTCCTCCCAACAGGTCGCCGCGGGTGCCGCGGAACTCGACGCCTCAGCCGTGGGGCTTGCCGCCACTTCGGAAACCGTCACGACGGAAACCACGAGGACGAAAGAGATCCTCTCCTCCATCGAGGGACAGCTGCGGAAACTGATCGTCACGGCAAAGGACCTGGAGGCCACCGCAAAGGCGGGCTCGAAAGACGCATCCGAGTCCATCTCCGTGTTGCGCTTGATCAAAGTCATGACGCCAACGGATTTCGTAGAGATGACAAGAGGAGCCATCGAGGCTCACAAAGCTTGGATCGACGGCCTCAAAAAATCTCTCGAAACGGGCGAGATCAGTGTGGAAACCGACCCCACAAGATGTCGTTTCGGTATTTTCCTCTCGTTTGTGGAGCGTCCGAAAGAAGTCACCGACGAAATATGGCGGAAGACGATTCAAATGCACAAAGACTTTCACAACTACGGACACAAGATGGAAACGGCTCTGGAAAGCGACGACCACCTGACGGCAACGCACATCTACAAGGAGGCGGAGGCCCTGAGCACGCTTCTGATCAAATCCCTCCATCAGATCATCGAGCTATGCAGGTAGGTGACAAGCCGCACATCGTTTTTCCGCCTGTTTGAACATCGTCGGATCCCCCCGGGAATCTTCGGAATGGATTGTTTATCGTCCTTGAGTACATTTTCATTCAACTGATGTTGACTTGTCATTTTTCGGAAGTTAAAATTTAGTTTTGTAAATAGAAATCAATGATAGGGAGAGTTGTAAATGGACAGCACCGACTTGCAAAGTATGATGTTACAGAAAGTGGCAGGAATGCCCAATAAAGCGAAAAGAGTGACCGAATATCTCCTTTCCAACATGAGAGAAGCCGCCTTCCGGCCGATCGGCGAGGTAGCCGACGAACTCAGCGTATCCAAGGCGCAGCTCGTCAGGGTGGCGCGGCTCCTAGGATTCAGCGGCTACGCCGACCTCAAGAGTCGTTTTCAAAACGTGATCCTGGAGCAGATCAATCCGGCAGCCATGTTGAGCAAAGCGGTCAACATGAAAGACGAGCTCCCGCAGAAAATTCTCCAAACGGAACATGCCAACATAGACGATACCTGGACTCAATACGATCAGGGGAAAATGTTTACGTTTTGCCAAATGGCGAAAGAGGCGAAATCGATCGTCTGCATCGGCTGGGGAATCTCCTCTCTGGTCATGGAGCTCGCCTACAATCGATTCTGCGTGATGGGAATCCCGACATCTCTCATGAAAAGAGGGAGTCTCTCCCTTGTCGAACAGGCCAGATTCGTCCGTCCGGACAGCCTCATGCTGGTATGCGAGATGCCCAGTTACGCAATCGACGTGACGGAGGCGATTGAAGAGGGGAAAATACGTGGCGCCAAGATCGTCACGATCACCGACAGCCCCGCGGCCCCCGTCTGCCGTTACGCGGATCTCTCCTTCCACGTGTCCGCGGCCAGTCCCACTTTCGGTTGCAGCGTGATCGGCCCCATCTTCCTCGTCCACCTTCTGACGTCGTCGCTTGTCGTCCATCTTGGCGACGCGGCCAAAGATGCCCTGGAAAAACAGGCGGAGTACCTTCATGACGAACGTTTTTACCACAAAACGTTTGGCCTGAAATATTGAACGGATAACATCGAGACACTCTCGAAGGAGCCGCGTTTCCGGACCGAAAGGGGCGGGGACGCGGCTTTTCGTTACGGTTGGTTTAATGAAGCGCTACGGCTTCATTTGTTCGAAGCATTCAGAAATCTATCGGCGTTTCCGGATAGAACGGCCCGTATCTCATGCCCGGAGAGGTGGGCAGAGAACATTTCACGATATCTTTGGTGCCTCAACAACGGATAGTCCGAACCATAGAGCAGCTTGTGAAGCGTACCGGAGGAGACGGCCGACCGAATGACGGAGGGACGATAGAGAAAGGGCGCCGCGGCCGTGTCGTATCGAACGTTGCGCAGGACATCTGCGACATCCGGCATCTGTTCGTAAAAAAACAACCCTCCGCCGAGGTGAGCGAATACCACGCGAAGTTCCCGGTGTCCGGAGGCGAATGCAAAGGCCTCCCTGGGACCGGTTTCACCCTTTCCCGCGTATTTCCTGCCGACCGGTTCGGCGGTGTGCAGCATCAAAAAAAGACCATTTTCAAGACATGCACCGGCAAGCGCCTCCGTCCCGCACCCACCGCGCAGATCGAAACCCTGCCCATCCGGGAACAACTCCCCCACGCCGATGGCCCCGAAAGACGCGCCGCGGGCGATCTCCTCCTCCATGCCCTTCGCCCGTGGGGGGACGACGATCATCGGCTTCATCCGTCCCCTCGATCTCGAAGACGCCTCCAAGACATAGTCGTTGCAGTGACGACAAAGCCCGAGATCGTTGAACGCAAAGCCGAAGACCCAGCTTTCATCGACTCCGTCCTCGTCCATCGCCGCAAGAAGATCCTCCGCGGTTGCCCATTTATGGACGCGCGAAGCGGTCAACAAGCGAAAATAGTCCTCGCGTTCGGCGATTTCGTCCCGTTTCTTTATCACATCCGGAGGATATATGTGAACGTGCGTATCGATGACCATCACAGTTTTGCGATCACGTCCCGGTATCTGTCCACCTCGTCGGCCACCATACGGGCGTACCGCTCGTACGTCTGTTCGCTCCCCTTCAGGTTGCCGATGTCGTATCCGGCGAAGTCTCCGGACTCTTCTTTCTCCTGCACCATCTGCAAAAATTCGTTCCACTCCGCCATGATTCCGACGTCCTCCGTCTTGACCTTCTGGAACCTCGCAACGGTCAGCAGGCTCATCTTGAACTCCTCCGCGAGGACCAGGTTCTTTTTCATCTTATAATAGCTGATCAGAATACAGTGCGCGTTTTCCAGGTCCTCTTTCAGAAAGGGAAGATCTTCCTCGGAAACGACCACCTCGCGCATATGAGACTTGAAATAATCCCTGTACTCATACACCAGGTTGGCCGCCCACACGACCGCATCCATAAAATCGGATTTATTGAACATCACGCCCAGGTACCCCTCCTTGCGCACCTTGTGCACGATAGAGGTGTTCTCGATTCTGATCCCGCGAAATTCGTCCTGTCCGTTTTTCTTCATCGTCATGAGCGGGGCACCTCCGTTTTGGGTAACGACCTGTCGGACCTTCACAAAATACATTACCGCGTCCAAATCGATATGTCCAGACATGAGTCGTGAAAATACGAAACCGCGGGGCGATCCCCCGCGGTTTCGATGTCTTCTCTCTCATACTCATATGCGATCCTCGTCCAACGTTCTCTCGGAGGACGACGGACCGGGCCCCATTCATTTTCATTCCCGAAGTTCTTCCGCCTCCGCTCCCTCGTCCGGGTTCCAGGGCGTGTCCGCGACCTCTTCGTTCTTCTCCGAGACATTGACCTTGGAATAACGCTCTATGCCGGTTCCGGCCGGGATCAAAAGGCCGATGATCACGTTTTCCTTCAGCCCCTGTAGTTCGTCGACGACACCCCGGACCGCCGCCGCGGAGAGGATTTGGGCCGTCTGCTGGAACGAGGCGGCCGAAAGGAAGCTATCCGTCGCAAGGGCCGCCTTCGTAACGCCCAGGACGACGGGACGGCTCTCCGGCACGTCCCTCAGCCGACGAATGAAGGATATCCTCTGCACGATCATCCTCTCGTCGGTCGGAGCCGACTCCGCACGCACCGTCACCTGATCCGGGCAGGCCACAACGATGCGATCGATCACCTGCTGGCTTGCCTTCTCCCCGGACTCTGCGAGCACGTTGCCTTCTTCATCATAAACGGGCTCCAGAACGATCCTGTTGGAAATTTTCTCTTTGAGAACCTGCTGTACCAGCTTTTCCCTCGTAAGGATGTCTCCTTCGAGATTCACCGCGACGATCGAGCCCTCCACGATTCCACGAACGACGCCTCCGTCGACCATCCTGGGCATGGCGTCGAGCTCGTTTCCATCCCTTCCCAGGGCCTGTGTCAGAGGCTTGCAGAAATAATGGTCGATCAACACGTGGTGCATGGCGTCCTGAATGTTGATCACGTCGATCGTCTTCCAGACATTGACCGATTTGACCGCACCATCGCGCAGAACCTTCAGGAGATCCGCGTCGATCATCGTGTCCTTTCGTGCCACGATCTCGCCGTCGACGACGATGTCGTCCGCGAGATAGCCGTTGTCCTTCATGGCATCCAGCGCTTCCGTGTCACAGAGCACCATCGTTCCCGGCCGGCGCTTTACGATCTCGTTCAAATCCTGGGCATCGAGGGTCTTTCCGGCCCGAATGACCCGATCGTCACCCAAATCGCAATCCTGTATCAAAACAAGGCCCTCGAGGGTATGCCGAAACGCGGCTTCTCCCACGATGACGCGCAGATCCTCTTCTCCATCGTTCACGATGACGCTCGACACGACATATCCCGGAGAGAGGATCTCCTCGATCACCGCCTCGGAAAGCTCGACCCCTCTGTATCTGTTTACGAGGTCTCCGACGTTGCCGCCCAGGAGATTGCGCAGCTTCTTTCCGGAGAGAAACGCGACGGCCTCCTCCGTGTATCTGGCGTTATCCTTCGTGATGGAATCCACTTCTCTCTCGAAGTCCTCACGCCAGACGAGTTCGCCCGCGACAAAGGCGCTGTCCCCCTCCTCCGCGATCCGAACGCGGTTGACCGGAGCGACCTTGCGAAGGATGGTCTCTATGTGCTTGTCGTTGATGGAGACGCCCTGCGTCCTGTAGACCTCCTGGATTCCGTCCAAGAGGTAACGTTGGACCTCCTCCAGGCCCTCCACCTCCAGCAGCTCCTGCGGATCCTTGTAGCCTTCGGTCAGTTCCTGGGCTTTTTTAACCTCGGCGCCCACCTGTATATCGGTCTTCAGGTTCTGTGTCGCCGGGATGTTCCAGGCCAATCGCTCCTCGTTGCCGTCCTCGTTCACGGCTTCGACGATGATCTTGCGTTTGCCCTCCGTTTCGCGGATCTCCATGATGACTCCGTCCCGTTCGGCCATCATGGCGACCTTCTTGGGGCGCCGGACCTCGAAAAGCTGCTCGATCCTGGGAAGCCCCTGCGTGATGTCCTCCCCCGTAAACTGCCTGACTCCTCCGGTATGGAAGGTCCTCATCGTCAGCTGTGTGCCGGGTTCTCCGATGGACTGCGCCGCGACAACGCCCACCGCCTCTCCCACGGCGATCTTCTTTCTGGTCGCAAGATCCCTTCCGTAACACGTCCTGCAGATACCATGCCTGAGACCGCATGTGAGAGGGCTGCGGACCCATACCGACGTAATGCCCAGCTTCTCGATCTTTGAAGCCATCGAGGAGGAGATCTCCTCGCCTCGGGCCAGCAAAAGCTCGCCCGTTTCAGGATGATGGAGATCCCTCAACAGAATACGCCCCGTCAAACGCTCGGAGAGGGAGATGATGACCTTCCCTTCCGCGGAGAGCGGGCGTACCTCGACTCCCTGTGTGGTGTGACAGTCGTCCTCGGTTATGATGAGATCCTGGGCGACGTCCACCAACCGTCTGGTCAAGTACCCGGACTTCGCGGTACGGAGGGCCGTATCCGCAAGGCCCTTCCTCGCGCCGTGGGTCGAGAGGAAGTACTCCAACATATTGAGCCCCTCGCGGAAGTTCGCCACGATCGGATAATCGATGATACGTCCTGCCGGATCCGCCATCAGACCGCGTATCCCCGCCATTTGCGCGACCTGTCCCCGCGTCCCGCGCGCTCCCGAGTCGACCATCACGCGAAGCGGATTCGTCTTTTTCATGTTGTCCATGATGCTGTCGGCGATCTTTCGTCCCGCCTCCGACCAGATAAAATCCTTCTCGCGCATATATTCGTCCTCGGTCAGAAGGCCCATCTCATGTTGTTCGGAGAGATCGGTCTCCTTTTCCAGGGAGTGTTCGACGATCGTCTTCTTCTCCGCCGGCACGGTGATATCGCCGATGCCGAGGCTTATTCCGCTCTGCGTCGACCACTTGTACCCGAGATGTTTGATGGAGTCGAGCATCTCCACCATGGCGTGCTGTCCGATCTGGTCGTACGTATTGTCCAAAAGCGTGCTCAGTTCTTTTTTGTTCACCGGGTTGTTGATAAAGCGCAACGTCGGCGAAAGGGACTGGTTGAATATGACGCGTCCCGGCGAGGTTTCGAAAAAGCCCCTTTCGTCGATCTCCGAGGGATCGATGTTCCACTCGGGAAGCGCCTTCAGTTTTATCCTCGAGTTCACATGGACGATCTCGTGGTCGAGCGCGGAGATGACGTCCTCCAGATTCCTGTAGTACGTCCCCTCTCCCGCTTTGCCGTCCCCGATGCTCGTCAGGTAGTAAATCCCCAGGATGATATCCTGCGTCGGCGTAACGACGGATTTGCCGCTCGCGGGAGAGAGCAGGTTGTTGGAGGAGAGCATGAGAATCCTCGCTTCGGTCTGGGCTTCGATCGAGAGAGGGACGTGAACGGCCATCTGGTCCCCGTCGAAATCGGCGTTGAACGCCGTACAGACGAGCGGATGCAGCCGGATGGCCTTCCCCTCTATCAGAACCGGCTCGAACGCCTGTATGCCGAGCCGGTGAAGCGTCAGCGCACGATTAAGCCGCCGACC
>DAIPHL010000099.1:0-8852 GCA_036771375.1 Synergistaceae bacterium | reverse complement strand
GGTCGGCGGATCTATCGTGCCATATGGCGCGACGAACGGAGCGCGGTCACGACGCTCGCCGATTTGCGCGCGTCGCTCAGCGAATCCGGCGTCACGAAGCACGCCCTGATCGTCCTCGGCGATTGTCTCGACGCGGACGCATCCGCACGAAGCATGCTCTACCATCCCGATTTCTCCCACGGTGCAAGAGGATGAACGTCATGTCGGGAACGACGTCGAACCGGGGCAGGAGATTCGTGCTCCACTTCGAAGCCGGTGCGGAGGTCGCCGCGTTCCTGGCCTCGGCGCTCGGTGCCGAGAGGGTCCCGATCCCGACCGGGGGGACCGCCGAGGCGTTCTCCTCGCGATGGGACTCGGCCGACGCCTTCATCTTCGTCGGCGCGCTCGCGATCGCACTTCGTTCCGCAGCGCCCTTGCTTCGGGACAAGAGGCACGATCCGGCCCTCGTGGCGATATCCGAGGACGGCGCGGTCGTCCTCCCTGTCCTATCGGGCCACATCGGAGGAGCGTCCGATCTGGCCCGGGAGTGCGCCCGGATTCTCTTTCCTTTCGGGGCCTCCTTCATCCCGACGGTCGCTAGCGACCGGACCGGCTTCACGGCTCCCGATCTCTGGGCCTCCCGCAGGGGGTATCGCATCCTTCTTCACAGCGGACTCGCCTCGGTGATACGCAAGCTGGTCGACCGCGGAGAGATCCTCGTCTGGTGCGATCCGTTTCTGGAGGAGCGCGGAATCCGTCTCCCCCTCCCCGCCGGTTACGTCGTGACTACGGATCGGAACGCCGCGGATCTCCTCGTCTCACCGAGGAGCGTACAGAAGCTCCGAGGCGCGAAGCCGCAGATCGTTCCCCGGGTCATCGTCGCCGGCGTCGGCTGCAGGAGGGGCGCGAGCGAAATGTCGATCGAGCGGGCCATGAAGGACGGTCTGATGTCCGCTCCCGGCGGTCCTTTTCTCTATGAATCGGTCCTCGAGCTTCGAACGGCCTCCGTCAAATCGGACGAGAAGGGACTGCTCGACTTGGCCGACCGCGCCGGGTGGCGCGTCGTCGTCCTCTCCGACGAGGAGATGAGATCCCAGGTCGGCGACTTCTCCCCCTCCGCGGCAAGGCGCCATCTGAACCTGCCGGGCGTGGCCGAGCCCGCCGCCTCGAGCGCCGGCGAGCTTCTCGGTCCTCGGTTCGTCGGCGACGGTGTCACCGTCGCCCTCTCTGTCGCGAGGCCCGTGGAGACGGGCGAGCTCGCGGTGGTGGGAACCGGCCCCGGCGAGGTGCGTTTCATGACGGGCGAGGCGAAGGAGGCCATCGCCGATGCCGATGTCTTGATCGGATACAATCTCTACGTCGATCTTCTTCCCGAGCCCTGGCTTCGCGGGAAGATCGTCGAGCGTTATGGAATGGGACAGGAGGAACAGCGGGTCCGAACGGCCTTCGATTATGCCCGTCGAGGCTATCGCGTGGCCCTCCTCTCCGGCGGCGATCCCGCCCTCTTCGGGCTGGCGTGTCTTGCACTCTCACTCGCCCCCTCCGACGTACCGACCAGGATCGTCGCGGGCTTGAGTGCCGCTCAGGCGGCCGGGGTCGCGGTCGGCGCGCCGTACTCCAACGGACTCGTCCTCCTCTCCCTCTCCGATTACCTCCAGCCCTGGGACGATGTCGTGCAGGCGATGAAGGGGGCTCGCGACAGCGGACTCACGGTGGCTCTGTACAATCCCGTCAGGCGGGATCTCTCCCGGAAGCTCGAAGAAGTCCGAAGGATCTTCGCGGGCAGGCGTGTTTTGGCGGCGCGGGACGCCGGCCGGGATGGTGGGACGATCCGGGAGATCCCGATCTCGGAGCTCGATGAAGACGCGGTCGACATGAGGACCCTGTTGCTCGTCCTCTCGCCGAAGGCGAACGAGCTTTTCGCCCCCGGTGGAAGGAAGATGTGGCTCGAGGCGAGGGGATACGAGTCGGAGGTCTCGACGTCCCTTTCTCCCGTGCCTCTCGGCGATTTCCTGGTCCTCGGCGGCACGAGCGAAGGGCGCATCGTGGCGGAAAAACTGATCTCGGCGGGTTACCGCGTCACCCTCTCGGTCGCCCGCGACACCGGAGCGGCGACCGCGCCGGAGGGTGCCTCTCTTCTCGTGGGGCCCCGTTCGAAGGACGACTGGCTTCGGATCTTTCGTGATTCCGCCCGTTCGTCGAGGCTGGCCGGGGTCGTCGACGCCTCACACCCCTTCGCCTCCACCGCGACGCTCGAAATGTACGCTGCCTGCTCCGAGTCCGGCGTGCCCCTTTGCCGATATGTCCGGCCCGACACGATCCCGGAGGGCGCCACCGTCGTCCCGACCCCTGCTGCCGCGGCAGACGCCGCCGTGGCAGCGACCAAAGAGGGCGAGACGATCCTCCTCGCGACGGGGGTGAACATGCTCCCTGCCATGCTCTCCCGGCTGAGAGAGGCGAAACGCAAGGTCCTCGCCCGGATGCTTCCGACCGAACGAAGCATGTCCGATGCCGCCGAGGCGGGGCTCGATCCGCGTGAGATCATCGCCGTCTGGGGTCCCGGAGGGGATGCCTTCAACGAGATCCTCTGCGTCGAATGGGGGGTCACGTGCATCGTCAGCAAGGCCTCCGGCGAGGCCGGAGGCGTCGCCGCGAAGGCTGCGGCCGCGAAAAAACTCCATCTGCCGCTGGTCCTGATCGAACGTCCCGAAGAGCCCGACGATATGACGAGAATCGAAGACGCCGCCGCCCTTCTCGCCTGGTGCGAAGAGAGGGTGAAGACGGGAGGAAAAGGGCGCGGGACGCCCCCCGGCTCCCTTTCGTAGAATTCGTCCTTTCGGGAGGGTGTGAGGAGGCGCGCCTGCGTCGTGGTTTTATATTTTATTTTTTTGGAGTGATGCGGGATGATTCTGTACGGCATTGGAATGGGACCGGGGGATCCCGACCTGGTGACGGTGGGGGCTCTGCGGGCCATCGACGAGGCGGACGCGGTCTTTTTGCCGATCTCGGCTCCGGGGCGTGCGAGCGTGGCGGGAGAGATCTATTTCAGACATCGTGGCAGATCGCGCGAGACGCACGAAATTTGGTTTCCGATGGTGCGGGACGAGGCGCGGCGGGACGAAGAACTTCGCCGCCGCCTGGAGGAGCTTCGCCCTGTCTGGGAGAAAGCGGAGCGGATCGCCCTGCCCGTCATCGGGGATTCGGTCCTGTACGCCACCATCGCCTATCTGTATGCGATCTGGCGTGAGCTCTCTTCCGCGCTCTCGTTGCGACTGATCCCCGGCATCTCGGCGCATTCGCTCGCCTCCGGTGTGGCCGGGGAGTTCATGGCGCTCGGAGACGAACGTCTCTCGATTCTGCCGGGTTCCGGCGAACGGGCGCTTTTGGCGGAGAGCATGCGCTCCTCGGACTGTGTTGCCCTGTACAAACCGTCGGCTCTTGGGGACACTCTTCCCGACCTCGTCCGCTCGACCGGTCCGTGGAGCCGCTGCGTGCGTGTGCATCGGGCGGGTTTGACGGAGCAGAGCGTCCTGACGGGAGAGCGGGCGATCGAGCCGACCGAGGACTATCTGTCGGTCCTGTTGCTCTGGCGGAAGGGAAGGAATTGAGAAGACGCGGATGAATCCGGCGTCGTTGGTTTCCTTCGATCTGGGGGCGTTCCGGTCGTTTCTGACGAATCTCTTGCGGGCCGAGGTCGTGTTGACGGTCAACATCGTCCTGGGGCTTGTGACCGGGGAGATCGTCCTGAGCCTCGGCATCGTGGACAAGCTTTTTGCGCCGCTCGTCCCGACGCTCGCCCGCTGGGGGATTCACCGGAAGATCGCGGGTGCGTTGATGCTTGCGTTGGGATCGTCCCGTTCGGCGGCCGCGTTGATATCGACCAGCTATGCGAACGGGGAGATCGACAGAGAGGAGGCGACGTTCGGGACGTTGGCGCTCGCCTTTCCCGGATACCTGCGCCGATGGGTCGGGACCGCCGCCATGGCGGCGGGAATCGCCGGTCGGGCAGGTCTCGTCTACGCTGCGATCCTCATCGTCCGCAGCGGGGTGCGTTTTCTCTGGGTCGTCACCCTCCTCGTGCTCCACGGACGTGGAAAGAGAAAAGTGGACTCCCCCTTCCTTCCGGCGGAGGACAGGGCGGGTGCGCCGAAGTTCGACGCGAGGACGCGGAGGAAGCGGCTTTTGAAGACGATGAAATGCTCCCTTCCCTGGGCCTGGGGATTTTTCGCCCTCACCTATGCGCTGATGCCGTGGGTGGAGCGCTTGTTCACCGATCATGTGGCGAAGTGGGGGCTCGCCTCCTTCCTCCCCGCCGAGGGGTGGGCGGTTGCGGCGAGCGCCCTCGCCCACGTTACGGCGGCGCTTTCCTCGGCGGGGGGCGCGCTCGCCGCCGGAAAGATGACCGTGGCGCAGGCCGTGCTCGCATTGGTGGTGGGAAACATGGTCGGCGCGATCACGCGTACCATGCGGCAGAACGTCGGGTACTGGATGGGGATATTCCCGGGCGAGCTGATGCCCGGTCTCGTCAAATGGCATGTGAGGACACAGCTCTCCTTGGAGCTCCTGACGGTGTTGCTCGTGTGGCTTGCAACGTTGTGACGGACGGGCGCGTCCGCAAGAGGGGTCGGGTCTTTTCGTTCTTTTGGTTGGAGGTTGGTAGATTGAGTAAAAGAGGTGCTTACAGGCTGATCGTGTCGGTCAATCTCGAGCGGCGAGGGATTCTCGTCGTGGGAGGCGGCGCGGTGGCGGAGCGGAAGGTTCGAACGCTGCTCGGTGCGGGCGCTGCCGTCACGTTGGTCGCACCGGATGCGACGGCGGCGTTGCGCGATCTGGCAGGAGGCGGCCAGATCGTCTGGTTGGCACGGTCTGCCGAGCGCGAGGACTTCCTTCGACATCCGATTGCGATCCTCGCCGTCCGGCGCGAAGGCGCGGAGGAGCTCTTGGATTTGGCCCGGGAGAGCGGCTGTCTCGTCGACTGCTGTTTTGGCGGGGAGCTGGGAGATTTTGCACTCTGCGCCCAGTTCGAGATGGACGGTTGCTATGTCGGCGTGTCGAGCGGCGGCGTGGATCCCGTGAGGGCGGCCGCCGTGAAGAGGGAGATCGTTCGGATGAAGAGAGAGAGGGACGCCTCTCTCTCCGTCGACGGAGAGGACGTGCAGGACGCCGTCGGGATTCTGACGAGGAACAGCCCGCTTGCCGTGGCACAGGCCGACATGTGGATCGATCTCCTCGGTGGAATCGGCGTGAAGGCGGTAAAGATGCTCGTCACGAGCCACGGGGATCTCGACAGAAAAAAAGACCTCGCGAAGTTCGGCGGTTTTGGCGCCTTCGTGAAGGCGCTCGAGGATCGTTTGCTCTCCGGTGTGGGCGATTGTGCGGTGCACAGTCTGAAGGACATGCCGGTCGAGCTTCCCGGGCGGTGTGTTCTGTCGGCCGTTCTGAAACGGGCGTCCGTCTACGACGTCGTCGTCACCCGCGACGGGCGCTCTCTGGAGGAGTTGCCGCCGGGTGCGATCGTGGGAACTTCGAGCCTGAGGAGAAGGGCACAGGTCCGGATCGTCAGAAGGGATCTCCGCTGCGTGACCTGTCGTGGCAACGTCGAGACAAGACTGAAAAAGCTCGAGAGCGGTGAAGTGGATGCACTGCTTCTGGCGGAGGCGGGGTTGGACAGGCTCGGCATGGACCTTCCGAACGCGAGGCGCCTGCCCTTCGTCACCGCGGCGGGACAGGGCGCGGTGGCCATCGAGACGGTGTCAGGGTCCAGGATGGACGACATCGCGAGGTCGCTGAACGATCGAAAGACATGGTACGAAATCACCGCGGAGCGGGCGCTTCTGTCCTTGCTCGGCTTTGGCTGCATCTGTCCCCTCGGGGTCGGGGCGTCGTTTTCGGAGGGGAGGATGCGCCTTGTGGCGGCAGTCTACTCGATTCGCCCCATGGAGAACCCGGAGGAGGAGTTCGTGCTTGTGGAGAAAAGCGGGGCGGTCGCCTCGGACGAAGACGCGAGAGCGCTTGCCGAAGCGCTTTGGAGAAAGATGGCGCCTCTTCCGCTGGTACGAGAGCTCTCGTCTCTCTGTGGAGGAGAGGCAAGGATGGAGGAAAGAACATGAGTGTTACCCTGGTGGGGGCCGGATGCGGCTCGCCGCGTCTGCTTACGATCGCGGCGGCGGATTGCATCGCGGCGGCGCAGCATATCATCTACGACAGGCTGATTCATCCGGACATCCTGCAGCTCGCTCCGGATACGTGCCGATTTTACCCTGTCGGCAAGAGGGAGCGATATCATTCGATGTCGCAGAGCGGGATCAACGAACTTCTGGTCGAGCTTGGACGGACGGGAGAAGCGGTCGTTCGTCTGAAGGGAGGGGACCCCTTCGTCTTCGGCCGCGGTGGAGAGGAGGCGTGCGCGCTTTCCAGCGCCGGCGTTCTCTGGCGGGCGATCCCCGGGATCACCTCCGCCCTCGGTGGAGCGCTCTCCTGCGGCATTCCCGTGACGCACAGGGAATCGACGTCGTCGGTGATGCTCGCGACGGGGCACAGACGCTGTGGTCCTCTGCCGGACGACGACGCCTTCTGGCGTCAGATCGCGCTCGCGACGGGTACGGTGGCGCTGTACATGGGGACCTCCGCGTTTGCGGAGATCGGCGATCGCCTCGTCTCGTTGGGGAAAGACCCCGAAAGCCCGGTCAGTGTGATTTCCTGGGGGGGCTGGGGAAGGGCGGCTCGGACGGATGGGACCCTGTCCGAGATCTGTGCCCTGGCGCGAAGGGGGGCGCTCGTCAGCCCGGCGGTGATCTATCTGGGGGAGACGGCGAAAGCGGGGCTCTGCGGGAGCCCGCAAACCGCCCCGCTTTGTGGGATGCAGATCGTGGTCTGCCGGCCTTACCCGGAGTGTTGGCGGACTGGTCGAGCGCTGGAGGAGTTGGGAGCCGACTGTTACGGTTTGCCGTTGTTGCGCATGGAATCACTGGAACCGGAGGACCTCGCGGCGGCACGCGACGCGGTCGAGTCCGCGGACTGGCTGGTCCTCACCAGTCCACGCGGTCCGGGCGAACTGATACGAATTGCGGGGGATCTGAGAAAGATCGGAGGACGGATCGTCGCCCTCGGAGAGGGGACGGCGGAAGCCCTTCGTTCGATCGGGATTCCACCGGAGTGCACCGCAGACGGTTCGAGCGAGGGGCTCGCCGTGCTTCTCGGCAGGGTCGTGTGCGCAGGCGAATCGGTCGTCTTCGCGCGGAACGAACGATCGTCGCATGTGGCACTGAAGGCCGCGCGTGCTGCGGGCGCCGTCGTGAAGTCTCTTGCTACGTATCGGATGGTCGAGCGCGACGTGCCTGGTATCGAGATCATGAGGGAGCAGTGGGCGAGTTGCGGCGTGGATGCCGTGGTCTTCGGAAGCTCCGCTCTGGTCGAAACCTATTCCAGAGCGATCGGCGCGCCTCCCGAGGGGGCCGAGCTGATCGCGTGGGGAAGCGTCTGTGCGAAGACGATCGAGGAGGTTTTCGGGCGACCCGCGAGGAGACTTTGCACTCCCGACATATCCGGCCTTGTGGAGACGCTCTCGGCGGTCCGCCGATAAGATCAAGAAACGGAAGGAAATGGAAAGATCGCGACGCACGGAACGCATCGTCCATTCTGTTCAGCCTTTGTCGACGCAAAATCCCCTGTAACCAAACGTCCCAATCCGTGGCGTGGTGTTGCTCGTTTCCGATTGAAAAACGCGCATCGTTGTGTGGCGCCTTGGCGAGATCACGCCACGGCTCTCTTTCGACATTCACAGGCGGGTCTTGACGGAGGAAAACTGTTGTTATAGACTTCTAACATAGCCGCGAGTAAGGGGAGGCTAACTTTTAGGAAAGAGGGGGGCCGGACAGAGCGAGTACCTTGCAGGGCGAAACGAATCATTTTACAGGGGGTGTTGCATGATGTTGTCTCGAAGGTGGAAATCGACACCGGTTGTCGTCTTCGCGGCCTTTCTCTTCTGTTTTTGCATCAAGCCGGCGGAAGCGCACTTCTTCTCGATTGTCCCCGATGTGAAAACACACGTCGTTCCGGTCGGAAGTACGCACACGGCAAAGGTGACCTTCACGGAGGAGTTTTTGAAGGTTCAGGCGGGCGCGGCGCATCTGAAGTTGGGCTCCGACATATTCTCCGCTCGCTTTCTCTACAACGACGGAACGACCTTGCCGTTTCCTGCGTTTCGTGAGCACGACGAACCGGGCGTTGAGATAGAAAAAGGAACGGACTCCCATGTGTCGGAGGCGGTTCTGGGCAAAGAAGGCACGGTCGTCTTGGATGCGAGGGTAAGTGATGTCACCTATGTGCCTTCTCCAAAGATGAAACTACATTATTGGGGTTACTCCAAACAGATATTGAACGCGAAAGCGGATGGCCTGTCCATCAAGGCCGTAGGCGGCAGCGATGTGCTCGAGATCGTACCCTTGAGCGAAGTGGCCGAGTTCGCAGCGGGGAAGACGGTTCGTTTCAAGGCGCTGTTCAAAGGGGAGCCCCTCGGTGGGGCGAAGATCGAGTGGGCGGACGAAAAATCTCCGAGGGTGATGGGGGACGAGGGACCCACGAACACGACCGAGGTTGCGACCACCGAAAAAGACGGGACTTTCCAGTTCACCATTAAAAACCCGGGATACAACTGTTTCGGGATCATGTATCAAAGGCCCCCTGCGGGTACGGACAGGATGTTCGATTATTATGCCTCGACCTTGATCGTCGACGTGCCGAATGCCCCCGCCGAAGAGGGTGGAGGCGGCGGTTGTGACGGGCTCGGCGCGTCGGGTGCTCTCGGTGGGCTCGCGCTCGCCGGTGCAGGCGTGTTCCTCCTCCGCAGGAAGGGATAACCCAGGCCGCCGACC
>DAIPHL010000098.1:0-8861 GCA_036771375.1 Synergistaceae bacterium | reverse complement strand
GGTCGGCGCGACCTCGTACACCGAGAACATCGGCCTCATCGGTTTGACCGGGGTGGCGAGCCGCTACGTCGTGCGCATCGGGGCCATTCTCCTGATCGCGATGTCGTTCATCGGCAAACTGGGTGCTCTCGTCGCGACCATGCCCAGCCCCGTGATCGGCGGAGCCTATATCACGCTTTTTGGCACCATCGGTGCACTCGGCATCCAGAATCTGATGCGGGCGGATATGGGGAGCCAGCGCAATATCCTGATCGTCGGCTTCGCGTTTTTGATGTCGCAGGGGCTTCCCGCGTGGGTGGAGCCGAACCTCGCGATCTTCACGTCCGCCCTTGGCGGAACGATCGGCAGCACGGTCTGGGCCATTTTGAAGACCCCGATGGCGGTTGCCGCCATCTGTGCCGCGGTGTGTGATTCGCTCGTCCCCGGCACCCCCGAAGAACGCGGAATCGCGGAACGGACGAACTGACGCACCGGAGTGCTTCACCCCGTCATGAAGAAAGGAGCCCTCGCGCGAGGGCTCCTTTCTTATGCTTGATTTAATATAGAAGCTGGAATCCAGCGTAATGCTACCTGCCGATTTTGTTGGGCGCCCACACCGCGAACCTGTTTTTTCCCGTTCTTTTCGCGATATACAGGGCTTTGTCCGCCAGCTCGAGCAGTTTTTCGGATTTGGTCGCGTGCTTTGGATAGAAACTGATCCCGCAGCTCGCTCCGATGTGGATGGATATGCCGCCGACTCGGATCTCCTGACGCAGCGCGCCAAAGATTCTCTCCACCGCCTGCAGAGCGGTTTGTTCTTCGCTCCCTTTGGGGCTTGAGAGCAGCATGACGAACTCGTCCCCTCCGAAACGGGCGATCGTGTCGGTCTCCCTGATGGAGGATTTCATGATGTTCGCCACTCTTTTCAAGACCTCGTCCCCGACGAGATGCCCGTAGTTGTCGTTGATCTCCTTGAATGCGTCGAGGTCCCAGACGATCATGGACAGGGCGATTCTGGTCCGTTTCGCCGTGGCGATCTGCTGAGTGATCCGGTCGTTGTAAAGATGGCGGTTGGGGAGTCCCGTCAGACTGTCGTGCGTCGCCTTCATGCGAATGTCGTTTTCGTGTTCCCGCTGTTCCTGGATATCCTCGCACGAGCCGACGCATCTGTACGGTCGTCCCGTTTCGTCCGAGAGCAGAATGTAGCGACAGCCGAGCCATCGATACTTGCCGTCGCCCCCCCGCACCCGGAGCTCCAGGTAATCGTTTTCCCCCTGTTTATGAGGTTTTTCCGACTCGAGCGACTCGATTCTCTCGAACCAGTGGCACGTGTCGTTCGTGTGGATGAACTTCCCCCACGCAACCGGGTTGAAATTGATTTCCTTGTCTTTTCGAGGTCGGCGGAGAATGCTCCACAGGCGTTGCGAGAAGAAGGCTTTACCCGTTCTCAGGTCGATGTCGCATATTCCGTCCTGTGTACAGGCAAGCGCAAGACGCCACCGCTCCTTGCTGACAAAGAGCTCCTCGTTGGCAATCGTCAATTTTTCCTGGTGGTTCCTCAATTCCTCCAGCGTGTTGCGAAATCGCTGCAGCATGGTGTCGAAGGAGGAGAAGTTCTTCATATACTCGGCGCAATGATCGAAACCGTCGTCCGAGAGTCGATCGGCGCAGCGAATCAGATGCTGAAGGTTCGCCTGCAGGCGCTTGACGCATTCCGCAAGGTATCCACGATGAGAGATAAATGGGGAAAAGTCTCCTTCCGCGAAGTTCGCGAGCGTCTTCCGAAGCATCATCAGGTAGTCGAAAACGGCGATGAGTTTTTCGTCCGCCGAAAACGAGGGCGGAATCTCCGGAGGGGTTTCGGAGACGAGAAGGGATTCCAAAAAGGCCAACAACTCCTCCTCTCTGTCGGAAGGGGAGGAGGAATTCAATCGATCTGTGGATTTACAGGGCATGGTCACAGGTATCGCCATCCATTCTGTGGCGGAATTTTTTGACAACAAATCAACGGCTTCCCCCGAGGGGATTGTTCATCGAGAGCCGGGCTTCCCAGGCGTCGAAATGTTTTCTCATGTACGTCTCCAAACTCGCCAAGAAAGCTCCTTTGTCATTATAATAGTCTTCTCACGAATCCGAAAAAAAGACGTCATGAGAACACTTCTTCGGCGATCCCTTGCCCGCTTCACGAAAGATCGTGTCCGTTTTCTGCGGTCTCGCGTCTTTTCGCCAATTCGCTACGAGGGCGAAATAAGCGCAAAGGTCGCTTGTGCGGACCTCATTCCTCCAACACGAAGGAGGAGGTCATTTGCCGGAACTGTGCGAGATACTCTTCCGAAGATCGAACAGCCAACCCATTGAAGGAATAGAGCGTGTTCGAGGGGCTGTCGAAAAGAATCGTCAGGAAGCTCTTGCCCGGCGAAGTTCTGTTTACACGTGCCCCACTCGCCGTGCGTGTTCTCCGCGAGGCACCCGAAAAATCCGCGACCAGCTCGATCCCCGGAAGCCCGGCGAGGGAGATTTTTCGCATTCCGGAGATCGTGTACGGGAGCTCCGCCATGTATTTGTCCATGCGGCGCCGTGTAAAATCCTCCCGCTCGTTTTCCGGCACCAGCGTTTCGGTGATGACGGTGACGGTATAGAGGGCCGTTTCGATCGTGCCGGATGGAGGTGCTCCGTCGAGGGTGTAGTGTCTTGTCATGTTCGTCTCTCCGGCGAACTTGAACTCCGTTCCGCCGGTCGAGAGTCGGTAGAGCCCGCCTCCGTTTTCGTCCTGCCGGGGCCTGAATATCATGGAGAGCAACGCTTCTCTCAAGATTCGCCGCGCCTTTTGGTCCCCCTCGGGAAAGAGGCCGTATATCTGCGTCGTCAGGTTTTCGTCGCCCGTGACAAACAGGAGCAGCCCCGCGCTTCCCTCCTGTCCTCCGATCGTGCCCTCGAAGAGGGTGGCGGGGCGACCGTTGAGCGTCGCCTTGGCTCTGTCCGTGATTTTTATGCCGTCTGCTTCGAAGACCTGTGGGACCAGATCTCTTTCGGATTTCGCGTAGGATACGCCCATCTTCTCCATGACGCGGAGGGAGGCGTTCAGAGGCGGAATTTCAAAACCGCGAAAACGCACGGCCGGTGTGGCGCCGGGCGGTGGCACCAGCGCCACGTGGGTTCCCGGCACCGCAACGTGCCGCGCGGTGAGAACGTTGTTCCTGTGGATCGGTGACGCTGCGTGACACGTACAGGCCACTGCAAGAAAGCAGGTGAGAGTCGCGAATGTGCGGAGCATGATCTGTCCGTTCTTCTTCAATTTTCTACTGAACCCCCTCTGAGATCGGCGGATATCCTGTCGTTTTTCCGTAACACGACGCTTTTGAGCATACTCTCCACATCTTTTGCCGCATCTCCGTCTCCACCGACGAAGATGCCGTTTATCACGAGCGTGCGGTTTTCTCCTTCGTCGAGCAGCAAAATCCACTTTCCCCACTTTTTACCGTCGCTTTTGTGAAGCGCCTTGATCAAAACGGCGTCAGCGCCGTTGATCGTGAGCGCTCCCCGGGATTTTACCTCCACTCCCCTGGATGCGAGAGCCGAATCCGTGAAACCGTTTCGAATCTCCAGGTACGGAGAATCGACTGTCGCGGCGATGATCTCGATGCCTCGTTGTGACGACACGAAACGATCGGAACTTTTGTCGGGGACCAATCCCTTCGCCGGCACGAAATACGCATCCGTGTCGAAGATCCTTACGTGCGCTGGCGTGAGGTCGTTCCGTATGTGTTTGACCTCCGCGGCCTGCCCGGGGGTTTCGCACAGAAACGCGCTGATCACAGTCGTTATGAGAAAAAAAAGGCGGGGGAAACGGCATGTTCCCGCGGGACTCCCTGTCGCTACGATGCCGTTTCCGCCCGACCTCGCTCGTCGATCGTACACGTCGCACCTCCTCCGAGGCGTTTTCTCCGAACCCCGGCGGCACGGACGAACCTCTCCGCCGATGTGCCGCATCGCCTCTTTTTTATAGAGACGATGTTATTTTACTATCATTATTTATGCAAGTGCGAAAAGAACGGAATCTGCGGGCGATCTCGCCGCTTGGCTTCCTCTCTTGCACATCCGCGGACGACGGAAGTCCCGCGGCGTTTAATCCGCAATGATCAAAAGCAATGACGGGCGCTGACCGATTTCATCTTTGCAGAAAAAAAATCGAACGGATGTCCTTTAAAATCTTAAAATGTCTTGTGTTTAATGCTATAATCCAGTAAGCAAGGTTTTAACGCGTGAATGAATCATTGGCAAAAAGGTGGCGTGAGAATGGGCTTTTTGTTGAAAGACAGCGATGCGAGAAGGGCCGGACTTTTCATTTTTGGCGGCGTGATGCAGTATCTCGCTCTTCTGAAACAGAAGGACGGCTCCTATCGATTAGAGGAGTATGTCACGATGCCATTCGATCTTGGATTGGAGGGGGCGGAGCCACTTGTCGACAGAGAAAGGCTCGAGGACAATCTAAAGGCGTTGAAGCAGAGCGTCGGTCGTAAGTGGCCCAGCGTCATATACGCCGGCATACAATCTCAGTACTCTCTTTTGCGCACGATGGAGCTTCCCAGGATGGAGCTGCACTATCTAAAGGAATCCTTCAAGTACGAGTTTTCGAAGTATTTTCCGATCCCTGTGGAAGAGGCCATCTATGACATCGCCCTGATCGACTACCCGATAAGAGAGGATAGCGCGCTCAAGGGAGAAGTGGTCCAGTGCCAGGCTTCCGCGGTCCGGCGCGTTCTCGTGGAGAACTTGATGCTCGCCTGTAACAAGGTCGGAATTCGGCTTGCGGGAATCGAGCCCTCTCCGCTTGCGATGTTGCGCTGTCTCATGGGACCGTATCCTCCGTCCGGTTTCAATATCTATGCGCTGGCGGGAGTTGTCAGCAGCTATATCATCGCAACGTACAGAGACAACGGCATCGTCTACAGGAACACCACACAGTCCTTCGCCGTCAGCGATTCCAGGGATTCGGCGGCGGGGCATTTCGCAAGGGACATTCAAACGACGATCAATTTTGCATCCACGCAAATACGAGGTTTTTCCGCGGACAAGATCTACGTTTCCGGCTACGGGGCTCAACACAGAGAGGCGCTGGTCGAGAACATCTCGATGGTCAGCCCGGCTTCGGTGGAGATCGTGGATCCGTGGGGAATGTGGGGCATCGCCAACCCGCCGAAGGAACACTTCGGTTGGGAGGTCGTCATTGGGTTGGCGCTGCGGCCGAAGGGGGTAAGGTAATCGATGCAGGTTCTATTCGATCTGAGGCCTCCGCATTTGGCACAGATGCAGGAGCGGCAAGTGAACGTCGGCCGCCTCCTGAGTGTGTCGCTTTTCTTGATCTTTACGCTTCTTTCCCTCTTCAACGTCGTCTATATGGGGATGCAGTATCATGGTGTCAGAAGAGAGCTCATTGCCGCGAAAGGCAATCAGGACCACCTGATGGCGCAGACGGATGGTCTGACGCAGAAGATCACCAGCATGAAGGATCTGAAGGATAAGATGATCGGCGATATGGGCTTCGTTCGCCAGGATCTGCCGACGGTGGAATTTCTCGCCGCTCTCGAGGGTGCGGTCCCCTCGGGTGTCAAGATCACGCGTTTGGAGATCAGGACGGGAAATGTCATGATGGAGGGCGTGGCCCTTGACGACCAGAATATCATCACGTTGGGAGCGAAACTCGACGGGATGAAAAACATCGTGAAGAAGGTCGATGCGCCGACGACCACCAGGACGGCGGTCGGAAACAGGGTCGCCTTCGCTTTCAAGATTACCTGCGACATTCGCGGCATCTCCGAGATTGCGGCATCCACTGCAGCGCTCGCCGCCGAGACGTCGGAAGACGTCGAGGCCGTACCGGGCGGAGAAGCAGGACCCCAGGGTCCGGTTGAAGGGACGGCGGCACAATAATGAGAACGGAAAGACAGAAGAAAATGTACGGCGTACTCGCGGCGCTTGTCGTCGTTGTGTTCCTGGGGGTGCAGTTCGCCCTTTACAGCACCTTCAAGAAAACCAGCGACGAGCTCGGAGCGGTTACGGGAAATGTCGCTACCTTGGAGAAAACGGTGCAGGGACAGGTTGCGCTTCTTGGAGAGTATAAGGTTCTCGAAGAGCTCGTCCCCTCCTCGCGGGAGAGGCCGATGAACGCATTGGAGCTTTACTCCGAGGTGGACAGGGCACTGAACAACTCGGCGGTCGATCACACGAATCGTTCCTCGTCGAGTGGGGAGGGACCGGGCGGACTTCTCGAAATACAAGTCGATTTCAACGGACCGTATTACGGGCTGCTGAAGGCGTTGGCTTCGATGAGAGCGAGCAAGTACCTGATGAAGGTCTCGACTTTCAATCTGCAGGGCATCGCGGGTGGGAAGGTCAGCGGCTCCATGACGGTTTTGAGTCAGGCGAACAGTTAGAGAGGGATTGCGATGGCGGATGCTGCGGCAACGAAAAAAACGGTACAGACGGGCTCCGGTCTCTCTTCTGCCAAGACGGCCAACAGGCGAGGAACGGACGGGAAGAACACGACGCAGCTTTTGGTGATCGTGCTCTTGTTCGCCTGCTGTGCGATGAGCGGGTTCTTCTTTGTGAAAATAAGGAACATCGTCTCCCAGAAAGAGAGAAATGATCTCCCTCCGCCGGTGATGACCAACGTCGAAGCCCTCAAAGAGGCGGAAGAGCTGAAGGCGATGGGCGTAGAGATCGATACGATGAACAAACAGCGTGACGTCGTGATGCAGACGGCTCGTCTCGCCGAGGTTTCGGGGATTCTTCCCGTCGCGCCGGACTCGGTCCTTGCCTCGTTGACGCCGGCGCACTCTCCTTTGCTGGAAGGAGGCGTTCCGCAGATAGAACCCGAACCGCCGAAAGTCACGGTGCTTGCGGTGATGATCCTGAACAAGGAACGCGTCGCTTTGGTCGACGTGGACGGAGAGGACGGCGGCTTGATCGTGAGGCCCGGTAACAAGTTTTCAAATGGTACGGCCAGGATAGTCAAGATAGATGCGAAGGGTGTGACGTTTGTATGGAGGAAAAAGAGATACGAGGTTGCGATGACGAGGCCATGAGAGGCAGGATGAGATCCGACAGGCGATTTTCGTTCTTGTATGCGCTCCTGTTTACGACGCTTCTTCTGTGTCGAGGTGCCTTTGCGTCGGATATGCCTCCGGATGTCGTCGGAAGCACTCCGGTCACCCCATTGCTTGCCGGCATTCGAGTCGGACAGGTCGCCGGAAATTACGTCTTCGTTCATTTCAGGGGCTTCGAGATTCCCCATCCGAGGGTGGTCTCCGAACCAGGCGGCGCGAAATTGACCCTCCAGTGGGATGGAATTCGTTTTCCTCAGAACAAGGACCGGAGGGATTGGTGGAACGGATACGACTGGGACGTGCTGAGGTTGAATTTAAAGACCGGGGAGAGGTGGTGGCGGCAGTATGACTATCCACTGCTCAACCGGGCCGATGCCGAACCTGTGAGCGGGGACGCGGTGCGCATCACGTTTACGTCGCCACGGGCCCTCATGCTGGACAGGGTGGATGGCATTCCTGGCGCAGACCAGCAGACGGTCGTCCTCAAGGTTTACGAGCCCGTGGTGGAACGGGATTATGTGAAGCCGGCCCCCGTGATCTACAGGAAGGGAGATCCGATGGGAATCAAGGCGCCGGTGACCCTGCAGCTTCGCGACGCGGATGTCAAATCGGTGTTCAGAATGCTGGCCGACGTACAGCGCATCAATCTGTTGCTCGATCCGTCCGTTCCGGATGTGTCGGTCACGGTCTCCTTCAAAGGGGTGCCCTTCAACGAAGCCTTTTCCTATCTGCTCAGGATGACTGACCTGACCTATTCCATGGTCGGAAGCACCCTTGTCGTGGGCAAGGTCGAAAGCATCGGAAAGACGCTCGGGAAGGAGGTCGTGAGGGCCTACAACATCTCGTACGCGATCGACGACAAGGGGAGTCTCCAGGGCGATCTCACGGCGGCCCTGACGGGGTTGATCCCCTTGTCGAAGCCCCCCGTCCTCGATCAGCGGAATCGTTCTCTTTACGTCACGGCCACGCCGGAGCAGCATAAGGATGTCGCCGCGTTGCTCGCCAAACTCGATCAACCGGGAAGACAGGTCATGATCCAGGCGAAGATCATCGAGGTGAACAACGAGGCGAAACAGGACCTCGAGACGTTGATCTCGGCCGTATATGACCAGTGGCTGTTCAATTTCAGCGGGGCGGGCGTGGGAGCGGGCTATAACTATGCCAACACCGGTTTCAAGCCGGCCGATCTTGGATTGCCGCTGGGAGGAAAGCCCTACGGAAGCAACCATGTCTGGGACAACATCACGCTGGACAAGTCCGCCAAACTCCTCTCCGCCGGGATCAACGCGCTGGAGAGCAACGGGAAGGGAAAGGTCCTGGCGCATCCCTCCGTGATCACCCTCGACGGGAAGCCCGCAAAGGTGGAGCTCACGCATAACTACAAGTACGTCTCCGGTGTGGATTCCAATGGGAACATCACTTTCGGCGAGGTCCGTGCGGGGCCGACCCTTACCTTCACCCCGGTCATCGGCAGAAATGGCGTCATGACCATAAAGGTCAACATACAGACCGGCAATATCGTCAGCTTCCGCAGTGCAGGCGGCGGTGCGCAGGCGCCGGAGACGACGTCCCGAATGGTGGAGACCATCGTCCGGGTTCGCAACGCCGAGCCCTTCGCCGTGGGAGGACTGTACCAGGAGACCCGGACAAAGGATCGCAGAAGGATCCCGGTGCTCGGTTACATTCCGATCCTGGGAGATCTCTTCACCCAACGAGTGGACAATCACTCGAAGTCCGAGGTCGCGATGATCATGATCCCGTACATCCTCGCCGACC
>DAIPHL010000097.1:0-8887 GCA_036771375.1 Synergistaceae bacterium | reverse complement strand
GTCGGCGTCCTTTGCTGTCTGTGCCTTGTCGGAACGGGGTGCGTCGGAGGTGCCCGGCGTCCCTTCTTTTTCTCCGGCGTCCCTGTTCGTGCCGGGTTCTCCAAAGGTCTTTGCGATGATCGATCTGGCGCGGGGAGATTCGACGAGGTTTTTCGCCAGGGGAGTCGCCTCCGAGAAATCGAAGGCCAATGCTCCATCGGAGAGGCTGATTTTGACGTCGAGCAGGGCGGTGCAGAGGGACATGTCCCGCTCCCAAAGCGTGCCGAAGAGTCCGGGGAGATGGGTGTTCTCATCCTTGTCCGGCGATTCGGGGGTCTTTGTTTCCGCGGTCCGTGGAGCGTCCTCTGCGGAATCGGCCTTCTTCGCCTCCAGGGTTCTCCCCCGCGGTCGTTCGGAGGTGCTTTGCGATGGCGGAGGAAGAGACGCTTTTTCCCGGGGTGTTTTTATGACGGTGCTTTCCGGTTCGCCGAAGCGATTCGTCGTTTCAAGGAGCTCGAAGAGCAGCAAACCGGAGAACACCTCGGTTTTCAAACCCCACCTGGCCCTCGGGAAGAGTGCCGCACAGCGAGAGGTCATCCCTGCAAGGCGCGGGGTGTCCCAGTTTGGGACCTCGTCTTTCAGAAATTCCTTCTCGTCCTCGGAGAGGGTAAGTCCCGGAAACGCCCGTTCTCCCCACAGAGAATACGCCCACATATCGCGCAGAAGGGGAAAGAGGGCGTCGAGAAAGCGCTCCGGGGAGATGCCGTGATCCAGCAGTCCTTTCAGCGTCTTTGCCGCGAGGGCGGAATCGGTGCGCAGCGTCATGACGAATTCTTCCAACTCCGAGCGGCTGCCTCCGCCAAAGAGGTCGCGGACGGATTGCATCGAGAGCTTGCCCTCTCCGAGGGCGACGGCCTGTTCCGCGAGGGAGAGGGCGTCGCGCATCGCGCCGTCGGCGTTTCGGGCGATCTCCCAGAGCGCGGAGGGCTCTGCGGGGAAGTTCTCTCGTTCCGCGACGAAGGCGAGTTGTCTCGCGATGTCCTCGGCCGAAATCCTGTGAAAGGGGATGTGCTGGCAGCGCGAACGGATCGTCACCGGCACCTTGTGCGGTTCGGTCGTGGCAAAGAGGAAGAAGACGGAGGAGGGTGGTTCCTCGAGCGTCTTGAGCAGTGCGTTGAACGCCTCCATCGTCAGCATGTGCACTTCGTCCAGAATGTAGACCTTATTGCCTCCCATGAAGGGGGAGAGGGCGACGTGGGACTTGAGTTCGCGAATCTGGTCGATGCCTCTGTTCGAAGCCGCGTCGATCTCCATGACGTCGAGGTGCTTGCCCGAGACGACGGAAAGGCATGAAGCACATTCGCAGCACGGTTCCCCCTGGGACGGGTTTTCGCAGTTGACCACCTTTGCCACGATGCGCGCCGCGGTGGTTTTGCCGCAGCCCCGCGGTCCCGAGAAAAGATATGCGTGCGACATCCTCCCCTCCGCGAGGGAAGACCTCAATAATCCGGTGACTGCCTGCTGTCCGACGATTTCGGAGAACCTTTGGGGACGATATTTGCGGTACAAAGAGACGTGCAAAAAAGATTCCCCCTCCATAAGAGAGACAGTGATCGGTATCATTTTATCATACGACGGTCGACGGATTCGGGGAAAATCTCTCGGATCGTTCGCCCTGGAAACGCCACGAAAAACCGCCGCCGTCGAGTGCCGTGCTTGACAAAAAAAGGGCGCTTCTGTAGAATCGAAAAATGTAACATGATTGCATTCAATGCGTCGGCTTCTCCGTTCTTCCTGCGGGAGGAACCTTGCGTGGAATCTTGTCGACGAAGATGTTTTTTTCCGTAGATTCGCTCGCAAGAGTGAAGAGGTGGTCTGTCACCGGTCGACTCTCCGGTTCCGGGAGCGCCCGGTCGACTCTTCGCGGATCTCATCGATGGAACGGGAGGGACGGTGCGATGGCTTTGGGGCGATCCATTCTCCGTGAGACGAGAGAGGCGCTTGGGGCTGTTTTGAAGGACGAACTGGACTCGATCACCGTAGAGCGGGCGGTGATCGGCATCTTCTTCACCGGGGTCCGGCTCGGCACCGGGCACGGAGGGCTTTGTTTCACCCCGGTCAAAGAGATTCCGCAGGCGGTTTGCTGTCCCAGCAGCGCCGCCGCCATGCCTCTGTCGGGGCGTCTTGCCGGAAGGAGCGCGCGGGAATATCTGGGTTACCTGGACGAACCGAACGTACTCAAGCGTGCGTTGGGTATCGCCGTGGCGAACGCCCTGTCGTCGCTCTGCCGGGAAAGACGGCCGCCCTCGGGTTACGAGATTCTGATGGATTCGGACGCATTCGACGAGGTCGACGTCTCGCATGTGCGTAAAGCGGTCGTCGTCGGCGCGCTGGTCCCCATGCTGAGAAAGCTGATCGATCACAAAACGGACTTCCGGGTTTTGGAGATGGACCCCTTGACCCTGAAGGAGAGGGAAAAACCGTTTTACGCCCCCCCGGAGGAGGCTTCTTGTCATGTGCCTTGCGCCGATCTTCTGGTCATAACTGGCACGACTCTCATCAACGACACGCTGGAGGATCTGCTTGCGATGGCGCGCCACGACGCGACGATCGTGGTGGCCGGCCCAACCGCCAGCATGTTGCCGGATGCTTTTTTCGAAAGGGGTGTCTGTCTTCTCGGGGGCGTCGTGGTGACGAACGCGGACGAAGCGCTCGACGTCATTTCGGAGGGAGGTTCCGGCTATCACATGTTCGGCCGATCCGCACACAGGGTCGTGATGCGACGGAGGGCGGCGCGATGAGGCGAGGAAGTATACCGGCCGCCCCAGGAGCCGGGATCTCGGAGGCCGGATTCCGATATCGGATTTTTGCGCTGCTTTGCTGTCTTTTCGTTCTCTTTTTCACGTCGTTTTACGTGGGGCGTTTTAGAATTTCGCCCGGGGATCTCGTTCGAATCCTTTTCTCTCCAATCATCGGAACGGAGCGGTACTGGGACGATACATTGACCACGGTGGTCCTTCAGGTGAGGTTGCCTCGGATCGTTCTCGCCCTGCTCGCAGGGGGTGCGCTTTCGCTCTCCGGGGCTGCCTATCAGACCCTTTTCAAAAACCCCATGGTCTCTCCAAATATACTGGGTGTTTCGTCTGGGGCCGGTTTCGGGGCTGCCCTCAGCATGCTTTATGGAGGGAACTGGTTTCAGATTCAGCTTTTCTCGTTTTTGTTCGGTATTCTCGCGGTCGGCATCGCATATTTTGTAGGCAGCATGCTCGGACGCAAATCGATCACCGTACTTGTCCTGGCCGGGATCGCGGTCTCCGGAATGTTTCAGGCCATGCTTTCGATCGTGAAATACATGGCGGACACGGAGAGCGTCCTGCCGTCGATCACATTCTGGTTGATGGGAAGCCTGGGCAAGGGGAACAATCGGGATATCCTCAACATGCTCGTTCCTTACCTCTTTTCCCTGTCGTTTCTCTACCTGTTCAGAAACAGGATCAATGTCCTTGCCGTCAGTGAGGAGGAGGCGACGAGCATGGGTGTAAACGTTCATCTCGTGAAAACGGTCGTCATCATCAGCTCGACGTTGCTCTCCGTCTCGACAGTCAGCGTCTGTGGGATCATCGGCTGGGTCGGCGTGATCACGCCGCACGTCGCCAGAATTTTTGTCGGCGCGAGCTTCCCGAGGGTCGCGATCGCATCTTTCCTGATCGGTTCATTCTTTTTGCTTCTGATCGACGACATCGTCAGAGGAGTGCCCGGCGTCGAGCTTCCTCTGGGTGTTCTGACCGCTCTCGTTGGGACGCCGTTTTTTCTGCTCCTTCTGTCTCAGACGCGTAAGGGGTGGGGGTGATGCTCGAGGCGCGAAACGTCTCGTTCTGGTACAGAAAGGGCTGCCCGGTGATCGAAGACGTCAGCTTCGAGTTACGAGAAGGGAGTGTGCTTTCCCTTCTCGGTCCCAACGGAACCGGAAAGACCACGCTGTTGAAGTGTCTGCTTGGCCTTCTCAAGCCGAAGAAGGGGGAATTTCTTCTTTTCGGAAAAGGGTTGAGCCGCTATTCGGTTCGGGAGCGAGCAAGCATCATGGCGTACGTCCCGCAGGCGTCCGAGCTGATTTTTCCCTTCACGGTGAGAGAGGTGGCGATGATGGGACGTTCGTCGTACACTTCTTTAGGCGGGCGTGTAAGCGTGGAGGATCGTAGGATTGTCGACGAATCCCTGGAGCGTCTTGGCATCATCCGGCTCGCGGAAAGACGCTTCAATGAGTTGAGCGGAGGGCAGCGCCAGATGGCCATGCTCGCCCGCGCACTCTCTCAGCAGGCGAAACTGCTTGTAATGGACGAACCGACGGCCAGCCTAGATTACAGCAATCAGATCAAGATGCTCAAGACGACGATCGAATTGGCGAAGGATGGGTACTCGATCGTCATGACGACGCACGATCCGGGACATGCGTTTTTGGCGTGCGACCGGGCGTTTCTTTTGAAAGGAGGCTCGATCGTATCCGACGGAGCGCCCGACGAAGTTGTCACGACGGAAAGCCTGAGTGAGCTCTACGATACCCGGGTTTTGGTGGCGGTCGTGCAGGTCGGTCCGTTGCAAAACGACCGGTCGAGGGTTTGTATGCCGGTCATGAATCGTTAGGGGCGAAAATAGAAAGAGGAGGATGGTTTCAATGGCTTCGAAACGCAAGATCGTCATTGCCCTGGTTCTCGTGGCTCTGCTTGCGGTGGTCGGCATTTCCGCAAGGCAGGAGCGAGGGGGTGTCGAAACGGCCTCCCGGACGGAACGATCAGAACAGAAGGGGACGACGTCCACGTCCACCCACGTCGTAAAGGACATGATGGAGCGTGAGGTAGAGCTGCCCAAGGAGATACGGAGCATTGGCACGTTCGGTGCGGTCGGCGTCCTCAACGGATTCGTCATGCTGATCGGCGCCGGAGACCGTCTTGCCAACAACCTCCCCCCTGGGTTTACCAGAACCGGGAAGTGGAAATATCAGTACGAGTTCTTTCCGAAGTTGGCTGAAAAACCCGTGTTCGAGGACGCAGATCGCGCGATACTCATCGAAACGGTGCTCGAACATAAACCTGACGTCTGTCTCACCATGTCAAAAGACAGCGTCGATCTTCTCGCAAGCAAGGGTCTCAAGGTAATCTATCTCAAATGGGACAATGTGGACGATGTCAAGGTTTGTATCGACCTGCTCGGAGAGATTTTGGGGAAAGAGGACGTCGCGAAACGCTACACGGAGTACTTCGACGAAAAAGTCGCGAAAGCGGATGAGATCGTCGCCAAAATCCCGGAGACAGCGAGAAAAAAGGCCCTTTACGGTATCGTGAACGAGTTTACGCAGCCACATGTGATCGCCGAGTGGTGGATATCCAAGGCGGGGGGTAAAAGCGTCACGGACAACGGAAGAGCGAGCGGTCGTTTCACCTACACGCTGGAGGATCTTTTGAAATGGAATCCCGATGTCATATTTGTTTACGACAAGAAGATCATTCCCGAGCTGAAATCCGAGGAACGGTTCAGAAAGCTGAAAGCGGTTCAGGAGGATCGTCTACACGTCACTCCGGTTGTCGCGCACGTCTGGGCCAACAGAACGATCGAACAGCCTCTGACGATTTTTTGGGCGATGAACAAACTGTATCCCGATCGTTTTGGCTACGACGAGCTTACAAAGGAGGTCCGAGGGTTTTACAAGGAGTTCTTTCACTACGAGCTTTCGGATGAACAGATCGAAGAGATCGTCGGAAAGTAGGGGAACACAATTCTTCGATACTCACAGACATAAAGCAGGAAAAGCCGCGGTTATTTCCGCGGCTTTTCCTGCTGTTTGTTTTGACCGATCTCCTATTCTTTCGAGTAATCCATGGCTGCCAGGTGCTGATAGTAGCGCCACTTCATCTTGATATCCCTCTCGGCTTCCTTGAGGAGCGCCGCGGCGGTCTTCGGATCGGCCTTCTGAAGGGCCTTGTAGCGGACCTCGTTGTATATGTAATCGGAAAGGGGGATGCTCGGGGCCTTGCTGTCGATGGAGAGAGGATTCTTGCCCTCCAGCGCGAGCGCCGGGTTGTAGCGCATCAGAATCCAGTGTCCGCAATCGACCGCTTTCTTCTGCTGCTCCAGTCCCTTGAACATCTCGATGCCGTGTGCGATGCAGTGGCTGTAGGCGATGATGATCGACGGCCCGTCGAACGCCTCGGCTTCGAGGAAGGTCTTTACGGTGTGGGCGTCGTTCGCGCCCATTGCGACGCGTCCGACGTATGCCGTTCCGTATGCCATCGCCATCAGAGCGAGATCCTTCTTGCCCTGGCGCTTTCCGCCTGCGGCGAACTTGGCGATGGCCCCCATCGGGGTGGCCTTGGACATCTGTCCGCCCGTGTTCGAGTACACCTCCGTGTCGAGCACGAGGATGTTGACGTTGCGTCCGGAGGCGATCACGTGGTCGAGGCCGCCGTAGCCGATGTCATAGGCCCAGCCGTCGCCGCCGAGGATCCAGACGCTCTTCTTGACGAGCGCGTCCACGACGGTGAGCAGCTCTTCGGCCTCGGGCGCATCGCTCCAGATCAGTTTCTCCTTGAGCAGCTCGATCCGGTCCCTCTGCTCGGCGATCTCCCTGTCCGTGTTCTGCGGCGCCTCCGTGAGCTGCTTTACGAAGTCGGCCCCCACTTCGTCCGTGAGCTTGTCGAGGAGCTCACAGGCGTATTCGCGGTGTTTGTCGAGGGTGAGCCTGAAGCCCATGCCGAACTCGGCGTTGTCCTCGAAGAGCGAGTTCGCCCACGCCGGGCCGCGTCCCTCTTCGTTGTACGTCCAGGGGGTTGTCGGAAGATTGCCGCCGTAGATCGAGCTGCATCCGGTCGCGTTTGCGATGAGCGCTCTGTCTCCGAAGAGCGAGGAGAGCAGCTTGACGTACGGCGTCTCTCCGCAGCCTCCGCACGCGCCGGAGAACTCGAAGAGCGGATGCAGAAGCTGTACGTCCTTCACCATGCCGTGATTGAGAAGGTTGCGGTCGACGTCCGGCAGCTCCAGGAAGAACTCCCAGTTCTTTCTCTCGGATTCGCGCAGGGGGAGCTGTTCCGTCATGTTGATGGCCTTGCGGGAGGCGTCCGCCTTGTCCTTGGCGGGGCAGTTGTACACGCAGAGCCCGCATCCGATGCAATCCTCCGGCGCGACCTGTATCGTGTACTTCATGCCTTTGAACTTGTCGGCGCCCCACTTGGCGTCGGTCGACTTGAACGTCTCCGGCGCCTCGTCGAGGAGCTTACCGTCGTAAACCTTCGCCCGGATCGTCGCATGGGGGCAGACGAGGGCGCATTTGCCGCACTGGATGCACACGGACGGATTCCAGACGGGAATGTCGATCGCCACGTTTCTCTTCTCGTACTGCGTGGTGCCGGTCGGATAGGAGCCGTCTTCGGGCATCGCGGAGACGGGCAGGGAGTCGCCGTTGTTGATCATCATCGGGCCGAGCACGTCACAGACGAACTCCGGAGCTTCTCCGGCCACGGCGGGTTTCATGTCGAACGTCGCGGTCGCCTTTTTGGGAACCCGTACCTCGAAGAGGTTGGCGAGCGTCGAGTCGACGGCGTCGATGTTCTGCTTCACGACGTTCTCTCCCTTGCGCCCGTAGGTCTTCCGAATGGATTTCTTGATGGCGTCGATCGCCTCGTCCTTCGGCAAAACGCCGCTGATGGCGAAGAAGCACGTCTGCATGATCGTGTTGATCCGCCCGCCCATGCCGGTCTCCTTTGCGATCGTCACGGCGTCGATCGTGTAGAGCTTGATCTTCTTGGAGATGATCTGCTTTTGGACCGTGAGAGGGAGACGATCCCATATCTCGTCCTTGCCGTAGGGACTGTTCACGAGGAACGTCGCACCGTCGAGGGCGTTTTTGAGCATGTTGTAACGCTCCAGGAACGAGAACTGGTGGCAGGCGATGAAGTTCGCCTTGTTGACGAAATAGCTCGCATAGATCGGGTTCGGGCCGAAGCGGAGGTGGCTCGTGGTGATGCCTCCCGATTTCTTGGAGTCGTATTCGAAATACCCCTGGGCGTAGAAATCGGTGTCCTCGCCGATGATTTTGATCGAGTTCTTGTTCGCGCCCACGGTGCCGTCGGCCCCGAGGCCGTAAAAGAGGCAGCGGACGCACTTCGGGTCCTCCGTGACGTAGTCT
Organism: Synergistaceae bacterium; assembly: GCA_036771375.1. Lineage (GTDB taxonomy): Bacteria > Synergistota > Synergistia > Synergistales > Synergistaceae > DAIPHL01. Next base: position 732 of record DAIPHL010000097.1, on the reverse strand, counting down.
GGATCGTATTTCAGACTACGGAAGGAGACGTCGTCCTCGATGCCGACCACGAACCCGTGTTTCGGCTCCAGCTTGCCCAGTTCATCGTATACGGCTTTGACCATGGCGGGGGTGAAATCCTTCGAGGAGAGCCCGTAACGGCCGCCGATGACCAGGATATCGGGTCTGTCGGAGAGAGCCTCCATGACATCCATGTAGAGCGGTTCGCCCGGTGCCGCCGGGTCTTTGCAACGGTCCAGCACGGCGATGGAGCGCACCGTCGAGGGCAGCGAGTTCAGGAACGCGCCCAGGTCGAACGGACGATAGAGCCGGACGATCAGGAGCCCGACCTTTTCGCCGTTTGCTACCATGTGCTCGACGGCCTCGCGTGCCACATAGGCACCGCTTCCCATGATGACGAGGACCTTCTCCGCGTCCGGTGCTCCGAAGTAATCGAAGAGGCGGTATTTGCGGCCGATGCACTCCGCGAAGCGGTCCATCGCTCTTTGGACCACGTTCGGCATCTCCTCGAAGTACGGCGAGCAGGCCTCCCGGGATTGGAAGAACGTGTCGGGGTTCTGGGCCGAGCCGCGAAGTTCGGGGCAGTCGGGGGTCAACCCGCGGGAACGGTGCTCGTACACGAGGTCCATGTCGATGAGGGCCCTCATGTCGTCATAGGTGACCTCCTCGATTTTCATGACCTCGTAGCTCGTCCGGAAGTCGTCAAAAAAGTGGAGAATGAGTATGCGTCCC